>NZ_DATJMN010000186.1:0-7146 GCF_035508675.1 Dyella sp.
TGGATGAAGCTCAAGCGCTGATTGACAGGAAGCGTCGTGCCCGTCGTCGAATGGACTGAAACTGCCCGTGCTGACCTGATCGATATCGTCGATTACATCTCCGACGACAATCCGCAAGCTGCGCAAAAACTGAAGGACGACATCGAGGCAAAGGCAGTAAAGCTGCATGTTGCTCGCTCGTGGCCGCATCTGTGAGCCTCGTCCTACCGCCGCCCCTTCTCCAAATCCGGCAAAAACACCGCCAGCACGCCAATCAACGGCAAATACGCACACAGCGAATACACATAGTCGATGCCGTGTGCATCGGCCACCCGCCCAAGCACCGCCGCGCCAATGCCGCCCATGCCGAACGCAAAGCCGAAGAACAAGCCGGAGATCATGCCGACGCGTCCGGGGATCAGCTCCTGCGCATAGACCAGGATCGCCGAAAACGCCGACGACAGAATCAAGCCGATCACTACCGACAACACGCCCGTCCAGAACAAATTGGCGTGCGGCAAGGCCAGCGTGAAGGGCGCAACGCCAAGGATCGACACCCAGATCACCCACTTGCGCCCGATCCGGTCACCCACCGGTCCGCCAATCAATGAACCGGCCGCCACCGCGAACAAGAACACGAACAGATGCACCTGCGCAGCTTGCACCGACAAGCCGAAGGTGTGCATCAAGTAGAACGTAAAGTAGCTGCTGATGCTGGCGAGATAGAAGTACTTGGAGAAAATCAGCAAGCCGAGGATCAGCAGGCACATGACCACCTTGTTGCGGCTGAGCATTTCTCCCGACACGTGACGCACCGCCTTGCTGCGACTGACGTGATGCAAGCGATACCAACGGCCCACTTGCAACAACACGACCATCGCCAGCAACGCCGCCAGCGAAAACCACGCCACGCTGCCACGCCCGTGCGGCACGATGATCCACGCCGCCAGCAACGGCCCCAGCGATGAGCCCGTGTTGCCACCGACCTGGAACAGCGACTGCGCCAAACCATGCTGCCCCCCCGAAGCCAGGCGCGCCACGCGCGACGACTCCGGATGAAATACCGATGAGCCCGTACCCACCAACGCAGCGGCCAGCAATAGCACCGCAAAATTCGGCGCCGTCGCCAGCAACAACAAGCCGCACAAGGTGAAACCCATGCCAACCGGCAAGGAATAAGGCATGGGCTTGCGATCGGTCACCATGCCGACCACCGGCTGCAACAGCTACGCGGTGACCTGATAGGTAAGCGTGATCAGCCCTACCTGCGCAAAGCTGAGATGAAAGCCGCTCTTCAGCAGCGGATAGATCGCAAGAATCAACGACTGGATCATGTCGTTGAGCAGATGCGAAAAACTGATCGCGCCCAGCACGGTGTAATCCGTGCGCGGCGCAGTCGACGGCAGCGAAACCGATTCGGCGGAGTTCTGCATGAGTTCCTCGGGATAGGGGGAAGCCGGCAACATTGCCCGGATGCGGATGCCACCTTAAAGTAGCCGCATGCGGCCTGCATGCACTATTGGGTCAACTTCTAGCGAATTCGGGCCAAACAGGAGCAGACGTGCGCAATACCCGGGTCATCGGCTACGAAGACACGCCCCGTGACGTCGTCGCCACCGGCAACGACTACGCTGCCGGCCTGACGCTACCCAGCCACTGGCACAAACGCGGGCAATGCCTGTATGCGGTGACCGGCGTACTCACCGTCACCACCAGCGAAGGCAGTTGGGTGGTGCCGCCCTACCGTGCACTGTGGATTCCTGCCGGTGTCACCCATGCGGTGCATATGGGTGGACTGACCAGCACGCGCAGCGCCTATGTGCTCCCTGAGGTCGCCGCCAAGGCCGGCCTGCCCGTGCATTGCACCGTGATCAGCGTGTCGCCCTTGCTGCACGCACTACTGTCCGAAGCGGTGGACGTGCCCGCCGAATACGAACTGGGCAGCCGCGATGATGACGTGATGCGCCTGCTGGTTGCAGAAATCGCTCGCATGCCCGCCCTGCCCCTCAATACCCCCTTGCCGCAAGATCCCCGGCTGGCCCAACTGTGCCGGGCACTGCTCGCATCACCTTCGCTGGACGTGGATATCGACAGCATGGCTCGCAAAGCGGGCATGAGCCGTCGCAGCTTTACCCGCCTGTTCCGCGAACAGACCGGCATGAGCTTCAGCGACTGGCGCCACCAGGCCTGCCTGATGGCGGCCCTGACCCGGCTGGGGCGCGGACAGCCGGTGACGCGGGTGGCGATGGAGCTGGGCTATGGCAGCGCCAGCGCATTCACGGCGGCATTCCGGCGTACGCTGGGGGCTGCGCCCAGTCATTACCTGGCGGATGGCAGCCATTCCTGACAGGCAATGACGCCGCCTTTCCGCGACGTATGTCATACCGGTGTCAAGGCGCCCCCGCACCATGGCCAAGCCATGGCATGCTGGACGCTGCCGCGCACCCGTCAAAGAAGTCGATGCAACGTTCGATCAGCAAACGCCCCAACGAGGACACCATGTCCGCAGTCACCCTGCCTACGCCGGAAACAGCAGAGCCCACGCCTGCGGTCGATCTCAGCGACAAAGCGCATTACATCCACCGCGAACTGTCTCAGCTGCAATTCAACAACCGTGTGCTGGAGCAGGCGCTGGACGAGCGCACGCCGCTGCTGGAACGCCTGAAGTTCCTGCTGATCTTTTCCAGCAACATGGACGAATTCTTCGAGATCCGCGTGGCCGGGCTGAAGAGCCAGCTCGCCTTCGGCCACGAGATCGTGGGGCCGGACGGCATCCCGCCCAAGCAGGCGCTCACCGAGATCAGCGAGATCGCGCATCGCCAGATCGCGCGCCAGTACAGCATTCTCAACGAGCGCCTGCTGCCGGAGCTGGATCGGCACGGTATCCGCATCGTGCGCCGCGAGAGTTGGTCAGCCGCGCAAAAGCGTTGGGTGCAGCGCTATTTCCGCCAGGAAGTGGCGCCGATGATGACGCCGATCGGGCTCGATCCCACGCATCCGTTTCCGCTACTGGTCAACAAGAGCCTCAACTTCATCGTCGAACTGGAGGGCGTGGATGCGTTCGGGCGCGATTCGGGCCTGGCCATTCTGCCGGCGCCGCGCGTGCTTCCGCGCATCATGCGCCTGCCGGATGACGTATGCGAAGGCGGCGAGAACTACGTGCTGCTGTCCTCGATCATCCATGCCCACGCGGACGAACTGTTTCCGGGCATGGAAGTGCTCGGCTGCTACCAGTTCCGGCTTACCCGCAACGCCGACCTCACCATCGACCCGGAAGAAATGGACGATCTCGCCCGCGCGCTGCGCGGCGAGCTGTTCTCGCGCCGCTTCGGCGACGCCGTGCGGTTGGAAGTGGCCGACAACTGCCCGAAGAAACTCATCGACTACCTGCTCAAGCAATTCGGGCTGACCGAAGCGGAGCTGTATGAAGTCAACGGCCCGGTGAACCTCACGCGCCTGTTCGGCATCATCAACCGCAGCCAGAGTCCGCACTTGCAGTATCCCCCGTTCGTGCCGGCGATCCCCAAGGCGCTGAAAAAGGCCGAAGACCTGTTCCAGGTAATCAGCAAGCAGGACGTACTGCTGCTGCATCCGTATGAATCCTTCGCGCCGGTGGTGGACCTGCTGCGCCAGGCGGCCAAAGATCCCGACGTACTCACGATCGAACAGACGCTGTATCGCACCGGCGCCAATTCGGAAATCGTGGATGCGCTGGTGGAGGCCGCACGCGCCGGCAAGGAAGTGATCGCCGTGGTCGAACTGCGTGCGCGCTTCGATGAAGAATCCAACCTCAGCCTCGCGCAACGCCTGCAGCAAGCCGGTGCGGTGGTGATCTACGGCGTGGTGGACGTGAAGACGCACGCCAAGATGATGCTGATCCAGCGCCGCGAAGGCCAAAAGCTGCAGCGCTATGCGCATCTGGGCACCGGCAATTATCACAGCGGCAACGCGCGCCTGTATACCGACTACAGCCTGCTCACCTCCGACCCGGCGCTGTGCGAAGACGTGCACAAGCTCTTCAGCCAGCTCACCGGCATGGGCAAGCTGCTGAAGATGAAAAAACTGCTGCATGCGCCATTCACGCTGAAGAAGTCGCTGCTGGACATGATCGCCCGCGAAACCGCACATGCGGAAGCCGGCAAGCCGGCGCACATGATCATCAAGATCAATGCGCTCACCGATGCAAAGATGATCCGTGCGTTGTACAAGGCCAGCATCGCCGGCGTGAAAGTGGACCTCTTGATACGCGGCATGTGCTGCCTGCGGCCAGGCATTACCGGTGTTTCGCAGAACATCCGCGTACGCTCGATCGTCGGCCGCTTCCTGGAACATAGCCGCGTGTACTGGTTCGCCAACGACGGCGACGAACGCATGTACCTGGCCAGTGCCGACCTGATGGAACGCAACCTGGACCGCCGCGTCGAAACCGGCTTCCCGATCGAAGACAAGAAGCTGCGCCAGCGCATCCGCAAGGAACTGGACCTTTACCTTGCCGACAACGCCACCACCTGGCAATTGCATTCGGACGGCAGCTATGCGCGCCTGCATCCGACCGACGTGCAAGCCGCGCACGACGTGCAACAGCAGTTGCTGGAAAAGCATTGCGGCGTAGGCGCACCTGCGGCGCCTTGATGTTGCGACGTAGGCTGGGGGAATTCCGGAAAAGCCGGGATTTCATCCCAGCCTGCGTCGATCGCTACGCATGCGCGTGGCGCTTCACCCATACCACGTAGCGATCGACGAAGCCCTGCAAGAACTTCTTCGTGCTCTCGACCCCGATGTTCCCCTCGTCATCGATCAAGCCGTCGCTGAACTTCAGGAACACCTCCGGCTGGCCCATCAACGGCACGTCCAGATACACCAGCACGTTGCGCAGATGCTGCTGCGCCAGCGCCGTGCCGGTGGCGCCCACGGAAATGCCGATCACCGCGCCGGCCTTGTTGGCGAAGGCGCTCGAGCCGTAGGGACGCGAGGCGATATCGATGGCGTTCTTCAGCACACCGGGAATCGAGCGGTTGTATTCGGGTGTGACAAACAGCAGGGCGTCGGCCGCCTTGATCTGCGCCTTCAGTTGTTGGCATACCGGCGGGTAATCACTGTCGAAATCCTGGTTGTACAGCGGCAGGTTGTCGATGCGCACGTGCTCGAACGACAGCTCCGGCGGCGCCAGCCGCTCCACCGCTTTGGCCAGTTTGCGGTTGAAGGAGTCTTTGCGCAGGCTGCCGACCAGCACTGCTACCTTGATTGCAGACATGCCGCTCTCCTCGCAGATTCAAAATCGTCGTAGCGGTTGAAGAACATGCCCCGGCGCCCTGCAAACCAACGTGAAATCGCGACAGAACGATCCACCCGCGATCGCTGGCATGCGTCCTGCATGGCACGCTTTTTGGAGGCTTTGTTACACGATGGAAAGACGCTACCGTTTGGTTTAAGGATTCCGGCGATTCCCATAGCGGCCGAGGGGCGCAGCAGGTCGTAGAAACCTGCCTGCCCATGGCCGTCGCGGTATCCGGCGTGAAGAAGCGGAAGCACAAGCCACTTCAGGGAGCGGGGGGATGAAGTGTCGGAGGCATGGTGCAAACTAGGCAAGACGCGCAGGTGGCTGCTGGCCGCCTTGCCGTTGATTTGGCTGCTGTGGTTTTCGCAGGTGACGGCTGGTGCAAAGCAGATGCACCTGTATGGCGCCTGGCACGAAGCGACACAGGGCGACACACCTGCGGCAATCATGGCCGCGTTTCGGCAGGGAGCACTCAGGCCATTCGATCCCGCGCTGCTGCAGCGTTTTCCGCGCTCTGGGCGAGGCAGCTGGGTCGTATTGCAACCTGAAACGAACGGTCCAGGCGGGAAGCGCGTGTTGTCGATCTACCCCGCGCCGCTTGGCTCGATCACGCTTTATGGCGAACAAGGCCCTATCCATACCTACGCCATGGACGATTTCGGCGATGCGTTCCACGGCCACGGCCGGCTGGCCTTGCGCCTCGACATCGGTAACGCGCACTCGCAACCGATCTTGCTGAAACTGGAGCCGAGCGGCACCCTCGCCGCGCCGGAACGCTTCAAATTGCAGGACATGGATGGATTTCTGCTGGAAGATTCCAACTGGCTCACTTTTGCGACGGCGTGCTTCGCCGTCATGGCTGCGATGGCACTGATGGCCCTGTGCTTCGCCATCATGCTGCGTGACATGACCTTCGCCTGGTACACGGGCTACATACTTTGCTACGCGCTAGTCCAGGGCGTGGAAACCGGTTTCCTGTTCCACCCGCTTGGCTTGCGCTGGCTGGCCGGATCGGAAGTACTGTTGGGCGCCTCGGCGACGGCGCTGTCGGTGTCGTTCGCCGCGTTGTTTATCAGCCGCTTCTGCGATGTTCAGCGCTACGCGCCGGCACTGCGTGTGCCGGTGGTTGCGCTGGGTTTTGCGATGCCGCTGATCGTGCTGTTGCGCTGTACCGGCATCGATGCGCTAGTGACCATGGCACAAGCGTTGGTGAATCCCGTATTGATTCTCGGCGCTTTGTTGCTGCTCGTCACCGCCGTGGCGACCGCTGTGCGCGGCTCGCGCCAGGCCTGGTTTTTCCTGACCGGCTGGACGCCGCTGCTGGCGCTTACCGCCATGACCAGCGCGCAGGCCACCGGCGCCCTGCCGAGCCTGGATTGGCTCAATGACGCCAGCATCGGCATGGGCGCCTTCGAAGCCATCGTGCTGTCGCTGGGCCTGGCCGATCGCGCGCTCACCATGCGGCATGATCGCGACCAAGTGCGCGTGCTGGCTGACCGCGATGCGCTGACCAACATCCTCAACCGCCGTGCCTGGACCGAGGCGGCCAATCGCATGCTGGCCAGTACCGCCAATACGGAACGTTCCGTTGCCCTGCTGTTTCTGGACCTGGATCACTTCAAGGTGCTCAACGACATGCACGGCCATGCCGCCGGCGATCGCGCGCTGGTTGCCGTGGCTGAAGTGCTGAACAATGAATTGCGGCCTACCGATCTGCTTGGCCGCTATGGCGGCGAGGAATTCGTCGCCATGCTGCACGATGTGAACCAGGAACAGGCCATGCAGGTGGCGACGCGCCTATGCCGGCGCGTGCATCGGATGGAAATTCCGGTGGACCTGGATGATCTGCGCTTGAGCGCGAGCATCGGCCTGGCGATGCGCAGCATGGG
>NZ_DATJMN010000187.1:0-32517 GCF_035508675.1 Dyella sp.
CCATCGATATCGTCCAGCCGCACGGTGCCGCCGCTATTTGGGGCGTGCACGAAACGGCCTTTGCCCACATAGACGCCGACGTGGCTGATGCTGCGTCCGCTGCCGAAAAACACCAGGTCGCCGCTCACCAGGTCGTCCATGCGCTTGATCTTGGGGCCGTTCATGGACGCCATGTCGCGCGAGCTGTGCGGCAATTCGATATTGGCGGCGTTGCGGTAGATGTATTCCACCAGTCCGCTGCAATCGAAGCCGCCGGTCGGCGTGTTGCCGCCCCAGCGGTAGGGCGTGCCGACCAGGGCCATGGCGCGAAACAGCACGTCGTTGGCGGTGCCGACGGCGTTTTCGGGTGCGCGTGCCGGTTCGTTGGCAAGGGCGGAATTGGATGGCTTGTAGGTGGCTTCGCGGCGTGGGGAACTGGCGCAGGCGGCCAGTAATAGCAGTACGCCAGCCAGCACGCCAAGGCGCAGCGCATGGCTGAGCGATCGATGTCGGCGGGGATCCTCTGCGTTGGCCAGGCCCATCTGCAAAACTCGGCGGCGGAGCTGGCTGAGTTATAGCAAATCAACAAGTTGCAGGGAAGTTTTTAGAAATTGCGAGAGCTTGTGTCCGGCTGCCTGCCGCCATGAGCCATCAGTGGGATACCACGTCGATATCCTGCTGCTGCAAAGTTTTGCCGCTGACATCCCAGGCGCGCAGCCGGTAATGGCCGGGGAACAGATAAAGCACGTTGTGCGAGCGGCCGTGCAGGAAGGTGTAGCGATCTGCAGGCGGAGCGTCGTCGGGCTCGCCGGGGTCATGCGCCTCGACCACGCAGGGGATCTGGCCGGCGCATAGATTGGTGCTGATCCGATATGGCAGACGTTGACCGCCCAGCGTCAGCCACGATGGCCGTTGATCGGGGTCGAAGGGCGGGCGCGGCAGGATCACCTCGCGGCGCAAGACATCGCTCTTCATGATGCCGTTCACATCCAGGTCGCGCTCGAAGGCCGGCGGCACAATGACGGTGACGTCGTGCTGCTTCGGATCGGAGCTCCAGGTCGCGCCGCTGCCACGCTGGCGCAACACGTAGGGCACCGGCGACGAGAAATGGCTGGCGACATCGCTGTAGAACCCGAAATCGAGACCGCCCACGGCGACGTCGCGAAACTGCGTCTGGTCCACGCTGAGCGGGTCGTAGCCGCTGAGGCGCCGCAGTTGCATCGCCATGGGTTCGATGCCGTTGCCCAGGTTGCCGGCGGTTTTGTCGATATGCGAGTAGCCGGCATGCACGAACAGCCGGGCCTGCGGATCCTTGGCGAATACTTTTTCGTACAGCAGATGCGCCTGCGCCGTGTCGCGGTCGGTGATGGATGCATTCTCCGGATCGTAGGCCACGATGGTGTAGCCGAGCCGGATCGCCTGGCGCACGATCTCGCCATACAAAGGTTCGAGCAGGTACTCGCTGCCGGAAGCCTCGGTCACGTAGCCGCGGTGCATGAGGTCGGTGTCTTTGGGGCTCAACGCTTCCACCGCGAAATACTGGAAGCCGAGCGCGCGCAGGCGTGGCAGCAAGGCCAGCGTGAGTTCGCGGGTATGCGCGTCGTGGTGCGCCTCGTTCACCATCACGATGTGGCGTGTGGCGGCGAGCTTCGCCACCGCATCGGCGGCGTCCTCCGCTTGCCATTGGTCTGGCGTGGGCAGCGGCGTGGCGCGTGGCGGCGCGATGCGGTTGTCGAACGGGAAGGCCATCACCGCTTCGTTGTAAAGGCCCAATTCGCTGTCCACCGTCGCCAGCAGTTGCTGCGCCAGCGATTTGTCGTTGCCGCTCAGCAGGGGCATCACCGCGGTGAGGTACTCGTAGCGGGCCAAGCCATTCTGTGCACCACCGAACTGTCTCAGCAATTCCGTGGCGGACGGCGGCGGCTGGCCGTGCGCGCTGATCGAGGCCACCAGCACGGTCGTGCAAAGCAGGTACAGCATCGAGGTCGGGCGCATCGGCGTGGGGACGGTAGGGTGGCCACGACAGCAGCCTGCGCTCGCGAACCAATACCGCGCAAGTACCAATTCCCGGCCGTTACAATGGTCCGATGAATGCTTCCCGCAGTGACGTATTGATCCTCGGTGGTGGTGTCATCGGCCTGGCTTGTGCGCTGCATCTGCTCAAGGGCGGTGCCCATGTGCGCGTGCTGGAGCAGGGGACGCCCGGTTGCGGCAGCTCGCACGGCAATTGCGGCACGATCACGCCCAGCCATGCCGGCCCGCTGACCATGCCCGGTACGCTGGGCGTGGCCTTGCGTTCGGTGTTGCGTGCCGATGCGCCGCTTTACCTCAACCCGCGCCTGGACGGTCCGCGCCTGCGCTGGCTGCTGGGTTTCGCGCGGCACTGCACCTGGCGTGATTTTGACTATGCGGCGAAGGCGCGGGCTGCCATTTTGCAGCGCTCGTACCGTCTTCTGGCCGAGTGGGTTCACGCGGAAAAGCTCGATTGCGAATTCGTCGAAGAGGGCACGCTGTACGTGTATCGCAGTACCGCGCAGATGGCCGATGACGAGCAGCACCATGCGCAATTGCTCGATCGCCTCGGCATTCCGGTGCAACGCTTGCGCGGCGACGAGGTGGCCGCGATGGAGCCGGCACTCAAGCCCGGTGTGCAGGGCGGCCTGTTTCATCCCGGCGATGCGCGGCTGCGGCCGGATCGCTACGTCGCCGAGCTGGCCAGGCTGGTGCGCGAGCGTGGCGGCCTCATCGAAACGGGCGCGAAGATCGAACGGCTGGTCACGCACGGTCAAACCCTCACCAGCGTGGCCACTACCCTGGGCGATTTCACCGCCGAGCGGGTAGTGCTCGCCTTGGGCGCCTGGTCGCCTTTGCTCGGCAAGCAACTGGGCTTGCGGCTGCCGATGCAGCCGGGCAAAGGTTATTCACTGACTTATTCGCGCCCTATGCTGGCGCCGCGCCATGCGATGGTGCTGCGCGAAGCGAAGGTTTGCGTCACCACCTGGAACAGCGGGTTCCGCCTCGGCAGCACGATGGAATTCTCCGGTTATTCCGAAGGGCTCAACCGCCGACGCATCGATGCCCTGCGATGCGGCGCGGCGGAAGGCCTGCACGAACCGGAAGGCCCGCAACTGCAAGAGGAATGGTGGGGCTGGCGGCCGATGAGCGTGGACGAAATGCCGATCATCGGCCCGAGTACGCGCTGGTCGAACCTGCATCTGGCGACGGGGCACGGCATGCTGGGTGTCAGCATGTCCGCGGCGACGGGGGAACTGGTGGCGGCGCACATGCTCGGCGCGGCGTCGGCCATCGATCCGGCGCCGTATTTGCCGTCACGTTTCCATCTTTGAATGACATGTGGATTTCGCGGATGTCACGCCTGCGTTCGCCGGCGTGACATCCGGGTGGCCTTTCGGCGGGAGGATGCATGAGCGAGCGCTTCGATTTGATCGTCCTGGGTGCAGGTTCTGGTGGATTGAGTGCCGCACAGCGCGCGGCTCGGCTTGGCGCACGCGTGGCGCTGTTCGATCCGGATGCCCTCGGCGGGACGTGCGTGAATCGCGGCTGCGTGCCGAAAAAAGCCATGTGGTTTGCGGCGCAGATGGCCGACATGCATCGGCTTGGTGCGCAGATCGGTTTCGAAGCCGGCGCGCTGCGCCTGGATTGGGCGCGCTTTCGCACCTTGCGCGACCAGTACATCGCCGGCATCCGGCATCGCTATGCGACACGCCTGGATATGGCGGGCATACGGGTGGTGACGGAGGCAGCACGGCTTGCCTCGAACGATACGGTGATAACGGCGCAGGGCATGCAGGCGAGTGCGCCGCATATCGTGATCGCTACCGGCGCACGGCCCCGTCGGCTGGATATCCCAGGTTTCGAACTGGGCATGGTGTCCGACCAGATCTTCATGCTCGATGCGCCGCCGCAGCACATCGCCATCGTCGGTGGCGGCTATGTCGCGGTGGAGTTTGCCTGCGTGATGCGCAGCCTGGGCTGCCAGGTGGATCTGCTGGTTCGCGAGAATCTGTTGACCGGCTTCGATCTGGAACTGGTCGAGGCACTGGCCGTGGAGATGCAATCGCACGGCATCCGTATCGTGCGCAATACGCAGATCAGGGCGGCGCGCGGCCAACCGGGCACCGTCACGCTGGAAGCTGCCGGTGGCGTCGAGCACGGCGTCTACGATGCGGTGCTGTGGGCAGTGGGGCGTGTTCCCAACAGCGACGGCTTGGGCCTCGAGCAACTCGACGTGGAACGCGGCGAAGCCGGCCATGTGCTGGTCGATGCCTTCCAGAACACCAGCGTACCGGGCATCTACGCCGTGGGTGATGTGACCGATCGCAAGGCGCTTACGCCCGTGGCCGTTGCGGCGGGACGCGCCTTGGCGGAACGCCTGGTCGGCGGTGATGCCGATGCGAAGTTCGACGACAGTGTCATTCCGAGCGTGGTGTTTTCCGAGCCGCCCTTGGGTTCCGTCGGCCTTACCGAGCAACAGGCGCGCGCCCGCTATGGCGACGCGGTGAACGTGCATACCGGCCGCTACACGCCGTTGCTGTGGATGGTGGCGGGCCGCTCTGAGCAGAGCGTGGTGAAACTGCTGAGTGTGGGCGAGGCGCGCAAGGTGGTCGGTATCCACGTGCTGGGACCGGGCAGCGACGAATTGCTGCAAGGTTTTGCGGTGGCGATGCAGAAGGGGCTGACCTGGCAGGATCTCAAATCGACCATCGCGATCCATCCCACCGCGGCGGAGGAACTGCTGTTGCTGCATTGAGCGCGGACGGGCGACACTGAAGGAATGGACACCTTCACGCTTACCCGCGGCCATGTGCCGCTGCTGATCAGCCTGCCGCATGACGGCACCTGGCTTCCCGACGATCTCGCCACGCGCATGCAGCCCCGCGCACGGCAGGTACCCGATACCGACTGGCACGTGGCACGTTTGTACGAACCCCTGGCGAGGGCGCTGGGTGCCAGCGTGATCAAGCCGCTGGCATCGCGCTACGTGGTCGATCTCAATCGGCCGGCCGATGGTCACGCCCTGTATCCGGGGCGGCGCGAAACAGGGCTGACGCCCACCATCGGCTTCGACGGCCAGCCGTTGTATCTGGATGGCCAGGAGCCGGATGCGGATGACATCCGCCGGCGCGTCGAAACCTGGTGGCGGCCCTATCACGAGGCCTTGGCCGGCGAGCTGGCGCGCCTGAAGGCGCAGCATGGTCGGGCAGTGCTGTGGGACGGTCATTCCATCAAGAGTCACGTGCCCATGCTGTTTGAGGGGCGCCTGCCGGACTTCAACTTGGGCACCGCCGATGGCGCGAGCTGCAGCGCCGACCTGCAGTGGAGCCTGACCCGCGTGCTGGAAGCCCAGCGCCGCTACGACTTCGTGGTCAACGGACGCTTCAAGGGTGGCCACATCACCCGCCATTACGGCCAGCCAGTCGAAGGGGTGCAGGCAGTGCAGCTGGAACTGGCGCAGTGCCAGTACATGGACGAGGAAAGCTTCGCTTGGGATGAGGCCAAGGCCAGCGAAGTCCAGGCCACCATTCGTGAATTGTTGCGGTGCTGCCTTGTCTGAGGGTTGTCAGACCATGGCGTCCGTTTAGAGGACCGCGCGGCGGGATTTGTTTAAAAAGCTACCGGTAACTTCGAAAGTTTCCTACGTCCGTTCAGTTTCGGTATGCCGAGACGGATGCATTGTTAGAGCCGTCACGCCGCCCGCGATAGCCGGGTTCCGGCCGGGTCCGTGGCGACTAAAAATTTCGAGGCTCATGATCATGATGCGTAAACTTGCGATCGCTTCCCTGCTCGTGGCAGGTGTCGCTCTTTCCGGTTCGGTGCTGGCCCAGGAATCGTCGGCTGCTCCGGCATCCGCGTCGACGTCGGCCCCCGCCAAGCACACCCATCACAAGTCTTCGACCACCCACAAGACCACCAAGACCCACAAGGCCAAGAAGTCCAGCGCCGAGCCGGCTTCCAGCGGCACTGCTGGCAAGTAATTCCTGCTCATCCGCATTCGGATGAAAGACCCGGCGGGCGCAGGCCCCCGGGTTTTTTTATGCGCGTGATGCCGGCAACGCGGCCACGCACTTCAGCTCGATCGCGATGGGCGTCGGCAACGCAGTGACGCCCAGCGTGGTGCGGCAGGCGTCCACGCCATGGAAATGTTCCGCATAGAGGCGGTTATAGATAGGAAAGTCGCGCGCCATGTCGGTGAGGAACACGGTGACGTCGACCAGATCCTCCCAGTGTGCCCCGCTCGCTTCGAGCACGGCGCGCACATTGGCGAACACCTGCCGGCATTGCTGTTCGATGTCGTAGCCGATCAGCTTGCCTTCCGCGTCATGGACATTGCCGGGGATGCGGTTGGTGCCGGGCTCACGCGGCCCGACACCGGAAAGAAACAGCAGGTTGCCCACGCGGCGCGCATGCGGATAGGCACCCACCGGCGCAGGCGCGGTGTCGGTGCGTACCACCTCGCTCATCGAAGTTCCTTGGCATGGCGCATCAGCTGTTCCAGCGCCTGCTCGTAGCTGGGGCGCAGCGATTCGCGCGAGTTCACGTGCATGCCAAGATCATGCATGTGGCCGTTGGAAAGGCCGTAGCACCACGCGTGCACCGAGAGCGGCTGACCGCGATCCCAGGCGTCCATCAGGATGGTGGTCTGGCATACGTTGACCACCTGTTCGATCGCATTGAGTTCGCACAGCCGCATGTTGCGCAAGGGCATGGAGTCCAGCGTTGCCAGTTTGTCCGCGTGTTTGTGCGCCACGTCGCCGACATGCCGCAGCCAGTTGTCGACCAGGCCGAGCCGGCGTTCGTCCAGTACGGCCTGCACGCCGCCGCAACCGTAGTGGCCGACAACAATGATGTGCTCGACCTTCAGCACATCCACGGCGAACTGGACGGTGCTGAGGCAATTGAGGTCCGTGTGCGACACGACGTTGGCGACATTGCGCTGCACGAAAATCTCGCCGGGCGGCAGATCCACGATCTGCGTGGCGGGTACGCGTGAATCCGAGCAGCCGATCCAGAGGTATTTGGGCGATTGCTGTTTGGCCAGGCGCTCGAAGAAGTTCGGATCGGCCCGGGTGACCGACGCCGACCAGCGACGATTGCTGTCGATCAGCTCTTGCAATGGACTGTTCAAGGTGTCTTCCTCAGTAGCGAATGCAAATGTTGCGCGGCTCGGTGAAGAAGCGCAGCGCTTCCGCGCCGCCTTCCCGGCCGACGCCGGAATGCTTGCTGCCGCCGAACGGCGTGCGCAGGTCGCGCAGCAGCCAGCAGTTGATCCATACGATGCCGAATTCAAGTTGCGCGCCCATGCGGTGCGCGCGCGACAGATCCTGCGTCCATAGCGATGCCGCAAGCCCGTAGCCGGTGCCGTTGGCGAGGGCGATCGCTTCGGCCTCGTCGTCGAAGGGAATCAGCGTGACGACCGGGCCGAAGATTTCCTGCTGGTTGGTCTGCGCGTCGTTGGGCAAGCCTTCGATCACCGTCGGCGCGATGAACCAGCCGCCGGCGCAGCGCCCGTCGAGCTTGAGCGCGTCGCCGCCACAGAGAATGCGTCCGCCTTCATCGCGCGCCAGCGCAACGCAACGCATGACCTTGTCGAAATGCTCACGCGATACCAGTGCGCCGAGATCGGTGCCGGCATCCTGCGGATCACCCACGCGCAGCGCGCGCACTTTGGCCAGGTAACGTTCGCGGAAGCTGTCGTAGATCGAACGCTGCACCAGCAGGCGCGAGCCGCACAGGCAGATTTCGCCCTGGTTGGCAAAACCCGAGCGCACGATGGTGTCGAGGTTTTCTTCACTGAGATCGGCATCGGCGAAGACGATCGCCGGGTTCTTGCCGCCCATTTCCAGCGATATTTTCTTGAATTGCGGCGCGGCCGTGGCGGCGATGCCCGCACCGGTGCGCGTGCTGCCAGTGAAGGAGATTGCCTTGATCACCGGATGCTCTACGAGCGCCTGCCCTGTGCTTGGGCCGCGGCCCTGCACGATGTTCAGCACGCCGGCTGGAAAGCCGGCTTCGATGCTCAACTCACCGAGCAACGCCGCGCTGCAAGGGGTGATCTCGGAAGGCTTGGCGACCACGGTGTTGCCGCTGGCGAGCGCCGGTGCAATCTTCCAGGTGAACAGGTACAGCGGCAGGTTCCAGGGACTGATGCAGCCGACCACGCCAAGCGGATGGCGTAGCGTATAATTGATCGCAGCGTTTTCCATCGCATGCGATTCGCTTTCCCAGCCGATGATGGCGCTGGCGAAAAAGCGCAGATTGGATACGGCGCGCGGAATATCCAGACGTCTGGCGAGCGCTACGGGCTTGCCGCTGTCGCGCGATTCCAGTTCCGCGAAGGGGGCGAGCGTGGCCTCGATCAGGTCGGCGAGTTTGTGCAGCAAGCTGGCGCGCGTTTCGGCCGATGTTGCAGCCCATGCTGGCGCCGCCTTCTGCGCGGCTTTGGCGGCAGCATCGACGTCTGCGGCGGTGGAATCGGGACATTGCGCGAACACCGCGCCCGTGGCGGGTTCGTGCACGTCGAGCCACTGGTCGTCCGCCGGAGCCTGCAGGCGACCATCGATGAGGTTGGCGAGGCGTGTGCTTGGCATCCGTACAAGCTTAAAACCTGTGCGGGTGGAATGCACCGGACGCGGCCGTATGTGTGGCGGCTACGCAATGGCAACGCGAGCTACGCCAATAGGGTAAACAGGCCCTAACTCAACGCCTTCGTGCGGCCGCCATCCACCGCAATGCTCACGCCGTTGACGTAGGCCGCTGCAGGCGTGCACAGGAATGCGATCACCGCGGCGACTTCGCCGGGTTCGCCGAAGCGTCGCGCAGGTACCGCAGCGGCCATTTCCTGGGCCAAATCCTGCTCGTTGCGGCCGGTCTTCTGGGCTTGCACGCTCAGCAGTCCGTCCAGTCGGCCGGTGCGCGTGTAGCCCGGCAGCACGTTGTTGACGGTGATGCCGTCGGCGGCCAGTTCGCCGGCCATGGTCTTGGCCCACGCGGCCATCGCGGCGCGCACGGTGTTGGATACACCCAGCCCCGGGATCGGTTCTTTCACCGACGTGGAGATCACATTGACGACGCGTCCGTAAGCGCTGTCACGCATGCCTGGCAGTACCGTCTGCAATAACGCGTGTGCAGCCAGCACGTGCTGGCGGAAGGTCTCTTCGAAAGCGGCTGGCGCGGCGCTATGGATGGGGCCACCCGGCGGGCCGCCGGTGTTGTTGATCAGGATATGCACCGGACTGGCTTCGACGATGCCCAACGCTTCCGCCTTCAGTGCGTCGGTATCCAGCATGTCCACGCTGCGCCATGCATGGCGTTGTGCGGCATGCGTACGCGGCAAGCTGCCGGCTAACGTGGCCAGGCGTTCGGCGGAGCGCGCCAGCAGCGTCACGTCGGCGCCGAGCTCGGCGAGCTCGACCGCGGTGGCCCGGCCAATGCCTTGCGATGCGCCGCACACCAGGGCATGACGTCCGCGCAGATTCAAATCCATGCGATCTCCTTCAAGAACGGCTGTGCCATTGCATGGCCAGCGCGGCGACCCAGCAACCCCAGGCCAGCCACTGACTGTAGCGCCAGGTGCGCCACAAGCGCGTGATCGCGGCATCGTCGATGGCGGCAATGGCCGGCGAGCGCAGCACGCTTTGCATGCGCACCCACAGTTGCGGGCCATGTGCGGCTTGCGCGCTGCCGGTATCCACGATCACTTTCCAGTGCTGCGGATAATCCTCGCGCAAGTGTTTGGCGATGCGAAACGGCAGCACGGCGTGCGTAATGAAGCAGGCAAGGCCGATCATCAGCAGGCCGATGTAGACCACGACAGGAATCAAGGGCTTCTCCGCCTCAAGCCAAGATCCGCGCCCAAGGCATTGAGCAGGCCGTTACCCTGCGGGGCCTTGCCGCAGACGGCCTTGTTGACGGCTTCCTTGTAGGTCTTGTCCATCAGGCCGACCCAGACCACACCTTCCGGCCCGTGCTGGATCTTGTAGCTGCCGCCCATCGTAGTGGCGGCCGGCGTGGTGCTGGTGCTGCTGGTGGTGGAAAAGGTGCTGGCTGATTGCTCCCAGTATGTGTCGTCCGTTTGCTGCTTGGACGAGCTGTATATCACCAGGTAGCGCGCACGGTTGCTGGTGACTTCCACGCTGCCGAATGCGCCGCTGTCGTTGTCGGTCCAGCCCATGTATTCGCACAGCTTCACGTCTTGCGAATCGATCGGCTGAAAGGCGTCATCCAGTTGCACCACGGTGGGTGCGAACAGATAGCTGCCGCTGGTGACCGAACGGCCGACCAGTTCTGATTTCAGGCCGATCTTGTATGGCAGTTTCACGTCCTGCGGCAGCGCGAAGCTCAGGAAATAGCTGCGCGAACCGTTGATGGCCACGACTGGGCTGCCGGGGCCGAGCTCAAACCGCTGCGGCCGCCAGGGCAGGCGTTGCTGGTACGAGAAATCGGCGAAGGTGGTGCAGCATGGCGTGGCGTCCTTGAGTGTTTTCCTGGCGTCGGCCAGTGGCCGGATCGGTTGGCTTTGCGGCAGCAGATCGGTAGGCAGCGGCAATTTGGGCAGCTTGACGCTATGGCAGGCTGCAAGCACCAGGACGGATGCAAGTACGAGTACCAGTTTGGGGCGCATGAGGGGTCTTGAGGAATCAGAAAGTCAGAATTCGGCGCTTCCTGCCGCACGTGGATAGGGGATGGCATCGCGGATATTGGTCAGGCCGCACACGTACACAAGCAGGCGCTCAAAGCCCAGGCCGAAGCCCGCGTGCGGCACGGTGCCGTAACGGCGCAGGTCACGGTACCAACCATAGGTGGCAGGATCGAGACCGAACTTGGCCATGCGGCGGTCCAGGTAGTCGAGGCGTTCCTCGCGTTGGGCACCGCCGATGATCTCGCCGATGCCGGGAGCCAGCACGTCCATGGCGGCGACGGTTTTCTCATCGTCGTTCAAGCGCATGTAGAACGCCTTGATCTGCTCCGGGTAGTTCATAACGACCACGGGACGGCCGATATGTTTCTCGGCCAGGTAGCGCTCGTGCTCGGTTTGCAGGTCCACGCCCCACGCCACCGGAAACTCGAACTTCTGCCCCGATTTCTTCAGGATCTCGATCGCGTCGGTGTAATCGATGCGCTCGAACGGCTGGCTGATGATGGTTTCCAGGCGCGTGATGGCGTCGGGCAGTACGCGCTCGGCGAAGAACGCCATGTCGTCCGTGCGCTCTTCCAGCACGGCCTTGAAGATCGCCTTGAGGAAGCCTTCCGCACAATCGGCATTGGCGGCGAGGTCCGCAAAGGCGATTTCAGGTTCCACCATCCAGAACTCGGCCAAGTGGCGCGGTGTGTTGGAGTTTTCTGCGCGGAAGGTGGGCCCGAAGGTGTAGACCTTGCTCATCGCCAGGCAGTAGGCCTCGACGTTGAGCTGGCCCGATACGGTGAGGAAGGCTTCGCGGCCGAAGAAATCCCTGCGGAAATCGATCTTGCCCTGCTCGTCGCGCGGCAAGTTGGCCAGATCCAGCGTGGACAGGCGGAACATGTCGCCGGCGCCTTCGGCGTCGGAGGTGGTGATGATCGGGGTGTTGATCCAAAAGAAACCCTGTTCGGTGAGATGGCGGTGGATCGCCATCATCATCGTGTGGCGCACGCGCGTGACGGCGCCGAACAGATTGGTGCGCGGGCGCAGGTGCGCCACTTCGCGCAGGAACTCCATCGAGTGTTGCTTGGGCTGGATCGGGTAGGTTTCCGGATCGTCCACGAAACCCGTCACCACCACGCTTTCGGCTTGCAGTTCGAACGTCTGGCCCTTGCCTTGCGACGGCACCAGCGTGCCGCTGACGATCACGCCCGCGCCGGCGGTGAGATGCTTCACTTCGCTTTCGTAATTGCCGAGGGTGGCCGGCACGACGGCCTGGATCGGGTCGAAGCAGGAGCCGTCGCTGATGTTCACAAACGACAGGCCCGCCTTGGAATCGCGGCGCGTGCGCACCCAGCCGCGCACCGTCACCTTGCTGCCGGCCTCGATCTTGCCGGAAAGAGCCTGTTTGACGCTGACCACCGTCATGGATTGAAACTCCTGGAGGATGCGCCCATGTGTGTTTGGGCGTTGAAGGCAAGCGGGCATGATAATCTAGCCGTGCCGCACTGCGACATGCCCCATCCGTCCCACGTGTCGATTTAGAACCGTTGCCCCATGACCATCTCGATCACTCCCTCCGCTCAACAACGTATGCGCCAGTTCCTTGCGCAGGCGCCATCGGCCGCAGGCGTACGTTTTGGTGTCAGGCGCACCGGCTGTTCCGGCTTCGCCTATGTGGTGGATCTGGCCGAACAGGTGGGCGAGGATGACCAAGCCTTCGAAATCGATGGCGTGCCGGTGATCGTCGACACCAAGAGCCTGCCGCTGGTGGAAGGCACCGAGATCGATTTCCAGCGCCAGGGGCTCAATGCCAGCTTCGTGTTCCGCAACCCCAATGCCACAGGCGAGTGCGGTTGCGGGGAAAGTTTTACGGTCAGCTGAGCTGGTCTTCCGGTCGATCAGAGGGGGCGAATTGTCGGAGAAGACAGTCCCCAGTCAATTCAGCGACTTGCGCTGCTTCACTCACCTCGCTTACAATTCCGCTTCTGTCTACGCCCATTAGGCGCCAGGCAGCCTTGCCTCACCGCATCCCGCGGGAGGCTGCGAGGCCCGCAAGGGTCGCATCCATAAGGAGTTTTCCCAATGACCTTGCGTCATTACGAAGTTGTATTCCTGGTCCATCCCGACCAGAGCGAACAGGTTCCGGCGATGCTTGAGCGCTACAAGGCGCTGGTCGCCTCCGACGGCGGCAAGATCCATCGCCTGGAAGACTGGGGCCGCCGCCAGCTGGCGTACCCGATCGTGAACCTGGCCAAGGCCCACTACGTGATGCTCAACATCGAAGTGAGCCAGAACGTGCTGAGCGAGCTGGAGTCGGGCTTCCGTTTCAACGACGCCGTGCTGCGCCATCTGGTGATCAAGCGCGATGCCGCCGACACCGAGCAGTCCTTCATCCTCAAGAGCAAGGAAAAGGACGACGCCAAGTCCTCCCGCCGTCGCGACGACGACACCGAAGGCGATGACCGCCGCGTGGGTCGCGCCGATAGCGACGACGCCGATCTCGAAGACTGATCCAGGAGCCCGCACCCATGTCCAAGTTCTTCCGCCGCCGCAAGTTCTGCCGCTTCACGGCCGAAAAGGTCAAAGAGATCGACTACAAGGATCTCAACACGCTGCGTCAGTACATCACTGAAAACGGCAAGATCGTGCCCAGCCGCATCACCGGTACCAAGGCGCGCTACCAGCGCCAGCTGGCCACGGCCATCAAGCGCGCGCGCTTCCTGGCGCTGCTGCCGTACACCGATAACCACGACGTTTAATGCTTTACCCGCTGCTGCCCGAAAGGGCAGCAGTTCCTTTCGGACAACCGTCCATGGCTGCATCGGGCCACTCCGGTGCTAACGAATCGAGGAATCAATCATGGAACTCATTCTTCTTGAGAAGGTGCGCAACCTCGGCAACCTCGGCGACAAGGTCAACGTCAAGCCGGGTTATGGCCGTAACTACCTGCTGCCGCAGGGCAAGGCCGTGCGTGTGAATGCCGAGAATCTCGCCGCCTTCGAAGCGCGCCGCGCCGAATACGAGGCCAAGGCCAACAAGCTACTGTCCGACGCCCAGTCGCGCCAGACCAAGCTGACCGACGTGACGGTGACGATCACCGCCAATGCCAGCCTCGAAGGCAAGCTGTACGGCTCGGTCGGTCCGCGCGAAATCGCCGATGCCCTCCAGGCTGCCGGTCATGACATCCACAAGGGCGAAGTGATCCAGGGCGAAGGCCCGATCCGCCACACCGGCGAATTCGAAGTGTTGATCAGCCTGCACGCCGATGTGCAGAACACGATCAAGGTGGTTGTGGTCCCCGAGAAGCAGTAATCTCCGGCGAATCGGTTGCAGTACTTCGGTCTACTGCAACACGGCCAAGCAACCAGCAAAAAGGCACCCCGTAATGACGCGGGTGCCTTTTGTTTTCTCGGGCTACCGCTTTATCCCCAGCCACCCACAAGATATCCACAGACTTATTGTCTTACACCGTGAGACAGCACCGCGTATGCTCGCAGCTTATGCCTGCCTACACGGCATTGCGCGTACCCCTTGCTACAGGGAATGTCCATGTCCTTCGTCCCCGAACGCAAATCGGCCCATAACGCTGTCGAGGCCCTGCGCGTACCACCGCACTCCATCGACGCGGAACAGGCGGTGCTGGGCGGGCTGATGCTGGCTGCCGACGCCTTGGACCGCGTTGCCGACAAACTCAGCGAGCAGGATTTCTATCGCAAGGATCATCGCCTGATTTGGCGCGCCATCACCGAGCTTGCCAACAAAGGCATGCCTTGCGATGCGATCACGCTGGGCGACTGGTTCGAAGCCAACAGCCTGGCCGAAATGGTGGGCGGGGCCAGCTATCTGGTTGAACTGGCAAACACGACGCCAAGTGCGGCGAACATCATCGCCTACGCGGAAATCGTGCGCGAAAAATCCGTGCTGCGGCAGCTGATCGATGCCGGTACGGCGATTACCGAAGACGGCTATCGTCCGGAAGGCAAGGCCATGCACGAAGTGCTGGAAATGGCCGAGCAGCGCGTCTTCCATATTGCCGAATCGGGTGCACGCGGCAAGAAGGACACGGTATCCATGCGTGAGGCGGTAAAGGACGCCTTCCGCCAGTTGCATGAGCGCTACCAGAACCGCGGCCAGCTCACCGGCATTTCCACTGGCTTTACCGACCTGGACAATCTCACTTCGGGCTTGCAGCCATCGGACCTGATCATCGTCGCGGCGCGCCCGTCGATGGGCAAGACCGCCTTCTCTGTCAACATCGCCGAAGCCTGTGCCTTGCGCGCCAAGAAGCCGGTTGCGATTTTTTCGATGGAAATGTCCGCCTCGCAGCTGGCCTTCCGTCTGATCTCTTCGGTCGGGCGCATCCATGCCCAGCACCTGCGCACAGGCGATTTGGCCGAAGAGGATTGGCCGCGCGTGACCAATGCTATTGCGCTGCTCTCCGAAGCGAAGATCTTCATCGACGACACGCCCGGTCTTTCGCCGGTGGAAATGCGTTCGCGCGCACGCCGCCTGGCGCGCGAGCACGGCGGCCTTGGCTTGATCGTGATCGACTACCTGCAGCTGATGCAGGTGCCTGGCAACAAGGAAAACCGTGCCACGGAAATCTCGGAAATCTCGCGCTCGCTGAAGGGCTTGGCGAAGGAGCTCAACGTGCCCGTGATCGCGCTGTCGCAGTTGAACCGCTCGCTGGAACAGCGCGCCGACAAGCGCCCGATGATGTCGGACCTGCGCGAATCCGGCGCTATCGAGCAGGACGCGGACGTGATCATGTTCATCTACCGCGACGAGTACTACAACAAAGAGTCGCCGGATAAGGGCCTGGCCGAGATCATCATCGGCAAGCAGCGTAACGGCCCGACGGACACGGTAAAGCTGACCTTCCTGGGCCATTACACCAAGTTCGAGAATTACAGCCCGGATTCGTACACGGGGCATTTCTGAGCGAGCGTTGCCCGCGCATTGCCATTCGCTTGCCCTGATCTGACGCCAGTCAGCGGTTACCTTATGTGCGGATGGCTCGCGCTGCATCGGCTCGCTCCCGGGTAGAGAGTCGGGCGAAGGGCGCGCTTGCCATGCTATTCACGTTTGCCAGGAACCGCTTTTCACCCATGCAAGCCTCATGAGCCGCACTACCGTCGCCACCATCCATCTTGGCGCATTGCGCCACAACCTTGCGCGAATCAAGCAGTTGTCAGCGCCGGCCCAGGTCATGGCGGTGGTCAAGGCTGATGCATACGGGCATGGCCTTGAACGCGTAGCGCGTGCGCTGGACGGTGCCGCCGACGCGTTTGCCGTGGCATCGCTAGGGGACGGTCTGCGCTTGCGCGCAGCGGGGCATCGGCAGCGCATCGTGGTGTTGTCGGGACCCGACCAGGCGGGCGATATCGCGGAAATGCAACGACTCGGCCTTGATGCCGCCATCCACCACGACAGTCAGCTGCAATGGTTGTCGGAGGCATCGCCGGCGCGTGGCCGCCTGCGCGTATGGCTGAAAGTCGACAGTGGCATGCATCGGCTCGGCTTTGCGCCCGAGCGCGCAGTGGCCGTGCATGCGCAACTGGCGGCGATGCCCGGGATCGATCCGGATATTGGATTGATGACGCATTTCGCCGAATCCGAAGTCTTCGGCGGCGATCGCACTCGCCAGCAGATCGAGCGGTTTCAGGCCGCAACCCGTCACCTTTCCGGTCCACGTTCGCTTTCCAACTCCGCCGCCGTCCTGGGCTGGCCTGAAGCACGTGGTGACTGGGTGCGCACAGGGGGCCTGCTTTATGGGTTGTCCGTGGTGGACGGCAGAAGCGGCACCGATTTCGGGTTCCGGCCCGCCATGACGCTGGCCACTCGCCTGATCGCCATCAACGCGATCAAACGCGGTGAGCGCATCGGCTACAACGGGCTATGGGAGTGCCCGGAAGACATGCCCGTCGGCGTTGCGGCTGTCGGCTACGGCGATGGTTATCCGCGCAGCGCGGCAGCCGCCACGCCAGTGCTGGTGGGGCAGCGATGCGTATCGCTGATCGGCCGTGTCTCGATGGACCTGATTACGCTCGACCTGCGCGATGCGCCGGAGGCGCGGGTGGGCGATCGTGTGGTCCTATGGGGGCCGGAGCTGCCTGTGGAAACCGTCGCCGCACAAGCCGGCACGATCAGCTATGACTTGACCTGCGGGATGACCCGCCGCGTACTTTTCGTCGAGGACGAAAATTGAGGAAGGACCAGTAAAGGACTATATTCAGTCCAGCCGAGTCGGGAAAGTAAAGCCATGGGCCTCGCATCACAGATCAAGCCGATCAGTTACCTGAAAGCCAATGCGGCCGAAGTGCTTGAGCAGCTCGCCGAAACGCACGAGCCGATGATCATCACGCAGAACGGTGAAGCCAAGGCAGTGATCCAGGACATCGCTTCCTACGAGAAGACGCAGGAAACGCTGGCATTGCTGAAGATACTCGCCCGTGGCCAGCGGCAAGTCGAAGAAGGCAAAGTGACACCCATCGAGGACGTCATCGCGAACCTGCGCAAGCAATGGAGACAGAAATAATGCCCCTGGGGGTATTGTTGACCGACGATGCCAAACGGGACCTGGAAGATATCTGCAGCTACATCGCCGAGCACGATTCGGTCATTCATGCCGAGCGCGTTGCAGACCGGATCTTGAATCTCGCCAAGGCATTGGCTGAATTTCCAGAGCGAGGAAACCGTCCGCGTGAACTGGCGGCGTTGGGGCTGATGCAGTTCAGGCAGGTCATTCATCATCCGTGGCGTGTCATTTACGCCATGGAGCGAGACAACATCATCATCCATCTCATTGCCGATGGGCGTCGCAACATGAGTTCGCTGCTTACCCAGCGTTTGCTTGATGCGTAGGCGTCATTGCGTTGTCTCGCGGATTGCGATGACAGCGCGCTAAATTCCTTTTCATCACCTCATGCAGATAATCCGCCATGGCCAAAGCCAAAACCGCCTACGTCTGCGCCGATTGCGGCGCCGAACACAACAAGTGGCAAGGCCAGTGCCTGGAATGTGGCGCGTGGAACACGTTGTCCGAATTCGTCGTGCAGCCCGCGAGCAAATCCGTCGCCGCGGCTAGGCAGGGCGGTTATGCGGGTGCCGCCAATGGTGTGGCGCGTATCACGCCGCTCACGGATGTGTTGGTGACGGCCGAGTCGCGCACCTTGACCGGTATTGGTGAACTCGATCGCGTGCTGGGCGGCGGCCTGGTCGATGGCTCGGTCGTGCTGGTCGGCGGCGACCCCGGCATCGGCAAATCCACGCTGCTGTTGCAGATGCTCGGCAAGCTCGGTGAACAGCTTTCCAGCGTGTACGTCACCGGCGAAGAGTCGCTGGCGCAGGTGGCCGCTCGCGCGCAGCGGCTCGATCTTCCTTTGCAGCCGTTGCATGCCCTGGCCGAAACCGGTATCGAGCGCATCCTCGATCAGATCGCCGCTACCCGGCCGCGCGTGCTGGTGATCGACTCCATCCAGACGATCTGGACCGAGCTGCTTACGGCCGCGCCCGGTTCGGTGAGCCAGGTGCGTGAATCCGCCGCCAAGCTCACCCGTTTCGCCAAGGAAACCGGCACCTCGGTTTTCCTGGTCGGCCACGTTACCAAGGAAGGCGGTATTGCCGGACCGCGCGTGCTCGAACACATGGTCGATGCCGTGCTCTATTTCGAAGGCGAATCCGGCAGCCGCTTCCGCGTGCTGCGCGCTTTCAAGAATCGTTTCGGGGCGGTGAACGAATTGGGTGTGTTCGCCATGTCCGAAAAAGGCTTGCGCGAAGTCCCGAACCCTTCCGCCATTTTTCTCTCCGCGCACAGCGGTCCCACTTCCGGCAGTGCCGTGATGGTCACGCGTGAAGGCACGCGGCCGCTGCTGGTGGAAGTGCAGGCGCTGGTGGATCAGTCTTCGCTGGGCAATCCGCGGCGCGTGGCGCTGGGCCTGGAACAGAATCGCCTTGCGATGCTGCTGGCCGTGCTGCATCGCCATGGCGGCGTCGCTGCCTACGATCAGGATGTTTTCGTCAACGTCGTCGGTGGTATTCGCGTGCAGGAAACGGCAGCCGACCTGCCCGTGCTGCTGGCGGTGCTTTCGTCGCTGCGCGATCGGCCGCTTCCGGAAAAAGCCATCACCTTCGGCGAAGTGGGTCTTTCCGGCGAAATCCGCCCGGTGCCCAATGGCGAAGAGCGCCTGAAGGAAGCCGCGCATCACGGTTTCCAGCGCGCCATCGTGCCGAAGGCGAATGCGCCGAAGAAGGGGCGCGTGGGCGAGATGGAAGTGATCGGCGTGGAGCGATTGGCCCAGGCGATCGATGCCTGTCGCTAAGACGGCTCATGCTGCATCAAGCAAATCGATTCCTGCTCAGTGCAGCGCCTGCGGATGCCAATCCGCTCCCCACCGGGAAGGTTTGGGACCCATCACGAAATTCAACGTGCCGCCGGCTTCGATCTGCGCATAGGAGATGACGGGCACATCCAGCGGTTTGCCATTGAACGTGACCGACTGGATGTAAATATTCTGCGCGGAATTGTTCGCTGCGTTGATCTGGAAGCGCTTGCCATTGGGAAGGTTCAAGCTGACGTGGGTGAACAGCGGGCTGCCGATCACGTAATCGCCTGAGGCGGGGTTGAGCGGATAAAAGCCCATCGCGGTGAATACGTACCAGGCCGACATCTGTCCGCAATCCTCGTTGCCGAGGATGCCGCCGATGGTATTGGAATAGGCGTCCTGCGCGATCTCGCGCACGCGCGCCTGGGTCTTCCACGGCTCACCGGTGTAGTCGTAGAGATAGCCGTAGTGATGGCTGGGCTCGTTGTCGTGGCGGTTGTGTCCGCCGTTGAAGTGCTGGTCGAGTTTGGCGGATGCGGCTTGCGGGCCGCCGAGCAGGTTCACAACCCCCGGAATGTCGTGCAGGGCGGCGAACAGGTAGACCCATTGATCGCCCTCGGTCCAGCCGTCTTCCGGCGATGCCCAACTGCCATCGCTGTTGCGGGCCTGCATGAAGCCGCGCGCAGGATTGAACAAGTTGCGATAGTGGGTCGAGCGGTGCAGGAAGAAGCGGTAGTCATCCGTCTTGCCGACCGCCTTGGCCACCTGCGCTACGGCGTAGTCGTCATACGCTTCTTCCTGCGTGCTGGAGGCGGATTCGGAAATCTTGTCGGCGGGGATGTACCCCAGCTTCTGCGCGTAAGTAAGCCCGGCGCGCGCCTCGTAAGGCGTATGCGGCTCCCGGTCGAACCAACGGCGCGTGGTATCGCCATCGGGCGGCACGGTTGCATCCTTGTGCACGGCTTCATACGCCAGGCGGTAGCCGAAACCCTTGAAGCCCTTGTTGATGGCTTCGGCCACCAGCGAATCGGCATGCGTGCCGATCATGATGTTGGTGTAGGAAGGATTGGGCCACTTCGGCATCCAGCCGCCTTGCTGGTAATCCTGCAGCAGGGCCTGCACCATGCCGTTGATACGTTCGGGGGCGAAGATCGTCAACAGGCTGTTTTCGGCGCGGAAAATATCCCAGATCGAATAGGCGGTGTATGAGGTGCCGTTATGCACGGTGTCGTCGAATGCGCTGTAGTAGCGGCCTTGTTCGGACATCAGCCTGGGGTAGAGCAGGGCGTGATACAGGCCGGTGTAGAAAATCCGGCGTTGATCGTCGGTGGCGCCTTCGATGGCGGCGACGCCGAGCTTCTGGTTCCACGTGGCCTTCAGTGCATCGCGCAGGGCATCGAAGTTCCAGCTAGGCATTTCCGCGTCGAGATTGGCGCGTGCCTGTTCGATGCTGATGAAGGAGGTGCCCACCTGCGCATCCACCACCGTGTCATGGCTGGTATCGAAACTGGCGAAAGCACCGACGTTGTCGCCCTTTACTTCCTGCTTGTCCGGCCAGGTCAGCGCGCCTTCGTAGACCTTTGCGACCGTGAACGGTTGCTTGAAGCGCACCACGAAGTAGCCTTTGAAGTTGGGCAGTTTGAGCGGGCCCAGGTGCGCATCCATGCGGTCGGGGTTGTAGCCGACGATTTCGTTACGGCTGGCGTCGATGCGCACGAAGCCTTCGATGCCGGGACGCGTCGCTTCGATCAGGACCTTTGCCTTGGCGTTGCGCGGATAGGTGAAGCGTAGATAGCCGGCATGAGCGGTGGCGGTGATTTCGGCGCGAACGGGCTGCGACGCCTGGTCGTGCATCGTCACCGCGTAGTAGTACGGTGTGCTGATTTCATCCTGGTGGCTGAAGGCCAGCCGGCGTGCTTCCGGCGCATAGTTGACGCCGTCGCTGATCTCGGGCATCAGCGTGACGTAGCCGAAATCGCCCATCCAGATGGCCGGCTGATGCGTGCCGATAAAACCCTGGATATAGCTATCGTGGTACTCGTAGGAACTGACGCTGATGCGGTTCTGCCGCGTTTGCGCGGTCCAGTTGGTCATGCCGAACGGGGTGGTGACCAGCGGCATGGTGCCCCCGTATTCCGCGCCCTCGCCGCCTGTGCCGATAAATGTATTCACCCAGTCCACTGGCGTGGTGGGGGCGTTGGTTTGGCCGGCCAATGCCGTGCCCGTCACGACGGAAAATACGATAGCAAAGCATGCGCGCTTGATATCGATACGAGCCATTCTGATTCGGGACACCGGTAGACCTCTTCGGTTTGCAATGACATGTGCACGGCGAACGCATGTTGGAAGGGTCGTTTGGATGTGGCCCAGCCGCGCTTCGGGATGAGGATAAGCTGCCGCGTTAATCCACCGCGCGATGCAGGATCACTTCCAGCACGAATTTCGACCCGAAGAACGCCAACACCAGCACGCTCATGCCGATCAGCGTGAGGTTCACCGCACTGCGTCCGCGCCATCCATGTTTCCAACGGCCATAGAGCAGGGCGCCGAACACCAGCCAGGCGATGATCGACAGCACCGTCTTGTGCACCAGGTGCTGGCCGAACAGGTTGTTGACGAACAGGATGCCGGTGAGAAGCGCTACTGTGAGCAGCGCGAAGCCGGCGCCGATCAGACGGAACAGCAACGATTCGGTCAGCGTCAGCGGTGGCAGCGCGCTCAGCCAAGGGGTGATATGACGGTGCCGAAGTGCTCGTTCCTGGATGGCAAGCAGGATGGCCATGGCTGCGGCGATGGAGAGCACGCTGAATGCGAGCAGCGCGACGGTCACGTGCAGCTTGATATGCCAATCCATTGAGATGGGCATGGTCGGTGGAGCGAGAAAACTGTCGACGAACAACAGCAGCGCACTGAGCGGGAATACGATCACCCCCAGCGCCGCCACCGGGCGGGTGAGATTCACGGCGAGCGTCAGCGCCGATACCACGCACGCCACCAATGACAGCGCGGCAAAGAAGTGCAGATCCAATGCCCCGCGGTGGGATGCCAGCAGCCAGGCGGCGTGTGCCGCTACCGCAACCGTGGCGATGAGCAGTGCCGGACGTGCCAGCTTTGTCGGTGCGGCGGCGTTACCGTTGAACAGCGGCCACGCCAGCAATCCGCTGGCGAGCAGGTAGCAGGCAATGGCGAAGACGGAAAGGGCGGCTAGCATGGCGTGCAAGTGTGGCACAGGGCTGGGGGATGGTGAACGCGGTGAAGTCGGTACTTGCGATATTTAGAAATTTGTCTAAATATCTACACACGCAAATCGGAGCCCGCTGCACCCATGAAGCAGCAAGCCGTCTTCCGCGCTCTTGCCGATCCCACGCGCCGCGCCATCCTCAAGCGGCTGCACGGCGGTCCAATGAGTGCGGGCGAACTCGGGGAAGTCTTCGACATTACCGGTGCATCACTGTCGCATCACTTCACCGTGCTCAAACACGCAGACCTCGTTCGTACCGAGCGGCGCGGCCAGTACATCGTCTATTCGCTCAACAGCACCGTGATGGAAGACCTTACCCGCATGGTGCTCGATCTATTTCCATCCGCCGCAGTGCGAGGAGGCAAACGATGAAACCCGTACGCACGTTGCTTGTATCGGCCCTGTTCCTGCTCATCCTGCTGGCCGCGTTTGTGTGGCTATATCCGCATATGCCGGCGCGCGTTCCTACGCATTGGAATGCGCAGGGCCGGGTCAACGGTTACATGTCGCCGCTCGGCGCCGTGGCGACCCCGATGATCGTGATAGCCATACTGGCCGCAATCACGCTTTTATTGCCCGCCATCTCGCCGCGTAGCTATGAGATCACGCCATTTGTTTCGGTCTTTGTGCTTGTCATGCTCGCAGTGCAGATATTCGTGCTGATTTCGGCTTTGGCCCTGTTGCTGAATGCGACCGGTCATGCGGTACGAATGCCGCTGATTTGCATGCTTGGGACCGGCGTGCTGTGGATGGTCGTGGGCAATTACATGGGCAAGTTGCGCAAGAATTTTTTCATCGGCATCCGCACGCCGTGGACGCTTGCCAGCGATGCGGCATGGGAGCGCACGCATCGCATGGGCGGGTGGCTGTTTATGCTGGCAGGCGCGGTGGTCATCGCGATTGCGCTCGCTGGCGCGCCGATGCTGCTGATGGTGGGGATGATGCTGTGCGCCGCGCTGATTCCGGCGATCTACTCGTACGCGTTATATCGGCGTCTGGAGGCGCGTCATTGAGCGGGCAGGGAGGAGGCGTGGATGTTCCAAGAGCGCGTTGCAGGCAGGTTTGTTGGCCGTGGCCGACTGCGCCAAGCTTGGCCATGTCCGGGCACAGGCGTTGCAGGACATCGTCTCCTGGATCAGGGCGCACTGCCCTGAGAAAAAGGACGGCTCTGGTATAGTTGCCAGTCCATTTTGCTTTGCCAAATTCCCCTTATGTTCGAATCCCTCAGCCAGCGCCTTTCCGCCACCGTCAACCGTCTGCGCGGCCGCGGCCGATTGACCGAGGAAAACATCCGCGAATCGCTGCGCGAAGTGCGTATCGCCCTGCTGGAAGCCGACGTGGCGCTGCCGGTGGTGCAGGCGCTGATCGAGCGTGTCAAGGTGCGCGCGGTGGGCCAGGACGTGCTCAAGAGCCTGTCGCCTGGCCAGGCGCTGGTGAAGGTGGTTAGTGACGAGCTGACCGCCGTCATGGGAACGGCCAATGCCGAACTGAACCTCGCGCAGCAGCCGCCGGCCGTGGTGCTGATGGCGGGTCTGCAGGGCGCCGGTAAAACCACCACGGTGGCCAAGCTGGCGCGCTTTCTCATCGAGCGCAAGAAAAAGCGCGTGATGGTGGTGAGCTGCGACGTGTACCGTCCGGCGGCGATCGAGCAGTTGCGCACGCTGGCTGAGCAGGTGGGTGTGCGGTTCTTCCCCTCCGAAGGCAGCCAGAATCCGGTCGACATCGCCAAGGCGGCGATCGCCGCCGCACGCAAGGAAGTGATGGACGTGCTGTTGGTGGACACCGCCGGCCGTTTGCATGTCGACGAGGCCATGATGGCGGAGATCAAGGCGCTGCATGCTGCGATCAATCCCATCGAAACCCTGTTTGTGGTCGACTCGATGACCGGCCAGGATGCGGCCAACACCGCCAAGGCTTTTGCTGACGCGCTACCGCTCACCGGTGTGGTGCTGACCAAGACCGATGGCGATGCCCGTGGCGGCGCAGCCCTCTCCGTGCGCTATGTCACCGGCCGGCCGATCAAGTTCCTTGGTGCGGGCGAGAAGACCGACGCACTGGAGCCGTTCTACCCCGATCGCGTCGCGCAGCGCATCCTCGGCATGGGCGACGTGCTGTCGTTGGTCGAGGAAGTGGAGCGCAAGGTCGATCAGGAAAAGGCGCAAAAGCTCGCCACCAAGGTGATGAAGGGCAAACGCTTCGATCTCAACGACATGCGCGACCAGCTTGAGCAGATGAACAATATGGGCGGCCTGGCTGGCTTGATGGACAAGCTGCCGGGTGTCTCCGCGTTGCCTGAGAACGTGAAATCCAAGGTCAACGATGGCGAGATCAAGCGCATGATCGCGATCATCAGTTCGATGACCAAGAAAGAGCGCCGCCATCCGGATTTACTCAACGGTTCCCGCCGCGCCCGCGTGGCGCGTGGCTCCGGCACGGAGCCGGCCGACGTCAACCGCCTGCTGAAGCAGTACATGCAGATGGAAAAGATGATGTCCAAGCTTTCCAAGGGCGGCAGCAAGGGGCTGCTGCGGCAGATGCGCGGTGCCATGAAGGGCATGGGCGGCATGGGCGGCATGGGTGGCGGGTTCCCGCCGATGCGTTGAGCTGGCTGAACCGCCAGCCCCTTCCTTTTTCCACGAATTTCATTAAAATGTCGCGTTTACCGCGTCCGGCCTAGGACGTGCTTGCCGGACATATCGGCAACTCTGGAGCTTTTTACTATGGTCAAGATTCGTCTTTCGCGCGGCGGCGCCAAGGGCCGTCCGTTCTACCACGTCGTTGTGACCGACTCGCGCAGCGCGCGTGACGGCCGCAGCATCGAGAATGTGGGTTTCTACAACCCGGTTGCCGCTGGCAAGGACAAGCGTCTTGAGCTGAACGTGGCGCGTGTGCAGGAGTGGGTGGCCAAGGGCGCTCAGCTGAGCGACAAGGTTGCCTCGTTGGTGAAGGAAGCCGCCAAGCAGGCTGCTTGAGCATGACCGCAGCCGGTCGACGCGTCCTGGTTGGACGCATCGTCGGACTGTACGGCGTGCAGGGCTGGATCAAGGTGGAATCCTGGACCGAGCCCCGCGTGCAGATCTTCAAGTATCAGCCCTGGCAGCTCATCTCGGCGCCGGGCGAGGGCTTGGAGATCAACACCAGGGAGATCAAGGGTGTCAGCGGTCGTCCCCAGGGCAAGGGCCTCATCGCCAAACTGCCTGGGGTGGACGATCGGGAAGGTGCCGCAGCACTGGTGGGGCAGGACATCTATGTCGCCCGCGAACTGCTGCCACCGCCCGGCAAGGATGAGTATTACTGGGTCGATCTCGAAGGTCTCGAGGTCGTCACCACCGAAGGCGTAGGGTTGGGACGCGTGAGTCATCTGTTCGCGACCGGCGCCAACGACGTGGTGGTCGTAAGGGATGGCGAGCGCGAGCGGCTGGTTCCTTTCGTCCAGGGTGTGTACGTGCGTTCGGTGGATATTTCCGGCGGGCGCATGGTGGTGGACTGGGATCCCGAGTTCTAAGGATCCTATGCGCATCGATGTCGTCACGCTGTTTCCGGACTTCATGCGCCAGTGCGCTGCCGTTGGCGTCGTAGGACGCGCGCAGCAGCGCGAGCTGCTGCAGGTGGAAGCCTGGAATCCGCGCGATTACGCCACCGACAATTACCGTACCGTGGATGGCCGCACCTGCGGCGGTGGTCCCGGGATGGTGATGCTGATCGAGCCTCTGCGCAAAACCCTTGCGGCGATGCGCGAGGCGGCACCGGAACCGGTGCACGTGATTTACCTCAGTCCGCAAGGAGCGCGGCTGACGCAAGGCAGGGTGGAAGCGCTGGCCAAGATGCCGCGCCTCGCTTTGCTCTGCGGTCGTTACGAAGGTGTGGACGAGCGTTTGCTGGTGCACGAGGTCGACGAAGAGCTGTCCATCGGCGACTATGTGCTGTCCGGTGGCGAGCTGGGCGCCGCAGTAGTCATCGACGCGGTGGGCCGCTTGCAGGAAGGCGCGTTGAACGACGCGCAATCCGCCGAGCAGGATTCCTTCTCGAACGGCTTGCTCGATTGCCCGCACTACGCAAAACCGGTGCATGATGCACTGGGCGACGTACCGGAGGTGCTGCTTTCCGGTGATCACGCGGCCATTCGCCGCTGGCGCCTGAAGCAATCGCTGGGACGAACGTGGTTGAGACGTCCCGATTTATTGGCGCAGCGCGCGCTGGACAAAGAGTCACGCGCGCTGTTGGATGAATTCCGCCGTGAGCATGCGCAAGCCACGCCACGGCAAAACGATGCGGCCGATGAAGACCGCAGTCATTGAACAAAGACAGGTGTTGTCATGAACAAGATCATCGAACAGTTCGAAGCCGAGCAGATCACCCGCCAGCTGCCGGAGTTCGGCCCTGGCGACACCGTGGTGGTCAACGTCAAGGTGAAGGAAGGCAACCGCGAGCGCGTGCAGGCGTTCGAGGGCGTCGTGATTGCCAAGCGCAGCCGCGGCCTGCATTCGGCCTTCACCGTGCGCAAGATCTCGCACGGCACGGGTGTGGAACGCGTGTTCCAGGCACACAGCCCCAGCATCGAATCGGTGCAGGTGAAGCGCAAGGGCAAGGTGCGCGGCGCCAAGCTGTACTACCTGCGTAATCTCGAAGGCAAGGCAGCGCGCATCAAGGAAGATATTGGCGCTTCCACGTCAACCGATTGATTTCAGCCTATGCTGTAGACACGAGACCCGCGGAGCGATCCGCGGGTTTTGTTTTCCTTCCTGCGTCAAAGCACGTAGGGATGAAGGCAGGGCCCCCCAGGGACTTGAGTCACCGAAGTGATCAGCCTTCTGGGGCGACGCTGCGCCAACGCACTGCGCATACTCAAGCAGGCGCTGCGCGACGCCGGCGACAAGGACGTAACGGAGGTCAGACCGCTGACATCGCTACACGTTCACCATGAGCGGCTGCGGCTCCTGCAGGAAGTTGCCCTGCACGAAATCCACACCGCAGGCGAACAGCAGCGACGTGCTGGCGGCATCTTCCACCCATTCGGCTACCGTCAGGCGCTTCATTTCGTGCGCCTGCTGGCAGATCTCGGTGATCTTTTTCTGGTTTTCCGGGTGTTGCGGCAGGTCGGCCATGAAACTGCGGTCGATCTTCAGGTAATCCGCATCGATATGGCTGAGTAGCTGGAACGAATTGAGGCCTGAGCCGAACTGTTCCAGCGCAAAGGAGCCGCCGAGTTTCTTCCACGCGCTGATGAACTCCTGCGCGGGCCGTAGCATCGTCACCACCTTGCTCTCGGTCATTTCCAGCACCAGGCGGCCGTGCTTCAGGCCGGCCTGTTTCAACACGCGATCCAGCCACGGCAGCAAATTGGCTTGCTGTTGCATGGAATCCGGCGTGAGCTTGACGAAGAACGTGGTCGGAACGCCGTGCCGGTCGCGCGCCTTGAGCGCATGGATGGCCTGGTTGAGCACCCAGCGGTCGATCTCGGCATTGAGGCCGTATTTCTCCGCAATCGGCATGAAGAAGCCGGGCGAGACTTCGCCCTGCGGACCGTTCATGCGCAGCAGAATTTCGGAATAATCGCCTTCGGCGTCCTGCAGGCTGATGGTCTGCTGGTGATAGAGCGCGAATTCGTTCTGCGTGAGCGCGCGACGCAGCAGGTTCAGCCAATTGCGCTCGCGTTCGGAGTCGGCCTTTTCCCTGGCGGCCGGATCGTGCAGTTCGCTGCGATTGCCGCCCTGGCCCTGTGCGCTGCGCAGCGCCTGGCCGGCCTGATTCAGCAGCATCTCGGCGTTGGCGTTCTTCTCGCCCAGCAGACTGCCCCCGATGCTGGCAGTCAGCGTGATCGATTGGGTGCCGAGGTCGAAGATGCCGCTGGAAACGGCTTTTTGCAGGCCATCGATCCAGGTGCGTATGGCTTCGTCGGTTTCCGTATGCAGGATCACGCCGATGGTGTGTTCGGCGAGCAGGCCGGCGATGTCTTCCTGTCCAAGCTGACTGCTGACGCGACGCGCGAAGGCAGCCAGCAGTTCGTCGGCCTTGCCCAGGCCAACGTTGTTGACGATATGCGCCCAGTTGTCCGGCTCGATCAGCAGCATCGTCTGGCCTTTGCGGCCCTCGCTGGCGGCGGCCACGGCGTTGTCGATGCATTCCAGCGTGCGTGCGCGGTTGAACAAACCGGTGACCGGGTCGCGCTGCAGTTGCTCCACCAGTGCCGGATCGATCTGCTGCCGCCGGAACACGATCTGCAGGCAAGGCTCGCCTTCGAAGGTGGCATGCGCGAACTCGGCCGTGGCCGGGAAGGTACTGCCATCCGCGCGACGTGCGTGCAGCTCCAGGCGGTATTCGGCCTTCTCGCCCTTCGACAGCGCACGCAATAGGCCCTTGAAGGCTTCCGCGTCGGCCGGACCGATCAGGTCCAGTACCGGCAGGCCCAGCAGGTCGTCGTAGTCGGTGTAGCCGAACGTATCCAGATAAGAGCGGTTGGCGCGCACATGCATGCCTTCGTGCACGTAGGCGATGGGATCGTTGGACGAGTCCAGCAAGGCATCGCAGCGACGCTCCGACTCGCGCAGCGCAGTCTCCAGCCGCCGTACCTGGCGGCGTGCGTGCAGCGATTCGAATTCGCGCCGGATGACGGTGATCAGCTGCTTGGGCTGGCTGCGCGAACCGACCCCATGCACCACCCCGTCCTGGAACATGTCCGCCACGCTCTGCTCGTCGATTTTCGCTACGCAGGCGATCAGGGCGATGTCGCGGGAACTGGCGTCAATCTGCTGGGCGACGCCGCGTAACGACACGCCGCTGACGGTCGGGTTGTACAGGACCACGTCGGGACCGAGTTCCTCCAGCGCGGAATGGACCTGTTCGATGGTGGTGGCCCGCGAGGGGCGAACGGCAATACCTGCGTTACGCAACAAGGTGTTGATGTGTTCCGCGTCCTCGACCGAATTCTCGATAAAGAGGATCTTGATGACGGAGTCTGTCTTCATGGGCGCGTCGCGCTTTCCTTCGATAAGGGCTGCTCGCGCGGAAGGCATCCGAGAGCTAGCCGGCACTCACTATAGGGTGTTTTAACGGATTCCTTGCAGACCCGCCAGCATCCATGCGTGCATTGGTGACGAAGTGCAGGCATACGGTTGCCCGCCGCCTGTTTTTCGTCAAACACATGCCCGCCAGGCTGGCCTGTAAGGACCGGTCAAAGCGGCCGCTTGGACGGATCGCCACCTACCTCGCGCACCAGCTTGGGTACCAGGTATCCGGGCAGGCGGCCACGGATGTGCTCGATCAGCGCCCGCGCCTGGGTATCGGTCACCTCGAAATGCGCCGCGCCCTGCACGCGATCGAGCTGGTGCAGATAGTATGGCAGCACACCTGCGGTAAACATGCGCTCGGACAGCGCTATCAGCGTATCGGCATCGTCATTGATTCCCTTGAGCAGCACCGCCTGGTTGAGCAGCATGGCCCCGGCGTCACGCAGGCGTGCGCAAGCCTCGTCGACGGCGCTGTCGAATTCATTGGGGTGATTGGCATGCAAGACCACCACCTTGTGCAGCGGCAGCGCCCTCAACCATTCGACGAAAGCCGTGTCGATACGCTCGGGCAGTACTACCGGCAGGCGGGTATGGATGCGCAGGCGGGTGACATGAGGGATATCCGCCAACCCGCGACTGAGCTCTTCCAGCTTGCCGGTGGCCAATGCCAGCGGGTCACCGCCGGATAGGATCAGCTCGCTGATGGATGCATCCTGCCGGACGTGTTCCAGCGCCTCGCGCCATTGGCCGGCCGCCGCCATCTCATCGCCATACGGGAAATGGCGGCGGAAACAGTAGCGGCAGTTCACCGCGCAGCTGCCGCTGGCAATCAGCAAGGCGCGCCCCTGGTATTTATGCAGCACACCCTTGGCCGAACGGGCTGCCAGGTCACCCACGGCATCCGCGCTGAAGCCGGACGTCGCGCGTGTTTCGGCCAATTGCGGCAACACCTGCAACAGCAGCGGGTCGCGGGCGTCGCCCGTGCGCATGCGAGCGACAAAGCCGCGGGGCACGCGCAACGGGAAGCCGGCGTCGTCGGCAGGCAGGGAATCGGCAAGCTGAGTCAGGCCCACCGAGGCCAATAATTCGTGCGCGTCGGTAATGGCTTCGCGCCATAGCGCGCGCCAGTCGGGCTCGGGCAGTGATAGGCGGGCAGCGTGGCTTGCGGTTATCATGATAAGTCTTGAACCGGGCTCAGGCCCGGGAAATGCCTATTCTAGCCGCCCGCCAGCGGCATCACATCTGGAGCACAAAGCGCATGGCCACCGCCGGTCTCAACGACGTCAAGAAGGGTATGAAGATCCTTCACAACAATGACCCGTGGGTCATCACCGACGCCGATTTCATCAAGCCCGGCAAAGGTCAGGCATTTACCCGCATCTTCATCCGTAACCTGAAGACGGGCCGCACCACCGAACAGACGATGAAGTCCAGCGACAGCTTCGAAGTTGCCGACGTCGTCGATACCGACATGCAATATCTGTATTCCGACGGCGAATACTGGCACTTCATGCAGCAGGAAAGCTTCGAGCAGCACCAGGCCGGCAAAGTTGGCGTGGGTGAGGCGGCCAAGTGGCTCAAGGGTGAGGAAGAGTGCGTCGTCACGCTGTTCAACGGCGAAATCATTGCGGTACAGCCGCCGAACTTCGTGGAGCTCAAGATCACCGAGACCGATCCGGGCCTGCGCGGCGATACCTCCGGTGGTGGTGGCAAGCCGGCAACGCTGGAAACCGGCGCCGTGGTGCGTGTGCCGCTGTTCGTCAGCACGGATGAAGTGATCAAGGTCGACACTCGCACTGGCGAGTACGTCAGCCGCGTCGGTAAGTAACGTACGGGTGCGAAGCACGCAATATAGTGAGCGCAGTCTTCGCAAGGACGATAAGCAACCCTACGGGGCGGTCCATCGTAAGATGTGCCGCCCCGTTTCACATCAACTCCCTACAAAAGAACGCCATGACGACCCAGACCGCGCCGCAGCCTGTGGATGTACTCATCGAGGCCCGTTGGGTCATACCGGTCGAACCGCGCGGCGTCGTGCTGGAGCACCATGCGGTGGCAATCCATGCCGATCGCATCGCGGCCATCCTGCCGATTGCCGAGGCACGCAGTGCGTATGCGCCGCGCGAGCGGGTCGAACTGGGCGAGCACGTGCTGATTCCCGGCCTGATCAACACGCATACCCACAACCCGATGACGCTGATGCGCGGTCTCGCCGATGATCTGCCGCTGATGGTCTGGCTGCAGCAACACATCTGGCCGGTGGAAGCCAAGGTCATCGGCCCTGAGTTCGTGCGCGACGGCGTGGAATTGGCCATCGCCGAGATGCTGCGCGGCGGCACCACCTGCGCCAACGAAAACTATTTCTTTCCGGATGCCATCGGCGCGACCTACCGCAAGCACGGTTTCCGCGCTGTCATCGCCTTGCCGGTGATCCAGTTCCCCACCGCATGGGCACGCACGCAGGACGAATACTTCGAGCGTGCCGGCGAAACCCACGACAGCTTCCGCAACGATCCGCTGATTGGCACGGCATTCGGGCCGCATGCGCCGTACACCGTGTCCGACGAATCGTTCGAACGCATTCGCGTATTGGCCGACCAGCTTGATATTCCCGTGCACCTGCACCTGCATGAAACCGCGCACGAGGTGGATGAGGAACGCAAAAAGAGCGGCTTGCGCCCTTTCCAGCGCTTGCAGAAGCTCGGTCTGGTCAACGATCGCCTGATCGCCGTGCATATGACCCAGCTTACCGAGGGGGAAATTGCCGCATGCGCCGAAGCCGGCGTGTCGGTGGTGCATTGCCCGGAATCCAACCTGAAACTGGCCTCCGGGTTTTGCCCCGCGGAAAAGCTGCGCAAGGCCGGTGTGAACGTTGCGTTGGGCACCGACGGCACCGCCTCCAACAACGACCTGGACATGTTCGGCGAAATGCGCACTGCCGCGCTGCTGGCCAAGGCAGTCGCCGAGGATGCCGCTGCATTCGATGCGGAGTATGCGCTGCGCACCGCCACCATCCAGGCGGCCAAGGCGCTGGGCCTGGATACCGACATCGGCTCGATCGAAGCGGGCAAGCAGGCAGACTTGGCGGCCATTCGTCTCAGCGATCTGGAAACCCAGCCCTTGTTCCATGCGGTGTCGCAGCTGGTTTACGCCACCGGCCGCCACCAGGTCACCGACGTATGGATCGCCGGCAAGCGCAAGCTGGCCGCACGCGAGCTGGTGGATATGGATCTGGACGGCATCATGGCGCGCACCCATGCCTGGCGGGAGCGCATTGCCGCATTGGATCCAGCATGAAGCGTTTTCTCGTCATGCTGATGCGTC
>NZ_DATJMN010000188.1:0-4291 GCF_035508675.1 Dyella sp.
TCACATTAGTGCTCGTCCGCGCCGCGTCGAGGTAATCATGCGTGGCGAGCGTCGCGCGCGCAAGCATGGGATCAGCCCCGGCCGGCTTGCATGGCTGGCGTCACCAGTTGCTGACCAACCGCCCAGATTGTCGCCGCGCAGGCAGGCTTCTCGGCCTCGGGCTGATGAGTGAGCCGCCCGTGTCGCCACACCGATTGTGCCACGGTCTGACCTGGTCGAGCGAGTGAAGCGTGCGCCCCGAAATGGCGGGCTGAGCATGGTTGGCCCGGTCCGTCATTTCCTTCCACCGTCGGACGATCTGGCTGCCTTGCAGCGGACGCTGCGTGCGGCACTGGCCGAGATCGAACGCCAGCGGCCAATTATCGCGGCGCTGCAGCGCAGCCGCTTCGGCGGCAGCTCGGCGACGAGGCGACGTCGCAGACCTGAGGCAGTGGTGGCCGAACCATCCGCGCCGCTGGATGATGGCGGGCTGGAGATGAACACCAACACCGTCGAACGTAGCTCTTGGTGCAAGGCTGCATTGTTTGCCAGCGCCGAACAGCGGCGCACGCAGAGCCTTGCTCGATTACCACGAATTTTATTCTGCTTTAGATCCTTCATCGCGCCTTTGGCAAGCGGGTTTGTCCAGGGCCGGCAGCGAGGTTTTCGTTTCAGTCGGCGGCGCCTATTTGAAATGCAGCGGCATAGCGACGTGTCCAGTCACTTCGTGCAGTGTTCAATGGTTCCAATGCACCATAGTGGCAAGGCCAGAGGCGTCTCATGCATGGATCTCCTTCGTGGATCTCCTCAAGCAATTCCTGCATTGGGCGCCATCCCAAATTGCCCGCGACTTTCGCGCGAACGTCCAAGTCGATTCCGGACACCAGCAGATATCCGCCTGGGGTCACCAATTGGGCTATATTGCGCAAACACATCTCGGCGGTAAAAGGCTGCATATGACACAGAAAATTGCTGGCGATCACGATATCCTGCGGTCCCAAAACGTCTTTTATTGCCGCTTCTCCCACGTCGGCGACATGCCATTCAATTCCTTCCCTGAGCCAGGGTCTGACGGTCATTGCATTCCCGCTTCTCTGAAAAATCTCCTTGATCTCACAATTTGACATACGTTCGAGAATGCTTGTTTCTCCTACCTGTGTCGGTTCAAGGTGATACACTCCCGCTCTGGCAATCTCTATAGCCTCGCTAGAGATGTCGACCGCACGCAATGTCAATTTCAAATCCGGCCTTGCGGACCGGATTTTCCATGCCACAGAATAGACCTCGGCTCCGGTGCTGCAGCCGAGCACCGCCACTCTTAACCCGTCGATGTTGAGGGATCGCCAGGCTAGACGCTGGATCAGTTCAAGCATCGGCCGGTTGCGAAGGAAGAATGTGCTGCACGCCTGTGCCCGATCACCCCGCAAGCGGGCGAGCTTATGTAAGAACCTTCCATAAGACGTCATCAGTTCGGAAGATGTAAATCGTAGAGGAAGGTTATTCCGTAACTGTTGGTTGAGCCTTAAATATGCGCCAACTGGCGATTTTCCAAAAACTCTGAGCTGCATCAGTCGTGCGGGCCATGACCGATTATTCGGCACGCAAGTCGGCTCAGCTACCACCACATCAGGATTCCACTTGGTAAATCTGTCGTTGCCAACAAACCAGCGTGGCCTTGCAAAGACTATAACTATCATCTCGCCCGAGTAGGAGTATTCTACTCTCGGCGGAACTTCCACGAGCATGCCCGGCTCGACATCGTACCTGTGGCCGCCTATAGAGAAATAGCCGCTCCCCGACAGAATATAGTAGGTCCGAGCAATTCTCTTGCTCACCATAAAAGTATCGTGCCCCATCTTAACCTTGACGTAGTAGACGTCAAGGTCCTGCTTCAGTGGTCCGAAGGAATATCCTGATAGACCCCTGTCCTTGAACGATGGCCAGGCTGGGAGAGAGTATATGTATTGCATCGCTTTTTTCGACTGTTGCCGCACGTGGAAAATAGATGCTGCCGCTTTACAGTAAACCCTGGAACGCCGTGTATCGAGCCGGGCTCGCCGGGTGGAGGCTCATCTTCCTGACCTCTGGGCTAGAAATCCGGCCCTACCGCCGACTGGCGGATCTTCACATGCAGATTCTCGATCTCGCGTTCGCGCCAGTCCCTTGGCGTCCCGGTCGCGCGGTTCGAGCGCGCCCACGCCACCTGCTCCTGTAGCTGCGCGCCTCCACGCATAGAAGTGGTTCGGAAGTACGTCGTAGCGCTTCGCCAGGTCTCGTTTCTTCCCGCAGCGCTGTTTTCGCCTTTGGTACTGGGTCGATCCGTCGCCTTCGCTCGCTCATGGTCCGCTCCGTCCACCAAACGGAACGGCCGACCTCGCCAGTCCCAAATCCCGGGGTCCACTTCACTGCCGCTTTTGGCACGTGCTGCCCTTCATGACGGCGTTATCCAGCAATGCTTCAGCCAGCAGCCGCCTTAGGTTGCGGTTCTCTTGCTCGAGCTGCTTTAGCCGCTTGGAATTCGTCACGCTGAGCCCGCCATATCTCGCCTTCCATCCATAAAAGGTCGGCGCCGAAATGCCATGCTTGGCGCACACCTCCGCCGTCCTCATTCCTGCTTCCTGCTCCTGCAGAATCTCGATGATCTGTTCCTCTGTGAACCGGCTCTTTCTCACGTCGGCTCCTCTATCGGCGCCACTCGATCAACGAACCCATACCTGCCGTTATTTGGGCCAGCAGCTGACAAAGTCCGCAAGGATGGACCAATCCGGATCTGCAACCGACTTTGGCCATTGGAACCTTAATCCAGGGGGTCGGTGCAGCGGGTGGACAAATTACTTACGAACCCATACGAACTCAGGTCTTGCTGTCCACTAGGTTATGTTCACGGCCGAGCTGCATACCCCTTGTCTTCTCGCCCGTTCTTCTCCAAACCTCCCACGGAGGATTGCCGGCCTCGTACAGGTTGTCTAGAAGCTGCTTGTCTTTGAACGTGTCCATGGCGGCGAAAAATCCATCATGCTCGTATGAGGCTAATTGCCTCTCCCGGATCAAGCGCCGGAACGGTTCTATCACCAGCTCGTCGCCTGGTCGGAAATAGTTGAAGATCTCCCTCTTTAGGACAAAAAAGCCCGCATTGATCCGTATGCCGCTGTGTGCCACCTCATCAATGCCGGTGACAAGCCCGGTATCATCTGTGCGCGTTATATGGTAGCTCAAGCTAGGTTTGACACTCACGAAAGTTGCTACCTTGTTGTGCTCGCGCGCGTACTCCAGATATTGATTAAAATTCAGATCTGTGAGCCCGTCTGAGTAGTTAGCTAGGAATACTGCATCGTCTCCAAGGTACTTTTGAACCGCCACAAGACGCTCTCCAATGTTTGCGCGAAACCCCGTTTCGGCAAATGTGATATGCCAATCGTCGATGTCACTGTTAACGAGATCTAGGCTCTTGCCTCCGTTCGAGAGGACGAAGTCGTTTGATACACACTCATTATAGTCCAGAAAGTACTGCTTTATTAAGTCGCCTCGATAGCCAAGGCAGAGGATAAAGTCCCGATGACCAAAGTGAGCGAAATACTTCATCACGTGCCAGATAATGGGCCGGTAGCCGATGGGTGCCATAGGTTTTGGAATGTGATCGGCGTAGTCACGCAGCCGCAACCCCAAACCGCCACAAAACAGAACTACCTTCATGCTGACCTCCGTCCGATTCATGCACACGTGGGCCGTGAGCGCAGAAACCTGGTCATCCTTGTGAGATATTTCTCACTAGTTTCGGCCGCCGGCCACAGGGCATATCTAATTGGTACATCCACAACCTGTCGCGCGGGAGCATTGGAGTCGATGCAGTGGACGGCCGCTACTGAACGGCGTCGAATGCCTCACATGGTGGTCGTTGGATTACGCCAGAAAAGAGGAGCTGCCCACCATGCCGGCTACCACGATTGGTTTTGATCTCGCCAAGCGCGTCTTCTAGGTTCACGGCGCAGACGCCGGCGGCCGGGGCGTCGTGCGGCGCAAGCTTCAGCGGGAGGAGGTTGGCACCCTTTTTGCTGCTCTTCCACGATGCCTCGTGAGCCTTGAGGAGTGCGCGACGGCGCATCACGTTTGGGCATCAGGCGCAGCTGATCCCGCCGTCCTACGTCAAGCCATATGTTCGTCGCAGCAAGACAGATGTTGCGGACGCCGCGGCGATTTGTGAAGCCGTTGGCGGCCGAGCATGCGCTTCGTGCCGGTGAAGTCGGCGGCTCGACAAGCCGCACTCGTGCATCATCGCGTGCGCACCCTGCTGGTGCGGCCACGTACCATGTCA
>NZ_DATJMN010000189.1:0-3561 GCF_035508675.1 Dyella sp.
CACGCCGTCGTGCAGTGCGATGAACGGATGCAGGCCAAGCCCGAACGGCAACACTGCGTCGCCTGTATTGGTCACGCACAGTTCGATATGCAGCGAGTCTGCACGCAGTGCGTAAGTGAGCATGGCGCGGTAGCTGTAGGCATGCGGCGTTCGCTCATCCAGCACCAGGCGTATCTCATCGGCGGTATGCGATTGTGTCGTCCACGAGCGGCGCCAGCCGCTGCCGTGGATGGGATACGGTTCGCCTGGACAGTTGGGCGACAACGCCACCGAGGTGCCGGCAAAATCAAACCCTCCGCACGAAATGCGGTTGCTCCACGGTACGAGCGCATAACAGGCCAGGCGGTTAGGATCGAACGCCGCGCTGTCCTTTGTTGGTGCTGGACTATATGGGCGCAGCAAGGGGTAGGGGACGTCCCGTCCAAGCCATTCGAAACGGCCCAGGCCACCGCCTTGCGCCGGCAGCACCTGCACGCGCAGATGCGTGTTCTGGAGCCAGCAGCCATCTTCCTCGATCATCGGCTGGCGCATTGTCACTCGCGGTCGAAAGTGATGGCAGCGCCCTGGAAATCGCCATGCATCACAAGATCGATACCGGCGTTCATCCAATAGGCGCCGCTCGCCACGGCGGGGGTACGCGCGGCCAGCGTTCCCTGCAGCACGCGTACGCGATAGCGGGCATCCGGATCAAGCCCTTGCAGCCGCACCGTCGGGTACGGATAGCCTTCGGTACTGGAATGCAGGAAGGCGAACAGCACGGCATGGGCCTGGTCGGGCGATACGTTCTCGGTGGCCGAGTGCTCGCTGCCGTTCTGCGGCGAAATCAGGCGATACAGATCGCCATGCTGCACGGTCTCGCGGATCACTTTGTAGTCGGCGATCAGGCGTCGTGCGGTGGCCATGTCCTGCGTGGTCCATTTGGTCAAGTTCGCGCCGATACCGAGCGAGCCTTGCATGGCAGACAGGAAACGATATTCCAGCGACATGCTGCGCCCATTCACGAAGGAGGGCGAGTCGGTGACCCAGGCCATCATCACCCCCGGCGTATACGCCTGGGTAAAGCCGTCCTGGATGCGCAGACGGTCGAATGCATCGGTGTTGTCGGAAGGCCAGACTTCGTCGGTAAGGTGCATGATGCCGAGATCCACGCGAGCACCGCCGCCGGAGCACGATTCAATCTCCACGTTCGGATGCTTGTGGCGTAGTTCTTCGAGAATGCCGTAGACATTGCGCACGAAGTCGACGTACACGTCTTTCTGCTGGTCGGGCGGCACCTGTGGCCAGCCTGGTTCGGACCAGCTGCGGTTGTAGTCCCACTTGAGGAAGGCGATCTGGTTGTCGCTCAGCAATGTGTCCAGCGCATGGAACACGTAGGCGCGCACGTCAGGCCGGGCGAGGTTGAGCACCATTTGATGACGGCCCAGGGTGCGCGGGCGGCCGGTCATGTTGAGCACCCAGTCCGGATGCGCGCGGTAGAGATTGCTGTCCGGGTTGACCATCTCCGGTTCGACCCAGATGCCGAAGTCCATGCCCAACGCGTGGACGCGGTCGATCAAGGGCTTCAGCCCGTGCGGGAATTTCTGCGGATTGACGGTCCAGTCGCCCAACCCGGCCTTGTCGCTGTTGCGTGCGCCGAACCAGCCGTCGTCGACCACGAAACGTTCCACGCCGATGCTTGCCGCCTTCTGCGCGAGCGCCATCTGCCCGGCTTCATTGACGTCGAAGCCGGTCGCCTCCCAGGAGTTGTAGAGCACGGGCCGCGCACGCGGATGCGGCGCTTGCGGCAGGATGTGCGTGAGCTCAAGCCGGTGCATAAGGCGCGAAGCCTCGCCCATGCCGCCGTTGGTGACGCCCGCATAGAAGCTTGGTGTTTGCAGACTTGCACCGGGCTCCAGCTTGTAGCCGAAATCAAACGGATTGAAGCCGCCGGTGACACGTACCTGCTCGGTCTGGTCCTGTTCGATCGTTATCCGCCAGGAGCCGCTCCAGGCCAGTGCGCCAAACCAGACCTGCCCATGTGTTTCGTTTGCGTCGTTACGGCGGATGGCGAACCATGGCTCGTTCTGCGTGCCGGTGCTGCCGGTGCGGCTTTCAAGCACGGTCTTGCCCGGTTGCACCGGGCGCTCGTAGATGTCGTCCTCGCCCGCCCAGCGGCCGGCAAGGTAACGCAGCGTGTAATCGCGACCACGCGGCAAAAACCAGGTGCCTGCGCTCGCCTGTTCCACGATGACCGGCGTCGCCGTGCGGTTCTCGATGAGCGCGCTGCGCCGCACGATACCCGTGCCCGGGTCGATCTCGTACTGCAAGGTGACGATGATCGGGCGCTCGATGTCCTTCAGCACGACGGACAGCACGTTGTCATGCACGCTGTTCGACACGTAGTGCAGCACCAGGTCACGATTGCCATCCGGAAAAGTCACCTTGAGGTCCGGCTCGTAGTAGAGCCCTTCACCCCAACCGGCATATTCCAGCGGCACCACGTTGATCGCGCCATCGAGCGAGTCGAGGCCGGGCGGCGCGACGGGCGGCGGCAAAGGGTCGCCCGGAGCCAGTCGCGGTCCCCAATAGAGCGACTGCAATTGCCCCTTGTCGTTGACCCCGAACGCGTAGGTGACCTTGGCCGCATCCAGCCGGAAGACATGGCCCGATACATCGATGTGCGCCACACTGTCGCTGGCCGCGGCGCGCGCATCGTTCATCGCGCCACATGCCACCAACACCATCGCGCCAAGGATCGCCAGGCAACGGCGGGCGCATGCATTTGGAAATGTCATCAAGCGAGAAACCCCTCTAATCACCGTGGACAAGGATGGGTGCAAGCAAAGGTTTTATCATACGACAAATATATTTGGACGCGTGTTTCCGCTTTGATGGGTGACCTACGGAGGGAGTAGGGGGCCAAGAGCCTGTTCAATATCGCATCGCAGCCCGCCTAGCCCAAGCCAGGCGAACCACGTGGAGATATAGAAAAGGCCTCAAGAACCAAAATTTTTCCGGCAGCGTGTCGAAATCCGCGCTTGCCGTTCGTCGCTACAGTGACGATCGGGCAACCAGCCCGGCCGATGACCCCATGGGGAGACGAAAATGCCGCAATACTTGATCTCTACTTACCTTCCTGACGACTTTGATCCGTCGCTGGTAACCGAAGCGACTATCGAAGCCATCCACGCGCTCAACAGGGAAATGATCGCTGCGGGTGTCAGGAAGTTCGCGTGTGGCCTGAGCCCGAAGGCCGTGACAATGCGGTCGCAGCCGAACGGTGAGGTGATCGTCACCGACGGACCCTATCTGGAGTCGAAAGAATATGTAGGCGGTCTTTCGATACTGGAAACCGAGAATCTGGACGAAGTGTTGGCGTGGATGCGCAAAGGTGCCAAGGCGCTGCCGGGCGTGGTCGAGGTGCGGGAGATTTTCTTTAATCCCGCCCCGGCAGAGGACTGAGCGGTACGGTAGCAGCGAACAAGGGCCACGCAGAGCAGCAGGCGCACGGCACGCTTCCGCGTGACATAACCGATGGCGAGGAAAGGACCATGCGTAAAAACAAGATTGGCGTTTTCCTGA
>NZ_DATJMN010000190.1:0-8726 GCF_035508675.1 Dyella sp.
CCTGCGCGGTCCATGTGGCCGTGGACGCTATGGCCCCATGGCACCCCTATGGGCTCGCGAATCGCCGAAAAGTATGTCCTGGCGCAGGCGCGCTACGCCTCGACCACTCAAGCCCGACAAGCTCCCAGCGAGGGCTTTCAGCTGCGCTAGCGGGTTGTCCAGGTGTGCCGTAGCGTAAAAAAACGGATGCGCTAGGGACTGCGCCAGCTGCGGCAGCATGTGACCTTGCGTGTCGGCGGCGCGCCGCCGACGTAACCACTCACCCCTTTTTCACCGGTGAAATGCACTTGTAGCAGTGGCATGTGGCTTGCTTCATCATAGGCGCACATCCGGGGGGACATCAGTGGGATGACGCTGGTGCCGACGAGCCGCGAATGCTGCCTGGAGGCGCAGTGCGTGGCTGCGAAGGTCGGGTCAGGACGTCGCACCGGCGACGTAAGCTGTAGGGAGATGAAAACGATGACGACAAAAGATGGGCACGCCATGGACGGTTCCGACCGGGAGCATTTGCGCCCGGCGCGCATGCGCATCAAAACCACGGTATTGATGAGCCACGGCGAGGAGTCCCATCCGACCGACCTGATCGATATCTCCGCCACCGGCGCCTTGCTGCGCCGACCGGCGGCATGGAACGGCCAGTCTGGCGAGAGCTGGATGCTCGACATGATCTTCGGCGGTGACCTGCACATCCACCTTGAGGCGAAGGTGGCTCGCGTGTCGGAGCGGCACATCGGTTTTGCGTATACGCGCATTCCGGAGGACAAGCAGGTGCCGCTGTGGAATCTGCTCGGTGGCTATGCCGACATCCTGGAGATGTGGCACGACGAGTGAGGGAGGAACCGGGAATCGTCAATCGTGACAGCGGTGTCCGGCAAGCTTGCAGGCGATCGCTCTTAATCGATTGACCATTCCCGATTTACGATTCCCGCATCAAGCACTAGCCACCTGCTTCTTCTCATCCCGCAATTCACGCCGCAGGATCTTGCCTACATTGCTCTTGGGCAGCGCATCGCGGAATTCGATGGTCTTGGGGCGTTTGTAGCCGGTGAAGTTCTCGCGGCAGAACTCCTTGAGCTGGTCGACCGTAAGGTTCGGGTCCTTGCGTACCACGAACAGCTTGACCGCTTCGCCGGAATGCTCGTCGGGTACGCCGATGGCCGCCACTTCGGCGACGCCGGGGTGTTTCATCACCGTGTCCTCGATCTCGTTCGGATACACGTTGAAGCCGGACACCAGGATCATGTCCTTCTTGCGGTCGACGATGTAGACGTAGCCGTTCTCGTCCATCTTGGCGATGTCGCCGGTGTGTAGCCAGCCGTCGTCCGTGAGCACCTTGGCGGTTTCGTCGGGGCGCTTCCAGTAGCCCTTCATCACTTGTGGGCCGTGCACCATCAGCTCGCCCACTTGGCCGATCGGCAACGGCTGGTTGTCCTCGGACCAGATCGCCACGTCGGTGGAGGAAATAGGCAAGCCGATCGAGCCGTTGTATTCCTTGATATCCAGCGGATTGATGCAGGCGGCAGGTGACGTTTCGGTGAGCCCGTACGCTTCCGCCAATGTGCAGCCGGTGACCTTCTTCCAGCGCTCCGCTACCGCACGCTGAACCGCCATGCCGCCGCCCAGGCTCAGATGCAGACGGGAGAAATTCACGCTTTCGAAACCCGGTGTATTGAGCAAGCCGTTGAACAGCGTGTTGACGCCGGTGATCACCGAGAAGTGCGAATGCCGCAGCTCTTTGACGAACGCCGGCATGTCGCGCGGATTGGTGATGAGGATGTTCAGGCCACCGAGGCGCATGAACACCAGGCCGTTCGCGGTGAGCGAAAAGATGTGATACAGCGGCAGCGCCGTAATGACGACTTCGCGCGCCTCCTTGAGGTTCGCGCCGATCCAGGCGCCGGCCTGCATCATGTTCGCCACCATGTTGCCATGGGTGAGCATGGCGCCCTTGGCGACGCCGGTAGTGCCGCCGGTGTATTGCAGGAAAGCGATGTCGTCGTGCGTGATCGACGGCTTCGGCGTGTCATGTTTTGCGCCGGCCGCCAAGGCATCCTTGAAGCGCGCCGCATGCGGCAGCGCATAAGGCGGCACCATCTTCTTGACGTGCTTGAGCACGAAGTTGATCAGCACGCCCTTGGCGCCGAGCAGATCGCCGATGCCGGTGGTCACGACGTGCTTGACGTGGGTTTCGGCGACAATCTGCTGCAACGTCGAGGCGAAGTTGTCCAGCACCACGATCGCGACTGCGCCCGAGTCTTCCAGTTGATGCTTGAGTTCGCGCGCGGTGTACATCGGATTGGTGTTGACCACCACCATGCCGGCGCGCAGCGCACCGAACAGCGCGATCGGATATTGCAGGATGTTCGGCAGCATGATGGCGACGCGATCGCCCTTGGCCAGTTTCAATTCGCCGGTGAGGTAGGCGGCGAATTGCCGGCTCAGCGTATCGATGGCGCCGTAGCTCAGCCGCTTGCCGAAGCTGGAGAACGCGTCGCGCGCCTGGAAGCGTTCAAAGGCCTCTTCGAGTACCGCCACCACCGAGGCGTACTGATTGATGTCGATCTCTGCAGGTACGCCAGCCGGATAGTGACTCAGCCACGGACGCTGATTACTCATGTTCAATCCCAAGTTCCCTGAATTATTGCCAATAGTGATGGCCGCGCGCATCAGGCATCATGACGGCAAGGCATTGGAGCATACGCCAGCGTACAGCGGCAAGCCGCGTCGCAGCGACGTCTCCCGGGGAAGTTGCTGGAAACCGAGCATGAAATACCTGTACCGATTTTCGTTCCTGGCATTGTTGATACTGCTGGCCGGTTGCCATCGCGCACCGGATGAAGTGTTGATTCGGCAAGCCATCGACAAAGCGGTCCAGGCGGCCGAACAGGTCGACGCGTCGGCGGTCGTCGCACCGCTGCCGGATGATTTCGACGGCAACCATGGCGCGATGACGCGCCAGGACATCGGCAACCTGCTGCGCGCCGCGAGATTTCGTGGCGAAACCTTGCATGCGGTGCTGGGACCGGTGGACGTGCAGCCACGCGGCGAGCGGTATGTGGCGAGCTTTACCGTCACGCTGACCAGCGGCGGGAAATTGTTTCCATCGCAACTAGGCGTGTACAAAGTGGAAACCGCGTGGCGCAGGGAAGGGCACGACTGGCGCTGCTATAACGCGACATGGACGCAGCAACTGTAGGTTGGGGTGCGCGTATGCGAACCCCAACACGGGATGCTGGTGACATGGCGATGTTGGGGTTCGCATGCGCTCACCCCAACCTACGGAGTCAGGCGGCTTTCTTGCCTGCCAGCTGACGCAGTACGTATTGCAGGATGCCGCCATGCCGGAAGAATTCGCGTTCCTTCGGCGTGAGCAGCAGCACCTTTACGGTAAAGGTCTTCTCACCCTTGTCGCTCTTCGCCACGACTTTGGCTTCTTTCGCTTCACCATCGGTGAGGCCGGTGATCTCGAAGGTTTCCTTGCCGGTCAAGCCCAGCGATTTTGCATTCTCGCCGTCCTTGAATTGCAGTGGCAGCACGCCCATGCCTACCAGGTTGGAGCGATGGATGCGCTCGAAGCTTTCGGCGATGACGGCTTTCACACCCAGCAGCAGCGTGCCCTTGGCCGCCCAGTCACGCGAGGAGCCGGTGCCGTATTCCTTGCCGGCGATCACGATCAGCGGTGTCTTGTCGGCCTTGTACTTCATGGCCGCATCGTAGATGGCCATCTGTTCGCCGCTCGGCACGTACAGCGTGTAGCCGCCTTCCACGCCATCGAGCATCAGGTTCTTGATGCGGATGTTGGCGAAGGTGCCGCGCACCATCACGTCGTCGTTGCCGCGGCGTGAGCCGTAGGAGTTGAAGTCTTTCGGCTCCACGCCCTTGGCGATCAGGAAGCGGCCGGCGGGGCTGTCCTTCTTGATGGAACCGGCGGGCGAAATATGGTCGGTGGTGATCGAATCGCCGAACAGGCCCAGCACGCGTGCGCCGTGGATGTCTTCGAGCTTGCCCGTCTCCATCGTCATGCCCTCGAAGTAGGGCGGGTTCTTGATGTAGGTGGAGTCGGCCCACTGGTACACCGCGCCTTCCGGTGATGCGATGCTGTTCCAGCGGCTGTCGCCCTTGAACACGTCGGCGTAGTTTTTCTTGAACATCTCCGGGCTTACGGCACCGGCCATGAGATCGGAGATTTCCTTGTTGCTCGGCCAGATGTCTTTCAAGTACACCGGTTTGCCGTCGCTGCCATGGCCTAGCGGATCGGTGGCGAGGTTGACGTCCAGCGAACCGGCCAATGCGTAGGCCACGACCAGCGGCGGCGAGGCCAGGTAGTTCATTTTTACTTCCGGATGCACGCGGCCTTCGAAGTTGCGGTTGCCGGACAAGACGGATGCCACGGCGAGATCCCCTTCGCCGATGCCATGGCTGATCTCCTGCGGCAGCGGACCGGAGTTGCCGATGCAGGTGGTGCAGCCGTAGCCGACCAGGTAGAAGCCGATTTTTTCCAGCTCCTTCAGCAGGCCGGTTTTTTCCAGGTAATCGGTCACCACCAGCGAGCCAGGGGCGAGCGAAGTCTTCACCCACGGCTTGGCTTTCAAGCCTTTTTCGGCGGCTTTCTTGGCCAGCAGGCCGGCGCCAAGCATCACCGCCGGGTTGGAGGTGTTGGTGCACGAGGTGATGGCGGCAATCACCACCGCGCCGTCCTGCAAGCGGAACTGCTGGCCGTTCATCGAGATGTGCGGGCCTTCGGCCAGCGCGCTGGCGTCGTGGCCCACGGCGGTGCCGCCGCCTTCGCTGGCAAGGCGCGCCTCTGCACGCGCTTCGCCGCCGTTCTTGCGGTTGGCGGTGAGCGCGGCGAGGCTGTCGTGATAGCTCTTCTTGACGTCTTCGAGCAGCACGCGGTCCTGCGGGCGCTTGGGGCCGGCCAGCGACGGTTTCACCTCGGCGAGGTTGAGTTCCAGCGTGGCCGAGAACTGCGCATGCGGCGTGTTCTCGTCATGCCACAGGCCTTGCGCTTGCGCGTATTGCTTCACCAGTTCGATCTGGTCTTCATGGCGGCCCGACAAGCGCAGATAGTTCAGCGCTTCCTGGTCGATCGGGAAAATGCCGCAAGTGGCACCGTATTCCGGCGCCATGTTGCCGATGGTGGCGCGATCGGCCAGCGGCAGATGCTTCAAGCCATCGCCGAAGAATTCCACGAACTTCCCCACCACGCCAAGCTTGCGCAGCATCTGCGTGACGGTCAGCACCAGGTCGGTAGCCGTTACGCCTTCGGACAGCTTGCCGCTGAGCTTGAAGCCCACCACTTGCGGGATCAGCATCGACGACGGCTGCCCCAGCATCGCCGCTTCCGCTTCGATGCCGCCCACGCCCCAGCCCAGTACGCCCAGGCCGTTGACCATGGTGGTGTGCGAATCGGTGCCGAAGACAGTGTCGGGATAGGCCCAGTCTGCGCCGTCCTTCTTGCCGGTAAACACTACCCGAGCGAGATGTTCCAGGTTCACCTGGTGCACGATGCCGGTGCGCGGCGGCACCACCTTGAAATTGTTGAAGGCCTTCTGGCCCCAGCGCAGGAACGAATAGCGTTCGTGGTTGCGCTCGAATTCGATATCGACATTCCTGTCGATCGCCGAAGGCGAGCCGAACACATCGACCTGCACCGAGTGATCGATCACCAGCTCGGCCGGCGCCAGCGGATTGATCTGGTTGGCATCGCCGCCCAGCTTCACCACGGCATCGCGCATCGCGGCCAGGTCCACCACGCAGGGCACGCCGGTGAAGTCCTGCAGCACCACGCGCGCGGGCATGAAAGCGATTTCCGTATCCGGCTCGGCCCTGGGGTCCCACTTGGCCACCGCTTCGATTTCCTTCTTGGTGACGTTGACGCCGTCCTCGTGGCGCAACAGGTTTTCCAGCAGGATCTTCATCGAATAGGGCAGGTGCTTCAGATCGAAGCGCTGGCCGAGCTTGGCGAGGCTGGCGAACTGGTAGGTGCTGCCGTTGACCTTGAGGGTATCGCGGGTGGCGAATGAGTCCAGCATGGGGAGAGCTCCTGTTGCTTGAAGACTTGAAAACGCACGCGGCGTAAAGCGGGGATGCTAAAGCAGCGGGCGTTAGGGGAATTGCAAGGCGATCGCGTTCCGGCTTGGGGATGCCGGGAAGTTTGAGCCAATTCCCTGGGCATGCAAGTTACGCCTGCCTTGCAAGATTTCGAACGCAGGCGGAAACAGCTTGTCGTTGCTGCCGTTTGGGGCCGGCTGGCAAAATAGGCGGCTTCGCAGCTATCCCTTTTGGGCGATGGCTGTTCACGGCCAATGCCATCCTCCAAGGATTCGATCGCATGCTCAACGCTTATCGCCAACACGTTGCCGAGCGCGCCGCGCTGGGCATTCCCCCGCTGCCGCTGTCGGCCCAGCAGACCGCCGACCTGATCGAGTTGCTGAAGAACCCACCTGCGGGCGAAGCGTCCTTCCTGGTTGACCTGATCACCCACCGCGTGCCGGCTGGCGTGGACGATGCGGCCAAGGTCAAGGCTTCGTATCTTGCCGCCGTGGCGTTCGGCACCGAGCAGTGCGCGCTGATCAGCCGCGAGAAAGCGACGGAATTGTTGGGCACGATGCTCGGCGGCTACAACATCCAGCCGCTGATCGAACTGCTGGATGACGCGCAGGTCGGCGGCATCGCGGCCGAAGCGCTGAAGAAAACGCTCTTGATGTTCGATGCCTTCCACGACGTGAAAGAGAAGGCCGACAAGGGCAACGCCCATGCGAAGTCCGTGCTGCAGAGCTGGGCCGATGCCGAATGGTTCACCAGCCGTCCGCAGGTGCCGGAGAGCCTCACCATCACCGTGTTCAAGGTGCCGGGCGAAACCAATACCGACGATCTTTCGCCGGCGCCCGACGCCACCACGCGTCCGGACATCCCGCTGCACGGTCTTGCCATGCTGAAGAACAAGCGCGACGGCGCGCCGTTCCAGCCGGAAGAAGACGGCAAGCGGGGCCCGATCCAGCTCATTCAAGACCTCAAGCAGAAAGGTCACCTGGTGGCCTACGTGGGTGATGTGGTCGGCACCGGTTCCAGCCGCAAGTCCGCTACCAATTCCGTGCTGTGGTGGACGGGCGAGGACATCCCCTTCATCCCGAACAAGCGCTTCGGCGGCGTGTGCCTGGGCAGCAAGATTGCGCCGATCTTCTACAACACGATGGAAGATGCCGGCGCGCTGCCGATCGAGCTGGATGTTTCCAGCATGGAGATGGGCGACGTGGTCGAACTGCGTCCCTATGAAGGCAAGGCGCTGAAGAACGGCCAGGTGATCGCCGAGTTCCAGGTGAAGTCCGACGTGCTGTTCGACGAAGTGCGCGCCGGCGGCCGCATTCCGCTGATCATCGGCCGCGGCCTCACTGCCAAGGCGCGCGAAGCGCTCGGCCTGGCCCCGTCCACGCTGTTCCGCCTGCCGCAGAATCCGGCCGATACCGGCAAGGGCTACACGCTGGCACAGAAGATGGTCGGCCGCGCCTGCGGTCTGCCGGAAGGCAAGGGTGTACGTCCGGGGACCTATTGCGAGCCGAGGATGACTTCGGTGGGTTCGCAGGACACCACTGGCCCGATGACGCGGGACGAGCTGAAGGATCTGGCGTGCCTGGGCTTCTCCGCCGAGCTGGTGATGCAGTCCTTCTGCCATACCGCCGCCTATCCCAAGCCGGTGGACGTCAAGACGCACCACGATCTGCCGGCCTTCATCTCGACCCGCGGCGGCATCAGCCTGCGTCCGGGCGACGGCGTGATCCACTCCTGGCTCAACCGCATGCTGCTGCCTGATACCGTCGGCACCGGCGGCGACAGCCACACGCGCTTCCCGATCGGCATTTCGTTCCCGGCCGGTTCCGGTCTGGTGGCGTTTGCGGCTGCAACGGGCGTGATGCCGCTGGACATGCCCGAATCGGTGCTGGTGCGCTTCAAGGGCGAACTGCAGCCGGGCGTGACGCTGCGCGACCTGGTCAACGCGATCCCGCTGTACGCCATCAAGCAGGGTCTGCTGACGGTCGCCAAGCAGGGCAAGAAGAACATCTTCTCCGGCCGCATCCTGGAAATCGAAGGCCTGCCGAATCTGAAGGTGGAGCAGGCGTTCGAGCTGTCCGATGCGTCCGCCGAACGTTCCGCCGCCGGCTGCACGGTTCACCTCGACAAGGCGCCAATCATCGAATACATCAACAGCAACATCACGCTGTTGAAATACATGATCGCGCAGGGCTATCAGGACGCCCGCAGCCTGCAGCGCCGCATCAAGGCGATGGAAGCATGGCTGGCCAATCCGCAACTGCTGGAGCGCGATGCGGATGCCGAATACGCCGCAGTGATCGAGATCGACCTGGCCGACGTGCACGAGCCGATCGTGGCGTGCCCGAACGATCCGGACGACGTCAAGACGCTGTCCAACGTGGCCGGCGCCAAGATCGATGAAGTGTTCATCGGTTCGTGCATGACCAACATCGGTCACTTCCGTGCGGCGTCGAAGCTGCTGGAAGGCAAGCGCGATATCCCCACGCGCCTGTGGGTGGCGCCGCCGACCAAGATGGATCAGAAGCAGCTCACCGAGGAAGGTCACTACGGCGTGCTCGGCACCGCTGGCGCGCGCATGGAAATGCCCGGCTGTTCGCTGTGCATGGGCAACCAGGCGCAGGTACGCGAAGGCGCCACGGTGTTCTCCACCTCCACCCGCAACTTCCCGAACC
>NZ_DATJMN010000191.1:0-7429 GCF_035508675.1 Dyella sp.
TGGTGAAACTTGTTTCAATGCATCAGCCGCAAGGTGATCAATCCGATGCCGATGGCGATCGCGCCACAGACGCGCAAGGTGCGCGGCTCCATCCGGGAGGCCTCGCGCATCACCGACTGCCAACCATGCGGCGCGGCAAACAAAAACAGGCCTTCGATCACCAGCACCAGGCACAGCGCCGCGTAGAAATCGTGTGACATGACCCTGCTCAGCGATGTGTCGGCGCGGCAGCCGGGTTGCCGAAATAGCGCAGGAATTCGGAATCGGGGCGGAGAATGATGGTGCCTTTGCCGTCGCCGAACGATTTCCTGTACGCCTGCAGGCTGCGGTAGAAGGCGAAGAAATCCGGATCCTGCGCATAGGCCTGCGCATAGATCTGCGCGGCCTGCGCATCGCCCTCGCCCTTCACTTTGTCGGCGTCGCTTTCGGCCTTGGCGCGAATCACCTGCGCCTGCGCCTGCGTTTCGGCCTTGATCGCTTCGGCCTGCTGCTTGCCATCTGCGCGGATGGCGGCGGCCTGCTGCTGGCGTTCGGTCTGCATGCGCTTGTAAACGGCCGCCTTGACGTCGTCGGGGAACTCGATGCTGGTGATGCGCACATCCACTACCGACACGCCCAGTGTCTTCTGCGTCTGCTCGTTGGCTTGCTGCAACGTGCTCGCGGCGATGTCGCCCTGGCCACCGGCAATGAGCTGGTCCATGCTGTGCGCGTTGACGATGTTGCGCAGCGCATTGCTGATGATCGGGCTCAGGCGCTGGCCGGCCTGCAGCTCATCGCCGCCGCTGGCACGGTAGTAATCGGACGCATCGGCAATACGCCATTTGACGTAATAGCTGACGTTGACGCTCTGCTTGTCGGAGGTGGCGTAACGCTGCGGCGCGCCATCGAAGGACAAAATGCGGTCGTCCAGCGTCAGTGTCTGCTGCAGCAGCGGCACCTTGGCATGCAGGCCGGGCTGGCGATCGGTGCGCAGGATCTTGCCGAACTGCATCACCAGCACTTGCTGGCCTTCGCCGACCGTATAAAAGCTGTTGAAGCCCAGCAGGATGAGCAGGACGATGATGATCGCAGCGGTGGTCTTCATGGCTGCTTCCCCTTGTCCGCTTCGTCGCCCAGCCCATTGCCGGATGGCGCCACCGTGCCGACGCCCGGCAGATTGGCGGCCGGCGCGGTTTCCCCGCGGTCGTTTTCGATGTTGATGACGCTGCGACCGTCGGAACCGTCGATGACCTTGTTGCTGGCGTGCAGGATGTCTTCCATGGTTTCCAGCCAGAGGCGGCGGCGGGTGACGTCCGGCGCGGCGCGGTATTCCTTGAGGATGAGGTTGAAGCGCTCGGCATCGCTCTCGGCGCGCGCCATGCGTTCGGCCTTATAGGCTTCGGCCTCGGCCGCCAGGCGCTGGGCGTCGCCCTTGGCGCTGGGAATGTCCTGGCTGGTATTGGCCTTGGCCTGGTCGATCAAGCCTTGGCGGTCCTGGCGCGCGGCGACCACGTCGTCGAAGGCGTCCTTGACCTCTTGCGGCGGCGTGATGGCCTGGAAGCTCACGTCGGTCACTTGCAGGCCGCAATCGTAGGCATCCAGTGTGTGCTGCAGTTGATCGCGTACCTGCTGCTGCAGGTTGCCCAGATGGGGCGCTGGCGCATTGGCATCACCCTGGCCGGTGAGGATGTCGTCCATGGCCTGCGCACCGATTACCGCCCGCACGGCCGCCTGCGCGGCCTCATTGAGCGTGCCGTCCGGATCACGCGTGCTGAACAGGTACTTTTGCGGATCGGTCACTTGGTACTGCACGTTGAAATCGACCGTGACGATGTCCTGGTCGCGCGTGAGCATGCGGATCTGGTCCGACATGGCGCGCACGCGCGAGGTCGCCACGGGCTGTACGGTTTCGATCGGCGCCGGCAGCTTCAGATGGAAGCCGGGAGCGAGGATGCGTGCATAGGCGCCGAAGCGCTGCACCACGCCCACCTGCCCGCTACCGATGACCGCATAGCTGGTCAGCAGCAGCCACGCCAGCAGGATGGCCACCACGATGGTGAGAATGCCGCCGGGACCGCCCAGCCGCCCGACGCGCTTGAGCAGATCTTTCAGGGCCGCCTGGATGCCGGGCTTACCGCCGCCGGCACCGCGCTTGTTCTTGTTCCATGGATCACGCTGCCCGTTGCCGGGTTCGTTCCAGGCCATGGTCAGTCTCCTTGAGGCCGCTGGGAGGCCGGCAGCAACGGCCGGAAAACGCTGGGTACGGGATGGGACATGGTGACGGATAGTGGGCGTGCAAGCACCCGGTTGGAGTGGCGCACAAACGGTCGCATTCTAGCAGAGACGGATAACATTAAGCCGCTCTGTCCTCATACAGGCTTGCCGTGCCGGCAGTTCGTAGATACCAGGATGACATCTCGACACGCATCAGGGTTTCCCGATGGGGGATCTCATCCGGCCGACGGCGGTTACAAACAGGCGTTATAGCGCCGCATCGGGACTGCCGAGCAATCCGCGCAACAACTCCACGTCCTGCCCTTGCCCACCGGTGAGTGGCGCCAGCACGCTGCGCGGTGCATCGATGCGCAGCCGCCAGCCTTCTTCGTCCACCGCTTCTTCCGCAATGGCACCGGCGGCACGCAAGCGGGCATGCAGCCGGCCGGCCGACAGCGGCAAGCGCAACTCCGACTGCACGCGTTCGCCGCCCAGGCAATCGCCGAGTGCGTCGCGCAGCAGATCCAGGCCTGCCCCGGTCGCCGCCGACAGCCATACCTGCTGCGGCAGGCCTTCCGCATTGCGCACGATGCGCGGCTCGCCACCGGCAAGGTCGATCTTGTTCATCACATGCAGTTGCGGCACGTCGCCGGCGCCGATTTCTTCCAGCACCTGGTCGACGACCTGGTGCAGGCGTTCGCGTTCCTCATCCGCGGCATCGCTGACGTGCAGCAGGAGGTCCGCATCGCGCGCCTCGGCCAGCGTGCCGCGGAAGGCGGCGACCAGGTCGTGCGGCAATTCGCGGATGAAGCCCACCGTATCGGCCAGCACCGCCGGGCCACAGCTCAAATCCTCCAGCTTGCGCACCGTGGGATCGAGCGTGGCGAACAACTGGTTCGCTGCATACACGTCGCCCTGCGTGAGCACATTGAACAGGGTGGATTTGCCGGCGTTTGTGTAACCCACCAGCGCCACGCGCGGCACCGTGTTGCGCAGGCGCGCACGGCGTTGCTGCGTACGCTGGGTTTGCACTTTTTCCAGCCGCTTGGTGAGCATCTTGACGCGCTCGCCGAGCAGGCGGCGGTCGGTTTCCAACTGTGTTTCGCCGGGGCCGCGCAGGCCGATGGCGCCGCCGCGCTGGCGCTCCAGGTGGGTCCAGCCGCGCACCAGCCGGGTGGCCAGGTGCTTGAGCTGGGCCAGCTCGACTTCCAGCTTGCCTTCGTGGGAGCGGGCGCGCTGGGCGAAGATGTCGAGAATGAGTCCGGCGCGGTCGACGACGCGTACATTGAGCAGCTTTTCCAGATTGCGCTCCTGCACCGGGGAAAGCAGATGGTCCACCAGCACCACGTCCGCTTCCAGCGCACGCACCGCCTCGGCCACTTCGTCGGCCTTGCCGGTGCCGATGTAATAGCGCGGGTTGGGTGTTTCCACGCGCGCAGGAATGCCCGCCAGCACTTCGGCGCCGGCGGACTTCACCAGTTCGACGAACTCTTGCGCGCGCTCGGCCGCATCGCCTTCCCCGCGCGAGTGCGGGAGGACCAATACAGCCCGTTCGCCTTTCTTCTGCCTATCGAACAGAGTGGATCAACCTTCGCTTTCGACCGACGCGTGCTCAAGGTGGGTTTCGTGGCCTTCGTGACCTTCGTGGCCGTTGCCCACACGCACGTTGCGGCTCGGCACCACGGTGGAGATGGCGTGCTTGTAAACCATCTGGCTGACCTGGTTGCGCAACAGCACCACGAACTGATCGAAGGATTCGATGGTGCCCTGCAGCTTGATGCCATTCACCAGATAGATGGCGACCGGTACGCGCTCACGGCGCAATGCGTTCAGAAATGGATCTTGCAAGGATTGCCCTTTTGACATTTTTTGTTCTCCCCCCATCTACGGATGGATCGGAAAAAAGACGGCACCAACTGGTGCCCCGACCCGAGCTTTTGGAATGTTAACCGCTTTTAAATCGAGGATGAAAGAGTTTTGTAAGTGATGACAAAGACATAACGGAATGACGTCATCTTTTTTACAACTAACTCTCACTTTGCCGCCAGGAAGCATCCTACGGCATCTGCCGCCCGCCCCAGCAGGTTGCCCTGCTCCGGATCGAGCACGCGAGCGTCGAGTTCGCTGCGCAGCCAGGTGATTTGCCGCTTGGCCAGCTGGCGAGTCGCGAAGATGCCCCGGTTGCGCAACTCGGCCGCATCGTAAAGACCATCCAGATGCTCCCAAGCCTGACGGTAGCCCACGGCGCGCAAAGCCGGCAGGTCAGGGGTGAGATCGCCACGCCGGCGCAGCGCACGCACTTCGTCGAGCAGACCCTCGTGCAACATGTCGTCGAAGCGCCGGGCGATGCGGGCGTGCAGCGGAGCACGGTCTTGCGGCAGCAGCGCCAGCTTCAGCACGCGCCAGGGGAACGGCTGGCCACGGCCGCCCTGCTGCTGGGCGCTGAGTGCCTGCCCGGTGAGCGTGATCACTTCCAGCGCACGCTGGATGCGCTGCGCGTCGCCAGGTTTGATGCGAGCGGCGGCTTGCGGGTCGAGCTCCGCCAGGCGGCGATGCATGCCTTCCCATCCGATGGCGGCAGCCTTTTCCGCCAGTTGCGCGCGCACCTCCGCATCGGCATCCGGCAGGCTGGACAAGCCGCGCTGCAACGCCCGGAAGTACAAACCGGTGCCGCCGACCAATAAAGGAATGCGCCCGGCCCCGCCGATGCGCTGCATGGCCGCCTGCGCATCGGTGCTGAAATCGGCGGCCGAGTAGGGCTCGCTGGGGTCGCGGATATCGATCAAGGCGTGCGGGTAACGCGCCAGCGTGGCGGCGTCCGGCTTGGCGGCGCCGATATCCAGGCCGCGATACACCAAGGCTGAATCCACGCTGATAAGCCCAAGCGGAAAACGCTTGCTCAGGGCGCAAGCAAGCGCGGTCTTGCCCGACGCCGTCGGACCCATCAGGAATATGGCGAGGGGTCGGCGATCGACTGGCATCAACACAGTGTAACGGCTGGGCTTCGCAGCCAATCTTGCACGAGGCTTGCGAAGCTGTACACCCGACACACCCATGGCGCGTTGATCGGATAGTTTGCCCAACCAGGATGTTGTCCATGCCGCGTTCCCTGCCCCGTCCGTCGTGCCTGTTATTTGCCGCCGGTTTGCTCCCCATCACCTGCGCGATGGCACAAGCCTCGGCCCAGGGACCGGTTTTCAGCGGCATCTGGCAGCTCGACGACAAGCAAAGCGATAGCGCCGCGGTGATCACGCAGCGACTGCATGCGGAGAAGAAACACGAGCAGGCACCTTCCTCGCGCCCTCCATCAGCAAGTTCGAGCGGTACATCGCCGGCAGCGTCGAACGGCGGCTTCGGTGGACACGGTGGCGGCCATGGCATGGGAGGCGGCATGGGCGGAGGGCGCATGGGTGGCGGTGGCCGCCATGGCCATCACGATTCGCAGGACGCCAGCAGCAGCGATAAGAGCACCCCGCCCAAGGACCCGACACCACCGCTGCTCGCCGATGATTCGTTCTTGAACGTGCAGCAGAGCAGCCAGGGCTTGCACGTGGATTACAACAACACCGACCGCCTCGATACGCGCTTCGATGGCATGCAGCGTCAATCGCTCAATAGCACCGCACGCGTGCAAACGCAGCTCACCCCTAACGGCATGACCATCTCGATGACGTTCGACGATGGCACGCAGCTCGATCAATCCTGGGTGCGTTCGGCGGATGGCCATCATTTGACCGTGACGGAAAGCTGGAAGCCCAACGATTTGCAGCAACCCGTCATCTTCAAACGCAGCTACGACCGGCTGGATTTGTAGGAGCCTGGCTTGAATGCTTCGTGCCTCCTTTGATCCGTCGCCCCGGCGAAGGCCGGGGCGACGGATCTCGGGGCGTTCAGGGCTTTGCCCCCAGCCCTCCCCTGCTATCGGCACCGTGGTGAAGGGCGCGTAGCTCACGCTATCGCGTGGCGCGACGCCTTGCACGTTGCCGAAGGTGACACGCCGCGGGCAAGTCAGCGATGTTCGCTTTGTCGTGTCGCGGCGCGTCAGGCGCATTCCAGGTAGCACTTTATAATGCGCGCTTCCCCGCCCTGGATGTCCCCCATGCCGCAAATGATGAAAGCCCTGGTCAAGCGCCTGCCCGAAAAAGGCATCTGGATGGAAGAAGTGCCAGTGCCCGAAATCGGCCCGAACGAGGTGCTGATCAAACTGGAAAAAACCGCCATCTGCGGCACCGACCTGCATATCTACAAATGGGACGAGTGGTCCCAGCGCACCATCAAGCCCGGCCTCACCATCGGCCATGAGTTCGTCGGCCGCATCGTGGACATCGGCCCGGGCGTCACTGGCTACAAAGTGGGCGATCGTGTTTCCGCCGAAGGCCATATCGTGTGCGGCCATTGCCGCAACTGCCGCGCCGGCCGCCAGCATCTGTGTCCGAACACCGTGGGCATCGGCGTGAACCGCAACGGTGCCTTCGCCGAATACATGAGCATGCCGGCCTCCAACCTGTGGCCGATTCCGGATCAGATTCCTTCCGAGCTGGCCGCGTTCTTCGACCCTTACGGCAACGCCGCGCACTGTGCGCTGGAATTCGACATGGTGGGTGAAGACGTGCTGATCACCGGCGCCGGCCCGATCGGCATCATCGCCGCGGGCATTGCCAAGCACGTGGGCGCGCGCAACGTGGTGGTGACCGACGTCAACGACTACCGCCTCAAGCTCGCCGCCGACATGGGTGCCACCCGCGTGGTAAACGTAGCCAACCAGTCGCTCAAGGACGTGATGAAAGACCTGCACATGGAAGGCTTCGACGTGGGCCTGGAAATGAGTGGCAACCAGCGCGCCTTCAACGACATGCTCGATTGCATGTACCACGGCGGCAAGGTCGCCCTGCTCGGCATCCTGCCCAAGGGCGCGGGCATCGACTGGGACAAGGTGATCTTCAAGGGCCTTACCCTGCAGGGCATCTATGGCCGCCGCATGTACGAAACCTGGTACAAGATGACCCAGATGGTGCTCACCGGCTTCCCGTTGCAGAAGGTGCTCACCCACCAGATCTACATCGACGATTTCCAGAAGGGTTTCGACCTGATGGATGCCGGTAGCTGCGGCAAGGTGGTTTGTTCCTGGCATTAAAAACGCCTCATGGCGGCGTGGGCTGGATGGTCATCTCAGCCTGCGCCGCTGAATCAACCGGAAAAGCCTGATAAGGCGCCTACGCAATTCCTACACCGCACG
>NZ_DATJMN010000192.1:0-27013 GCF_035508675.1 Dyella sp.
CCATCGCCGTGCCAAAGGTCTTAATGGCGACCACTCGGCGTTTTTCGCGCTGCTTTTCGAGCGCAGGCGAGGTGCCCTTGAGCACGGCTTTGCGCGCGTCCAGCAGCAGTTCGCGCGCCATCGCCAGTGAGATACCGCCGGGGCCATAGCGCCCGAGGGTCAGCGTCTCGCGGCGTCCGTTGAGGCGGTAGTCGTAGCGGAAGGTGACAGTACCGCTGGGCGATACCGTCACGTACATTCCGTCCCGGTCAGAAGCCTTATAAATCTTGGACTTAGGCTTCAGATTTCGTAGTGCAGCGTCAGTGAGCATCGAGGATTCCTCCGGCTTTTGACGGCTTTACCGTCAGGCTTTACCGTCAAGGACCTGGAGACCTGCTGATGCCCGGAAAGCCGCATAAAACAAGCTTTCCCGAGAAGGCTTTTACCGTCAAAGACGATAAAAGTCTGAATAGTGAACGAGAGTGTCTTGATCCGGCCTCGATTTTTACCGTCAGCTCTACCGCCAACTTTTTCTGCTGGCCGGCGATAGCCATCGATAGCTACTGCGACGTATTTATTCCTAAATCAACACGTTACGTCAGTTTCTCGATAGCTGGCGGTAGTCCCCGAAGGACGTCAATTCACTCCCACTCGATGGTAGCCGGCGGCTTGCTGCTGATGTCATACACCACGCGTGACACGCCGCGGATTTCATTGATGATGCGGTTGGACACCTTGCCGAGGAAGTCGTACGGCAGTTCGGCCCAGTGCGCAGTCATGAAATCGATGGTCTCCACCGCGCGCAGGGCGATCACCCATTCGTAGGCGCGGGCGTCGCCCACTACGCCGACCGACTTCACCGGGAGGAATACGGCGAAGGCCTGGCTGACGCTGTCGTAGAGGTCGGCCTTGCGCAGTTCTTCGATGAAGATGGCGTCGGCGCGGGCCAGCAGTTCGGCGTATTCGGGTTTGACTTCGCCCAGGATGCGCACGCCCAGGCCGGGGCCGGGGAACGGATGGCGATAGACCATCTCGCGCGGCAGGCCGAGTTCGACACCGATGCGACGCACCTCGTCCTTGAACAGTTCGCGCAGCGGCTCGACCAGTTTGAGCTTCATGTGCTCGGGCAAGCCGCCGACGTTGTGGTGGCTCTTGATGACATGGGCCTTGCCGGTTTTGCTGCCGGCGGACTCGATCACGTCGGGATAGATCGTGCCTTGCGCGAGCCACTTCACCTGGCCATTGCCGGCGGCGGTGACCTTGGCCGATTCCTCGTCGAAGATGTCGACGAACAGGCGGCCGATGATCTTGCGCTTGGCTTCCGGATCGGCCACGCCTTCCAGCGCCTTGAAGTAGCGCTCGGCGGCGTTGACGCGGATGACTTTCACACCCATGTGCTCGGCCATGGTCGCCATCACCTGGTCGCCTTCCTGCCAGCGCAGCAGGCCGGTGTCGACGAACACGCAGGTGAGCTGGTCGCCGATCGCGCGATGCAGCAGTGCGGCGACGACGGAGGAATCCACGCCGCCGGAAAGACCGAGCAGCACGTGATCCTTGCCGACCTGTTCGCGTACGCGGGCGATCTGGTCGTCGATGATGTGCGCGGCGGTCCACAGCGTCTGGCAACCGCAGATGTCGGTGACGAAGCGCTTGAGCAGCGCAGTGCCCTGCTTGGTGTGCGTGACTTCCGGATGGAATTGCACGCCGTACCAGCGCTTGGCTTCGTTCGACATGGCGGCGACCGGAATGCGGTCGGTGGTGGCGGTGACGGTGAACCCTGGCGGCGCCTTGGCGACGTGGTCACCGTGGCTCATCCACACGTCCAGCGCCTGGAACGAAGCGTGATCGGTGAGCCCATCGAGCAATTTGTCCGATGCAACGACATCCACGCGCGCATGACCAAATTCGCGCGCATCGGCGGCTTCCGTGGCTCCGCCCAATTGCGCGGCCAAGGTCTGCATGCCGTAGCAGATGCCGAGAATCGGCAAGCCGGAATCGAATACTTCCTGCGGCGCCTTGGGTGCGCCGTGCACCGTGGTCGACTCGGGACCACCGGAAAGGATGATGCCCTTGGCGCCAAACGCGGCGATCTCCGCCGGGTTGTGGTCCCACGCCCAGATCTCGCAGTAGACGCCAATCTCGCGGATGCGCCGCGCGATCAATTGCGTGTACTGCGCGCCGAAATCGAGGATGAGGATTTTGTCGCTGTGGATGTTGGTCATGGCTTGAAAGCGGGGAATGGGGAATGGGAAACAGGGAACGTCAGCATCAGGCGCGCTGCAACGGGCCACCATGAACGGGGCTCAGGGCGCGATGCTTGAATCTGCTGCGCCCTGCGTGTTGCCTGTTCCCCGCCTCAATTACGAATTGAGCCGATAATTCGGCGCTTCCTTCGTGATCTGGATATCGTGCGGATGCGCTTCGGTAACACCGGCCGAGGTGACTTTCACGAACTGTGCCTTGTTGCGTACGTCATCGATCGTCGCCGCACCGAGATAGCCCATCGACGCGCGCAGGCCCCCGATCAGCTGGTGAATGATGTTGCGAAGCGGACCGCGGTACGGCACGCGGCCTTCGATGCCTTCGGGCACCAGCTTGTCGGCGTCGGCTTCTTCCTGGAAGTAGCGATCCTTGGAGCCCAGCGCCATCGCACCGAGCGAACCCATGCCGCGATAGCTTTTGTAGGAACGGCCCTGGAACAGTTCCACTTCGCCCGGTGACTCTTCGGTGCCGGCGAACATGGAGCCGAGCATCACGGTGGACGCGCCGGCAGCGAGCGCCTTGGGGATATCGCCGGAGTAGCGGATGCCGCCGTCGGCGATCAGCGGAATGCTGTCTTTCAGCGCGGTGGCGACCATGTCGATGGCGGTGATCTGCGGCACACCTACGCCTGCCACGACGCGCGTGGTGCAGATGGAACCCGGGCCCACGCCGACCTTGACCGCATCGGCGCCGGCATCGCGCAAGGCAAGCGCGGCATCGCCGGTGACGATGTTGCCGGCGATCAATTGCACCTGCGGGTAGCGCTTCTTCACCCAGGCGGCGCGCTCGATCACGCCTTGCGAATGGCCGTGCGCGGTATCCACCACGATCACGTCGACGCCGGCTTCGACCAGCGCTTCCACGCGCTGTTCGGTATCGCCGCCTACTCCCACTGCCGCGCCGACCAGGAGGCGCTCATGCGCGTCCTTGGCGGCGTTGGGGTTGTCGCGGGCTTTCTGGATGTCCTTGACGGTGATCAGGCCGCGCAGCTGGAACGCGTCGTTTACCACCAGCACTTTTTCGATGCGGTTCTTGTGCAACAGCTGCAGCACGTCGTCCTGGCTGGCGCCTTCCTTGACGGTGACCAGCTTGTCCTGACGGGTCATGATGTTGCGCACAGGGTCGTCGTGCTTGCGCTCGAAGCGCAGGTCGCGGCTGGTGACGATGCCGACCAGTTGCTCGCCTTCCACCACTGGCACGCCGGAGATGTTGTGTGCACGGGTAAGCTTGAGCACGTCGCGAATCGACGTGTGCGGCGTCACCGTGATCGGGCTGCGAATGACGCCGGCTTCGAACTTCTTGACCAGGCGCACTTCGGCGGCCTGCTGCTCGGCGGTCATGTTCTTGTGGATGATGCCGATGCCGCCGTTCTGCGCCATGGTGATGGCGAGGCGAGCTTCGGTGACCGTGTCCATGGCGGCGGACACGATGGGGATGTTCAGTCGAAGGTTCCGCGTGAGCCGGGTGGAGGTGTCCACGTCGCGCGGCAAGACTTGGGAATGAGCCGGGACGAGGTAGACGTCGTCGTAGGTAAGGGCCTCGGCAAGGATGCGCATGGAAAAGTCCCGCTGCAAAGAGAGGATTATACGCGGGAGGCGGGCGCGGCGCGAGATTTGCTTTAGGTTCTTGACCGACGCTTGGCGGAACCGCGTAGGCTGGGATTTCTTCATCCCAGCCTACAGAGATGCCGCTATTTGGAATCGCGCGCTTCGGCGGCTTCCAGCGTGTTTTCCATCAGCGTGGCGACGGTCATCGGCCCTACTCCGCCCGGCACCGGGGTGATCCAGCTCGCGCGCTCCGCGGCCACGTCGAAATCCACATCGCCGACCAGACGGCCATCGTCCAGGCGGCTGATGCCCACATCCACGACAACCGCGCCCGGCTTGATCCAATCGCCCTTCACCAACCCAGGCTTGCCCACTGCGACAATCAGGATATCGGCCTGACGTACATAGGTTTCCAGGTCGCGAGTGAAGCGATGACAGCAGGTCGTCGTGCAACCGGCGATCAATAGTTCCAGCGCCAACGGCCGGCCGACGTGATTGGAGACGCCCACGACCACCGCATGCTGCCCGCGCACCGGGCAGTCGGTATGGCCAAGCAAGGTCATCACGCCACGTGGCGTACACGGGCGCAAACCGAAACGGCGCAGGGCGAGTCGACCGACGTTGATGGCCTGGAAGCCATCGACATCCTTGTTGGGATCGATGCGATCGACCAGCGCGTCTTCGTCAATATGATCCGGCAGCGGCGACTGCACCAGGATGCCGTGCACGTCGGGGTCGGCATTGAGCCGGTCGATCAGCGCGAATAGCTCATCTTGCGTGGCGCTGGCCGGCAGGTCGTAATCGAAGGAACGGAAATCCACCTGATGGCAGGCCTTGCGCTTGTTGCGCACGTAGACGGAAGACGCCGCGTCGTTCCCAACCAGCACCACCGCCAGACCGGGCGTCACTTTGCCTTGTGCCTTGCGTTCGCTGACGCGCTTGGCGATGCGCTCCAGCAGCTCCTGTGCGATGCGTTTGCCGTCGAGTATGCGTGCGCTCATGGGGGGTCCTGGCTGGCGAAGCGCGCATTATCCCACGCCACCTCTCGGTAGGAGAGATAGCAATGACCCGGCCCCTCTCGCATCAAAGCCCGTTTCACCCTGCCGCGCAGAGCCGCTCGATATCCTCATACCCGTGAAACTCGGCCGCTGCGCCACACCCCGGACAAGCCGGGTCGCGTGGCAACCGTGTTTCGCGAAAACGCATGCCCAAGGCATCGAAAGACAGCAACCGCCCGACCAGCGGCTCACCGATACCAAGGATCAGCTTCAATGCCTCGGTCGCCTGCAGCAACCCCACGATGCCTGGCAGCACGCCCAGCACGCCGGCCTCGGCGCAATTGGGCGCATCGGCGGCATCGGGCGGCTCGGGGAACAGGCAGCGGTAGCAGGGCGAATCGTCGCGGCGCGGGTCGAAGACGCCCACCTGGCCGGTAAAGCGCTCGACGGCACCGTACACCATGGGCATCTTCAAGCGCCGGCTTGCGGCCGCCAGCAAATAGCGCGCGGGGAAATTGTCGGCGCCGTCCACCACCAGATCATGGCCGCGCAGCAGTTGCTCGACGTTATCGGCACGCAGGCGCTCGTTACGCAGTTCGACCTTTACGCGTGGATTGAGCGCATTCAACGTCATGCGCGCCGATTCGGTCTTGGGCATGCCCACCCGCGCATCGGCGTGGATAACCTGGCGATGCAGGTTGGAGCGTTCCACGCGGTCGTCGTCGATCAGCGTGAGCCGCCCGACCCCTGCCGCGGCGAGATAAAGCGCGGCGGGTGCACCCAGGCCGCCAGCCCCCAGCAACACGATGCTGGCCTGGCCGAGTTTATGTTGCCCGGCTTCGCCGATCTGCGGCAGACGCAATTGGCGTGCATAGCGTTCGGCGGAATCGGTGTCGAGCTGCGCGGTACTCACCGGCAGGCCTTCGCTTTTCCAGCGTTCGAAGCCGCCCGCCACGGACGCGACATGCCGATAGCCCATCCGCTGCAGCGCTTCGGCCGCAAACAGAGAACGAACGCCGCTGCCGCACAGGGTGAGTATTTCCCGCTCGCGATTGGGTTCCTGGCTTTCGATGCGCAATTCGAGAAAACCGCGCGACAAGCCCAAGGCGCCGACCGGCAAGCCGGTGGCGCGCTCGTGGTCTTCGCGCACGTCGATCAGCAGGGCGCCTTGGGCCTGTTTGCCCAAGGCTTCGGCGGGAGAAAGTTCAGGGACGCGCTGGCGTAGCGCAGTGAGCCAGGCTTCGCGGTCGAGAGGGCTGTTCATGGGCGTAGTTTAGCGCTACGCGCAAGCGTCTCTCCGGGAGCCTTACTGCTACTTACGCCGCTTCATCTCGCGGATCATCCGCTGCCGTTTGCGCTGCTGCCCTTCCGTTAGCACGTTCTTCTTGCCTGCAAAAGGATTCTCGCCATCGCGGAAGCCAATGCGAACCGGCGTGCCTTCCAGCTTGTAGCGCTGGCGGAAGAAGTTTTCCAGGTAACGGCGATAGGCCGGCGCAATATGCTTGGTACGGCTGCCGTGGATCACGATGGTCGGCGGATTGCTGCCGCCCGGATGGGCAAAACGCAGCTTGGGCGCATGCCCGCGCACCAGCGGCGGCTGGTAGCCCTGATAGGCGCGCTCGAGCGTACGGGTGAGATCCGATGAGGTGAGTTCGCGATTGGCGGACGCGTGCGCACGCACGATCGCGCGCATCAGCTCCCGCAAACCCGAGCCATGCAGCGCGGAGATAAACACCTGCTTGGCCCAATCGACGAAGCCAAGCCGGCGTTCGAGCGCGCGCTGGCATTGCTCACGCGCGTAGGTTTCCATGTCGTCCCACTTGTTGACGGCAATGACCAGCGCCCTGCCCTCGTCGATCACATGGCCGATCAGGGTGAGATCCTGATCGGCAAGATTCTCGCGGGCATCGATCATCACCACCACGACTTGCGCGGCGGCCATCGATTGCAGCGTCTTGATGACGCTGAATTTCTCCACACCTTCGTCGACTTTCGACTTGCGGCGCACGCCTGCGGTATCGATCAAGGTGTAGCGCTTGCCGTCGCGCTCCAGCGGTACGCGGATCGGATCGCGCGTGGTACCGGCAACGTCGGAAACAATCAGCCGGTTTTCGCCAAGCAGGCGATTGATCAAGGTGGATTTGCCAGCGTTGGGACGCCCCACGATAGCAACGCGAATGCTGCCTTCGTCTTCCGGCGCAAGTTCTTCGTGCGGGTCCTCCGGCAGCAGCGGCAACACGGCGGCGATAAGTTCTTCCGTGCCGCGATTGTGCGCGGCCGACAACGGCAGCGTCTGGGCGATACCGAACACGGCAAACTCGGCCAACGCATGCTGCACGTCGAGGCCATCCGTCTTGTTGACGGCAGCAATGATGGGTTTGCCGCTACGGCGCAACTCATCGAGGATGCTGCGATCCTGCGGCAGGAGTCCATCGCGCGCGTCGACCACGAACACCAGCACCTGCGCCTCGTCGATGGCGAGGCGCACCTGCTGTGCAGTGAGTGCGTCGATGCCATCTTCGACACCGGACAGGCCGCCGGTGTCGACGACGACGAAAGGACGCGGACCGGTGCGGCACACACCGTAATGGCGATCGCGTGTGACGCCCGGCATGTCAGCCACCAGGGCGTCGCGACTGCGCGTCAGCGCGTTGAACAGGGTCGATTTACCGACGTTGGGACGACCGACCAGGGCGATGACGGGCAGCACGGAACATCGTTCCAGTAATTACTTCGCACCGACGCGGTAGGCGGCGATGTGGCCTTTCACGTCCTCGATGTATACCAAGCCGTTCGCCACCACGGGCTGCGCGCGAATGGCCTTCTTGGAAAGACGCTCGCGCGCGGCCAGCGCACCATCACCGGACTGCAGCCAATGCACATAGCCTTCAATGTCGCCGACGACGATATAGTCGCCCTGCACCGCCGGCCCGGTAAGCCAGCGATACTTGAGCTGGTCGTTCTTCCACATGTCGGCGCCGCTGCTCTTGTCGAACGCCCATACTTGCGAGTCGGCATTCACGCCGAACAGGCTGTTGCCGCTGAGCGCCATGGAGGTATAGGTGGAGAACGGCCGCGCCCACAGCGGACGGCCGCTGGGACCATCCACAGCGGTGAGGCTGCCGTGGTACGCCGCGGCGTACAGCGTGCTGCCATCGAGCAGAACGCTGCCGTCGGCATCGTTCATGCGTTCGATATCGGTGCGGCCTTCACCCGTGGCCAGTTTCTGTTCCCACAGCTTGTCGCCGTTGTCCTCGCGCAGCGCCAGCAGCTTGCCGTCGTCGCTGCCGAAGAACACCACGCCATTGGTAACCAGCAGCGAGCCATTGCCGCGCAGGCTGAGCAGCGGCACATTGCCTTGATCGTTCACCCAGCGACGCTCGCCGGTGGTGCTGTCGAGGCCATATAGGCGGCCATCCTGCGTGCGAACGATGACCAGTCCGTTGTTGATCGTCGGCGAATCGATCACTTCCGAAGGTAGCGTCGCCACCCAGCGCTGGCTGCCATCCTTGGGGTTGAGACCGTACACGTGGCCGTCGAGCGTGCCGATGGCAAGCAGATCGCCCTCTACCGCCGGACCGCCTGCATAAAATGCGTCTTTACGTTTCTTGTCTCCCCAGCCGAACCAGCCGCGGGTGCGGCTCTTGTCTTTCCAAAGGGTCTTGCCGGTATTGGCGTCAAGCGCCGCGATCACGCCATCGGTGCTGGCGGCATAGAGCACGCCATCCACGACTGTGGGCTGCATGCGCACGCCGCTCACGCCGGGGCCGTCGCCCACACGTTCTTTCCAGACCTGCGTGACCTGGACGGTCGGCTTGAAATCCTTGGCCAGCGGCGTCGGCGGCTGGATATTTTCTTTCTTGAAGGAATGACAACCCGCAAGCGCTACCAGCGAGCCGGTCACTACGATCAGCCAAAAACGTTTCATGCACCCTGCTTCCCGGCCGTGGCCAGATCGTCGATTTTCATTTGCACTTCGTTGTCCTGCGATACGTTCGGCCCCATCGCGCCGATCGCGGCCTGATACGCCTTGAGGGCATCGTCGCGCCGTCCCAGCTTGACCAACGCATCGCCGCGTAGTTCCTGGCTTTCGATGGCGTAGCTGTCGGACGGCATGCGATCCAGCGCGTTCAGCGCTTCCTGGGCATTACCCTTGGCCAGCTGCACATGCGCGATGCGCAGTTCCACCAGCGCCTTCAATGCCGGACTGGGAGCGTGCTGTTCAGCCCAGGCGAGCGAGTCGAGCGCCTTGTCGAGTTGTTTGTCTTCCACCTGGCGGCGCGCGCGGTCGCTCACCGCAAACAACGCATACGGCGTATCCGCGTAATCCTTCATCAATTGCTGAATGATCATGTCGGTCGCGTTGGTGTTGTCCGTGTCGAGCGTCGTCTGCAGCTGCTGGTAGAGGCCGGATGCCTGCATCTGGTGAGCCACTCGGTGGTTACGCCACTGCTGGTAACCGAAGATGGCGATCAAGCCGATGACGACACCTACAACGATCGACAGGCCATTCTGCCGCAGCCATTTTTGTACGCGTTCGCTCTGCTCGTAGTCGTCGTAAGCATTGAATGCCATGCAATCACCATATTGCGGGTAACGCCGGAAGGCGTGGGGAGGCGTCCTGTCGCCGCCGGTATTCACCAGCAGCGTCACTGCCCGCCCGGACGGGCAGGCAATGCGCAAGCATAACCGATCGAAGGGGGGTGAAGGCTACCGAATCCGCCGCTCAGGCACCGGCTGGCGCAGCCTTGCCGTCCTGCATATCGACGCGGAAATGCGCGATGTTGGCGCGCCGGTAAGCGTCAAGCGCCATCGGCTGTCCATCGATCGTCACCTGCGCGCCGTTGGCATTGCCGATGCGCACTTCCAGTGGCTGGTCGCTGCGGTAAGTCTTGGTGGTGCCAGCCGGCAGCAAGCCGTACTCCAGCCGCGCGCCATCCTTGCCCACCACTTCGACCCAGCTTGCATTGGGCAGGTTGAGCGTGAGGCTGTGCGCCCCGCTGCCGATAGGTGCGGCTGGCGTACTGGCAACGGCCGGAGCCGTGATGGTCGACTCGTTGTCCAGATTCGGCATGGGCACCATGGAAGCCAGCAACGGCTGCTGGGCAGCCGCCGGACCACGCGCCGAAGCGGCCATGGCCGGGGCAGCAGCAGGTGGTGCGGCCTGTGCCAGGGCGGTGGTATCAGCTGCCTTCGCAGCGCTACTGGGCGGCGCCGGCGCGGCCGGCGGCGGTGCATCCTGCTGTGCGACCGGCGTAGCATCCAGCGGCGACAAATGGCTCATGTCGCGCGACAGTGTGCCGCGCATACCCAGCCATACCGTGGGCACGGCGATCACCAGCGTCAGCACGACATAGGTAGCAGCCTTGGCGTATTGATCCAGCAAGTAGCGGGAATGCGACACGCCACCGGTAGATACCAGTTTCGGCTGGGCCGGCTTGAGCTTGGCGACGGCTGCATCGATCTCGCTGTCGTCGATCTCAAGATAGCGCCCGTAGGTGCGCAGATAGCCGCCCAGATATACCTGGTAGTCGATGCCGCTGAAGTCGTTGCTCTCCAGCTGGCGCAGCACGCGTACTGGCAAATGCAGGGCGTGACCGCAACTTTCCAGATCCAGGCCACGCGCTTCGCGCACTGCGCGCAGGCGTGAGCCAAAACCGGGCACTTCGTTGAAGCGGAATTCGGCAGCGTTTTGTTCCATGTTCGCTGCGGCCGTGGCGGACGTTTCGGAGGAGGTCTCCTCATGCGTTGCCGGATTGGACTGCTCGGAAATCATGGGTGCACGGATGAATTGAGGGCCTGAGCCTGTTCCGAATCCGGGAACTGGCTGAGCAGCCGTTTGCTGTAGTTCTGGGCGGCATCCCTGTCGCCCAAGTGAGATTCGATGTCGTAGCCGAGCTTCAGGGAGTCGGCATTGAATTGCCCCATGGCGTCGAGGCGCTGCAGGAATGCACTGGCGTCGAGGTATTCCCGCCTGAGATAAAGCACGTGGGCGAGCTGCAGCAGCGCATTGGCGTTTTTCGGATTGAGCTGGATCGCCTTGCGCAGGTTGACCTCGGCGCCGGCTTGATCGCCCATCTGCAACTGGCAGATGCCCTGGTTGGCCAAGGCCACGTCCGGCGTCTTGTAGAACGGATCGGCCAGCGCCTTGGTGAAATACGGCATGGCGGCTTGTCCCTTGCCGATACGGCACAAGAACTGGCCCAGGTTGTTGTTGGTATCGCCCTTGTCGGGTTGCAGCTCCTGCGCCCGGCGGTAATGGGCCTCTGCATTCGGCACGTCGTTGATGCGTTCGTAGATGTACGCCATCACCGTCTGCGCCGGCACGAAGGTCGGGTCGTCCTGCACCGCGATCTTGACCTTTTCCAGCGCGCCCTGAAGATTGCCGATATCGATGTAGTGCTGCGCGAGACGCGTATGCACGTCCGCCGCGCTACGCGCTTTCTCTGCGTGGGTCTGCTTGGGCAGCGAAGGCTCGGGAGGTGGCGTCGGCTGTGTCATCGAGCGGTGGCAGCCCGCCAGCAATGCTGCCAGGCAGATACCAAGCAAGATGCGATCACGCCGCATGAGCTGCCCCTTCGTCCAAACGCTTGCGGAATTCGGCCTGGCGACGCGTGCGATCCAGCACCTGCCCTTTCAGCTGGCCGCAGGCGGCGTCAATGTCGTCGCCACGCGTACGGCGCAGCATGGTGAGAATGTTCGCGTTGAGCAACTGTGTCTGGAACGCGCGAATGACGTCCGGCTCGGAACGCTCGAAGCGGGTGCCCGGGAACGGATTGAACGGAATCAGATTGACCTTGCAGGTCGGCAGCTTGCGCATGAACTTGATCAGCTGGCGCGCATGCTCGGGCTGGTCGTTCACGCCTTTCATCAGCGTGTATTCGAAGGTGATCGACGTGCGCGGCTTGCGATCGATCCAGCGCTGGCATGCGGCCGTCAGTTCGGCGATCGGAAAACGCTTGTTGAGCGGCACCAGTTCGGTGCGCAGCTCATCGTTCGCGGCATGCAGCGACACGGCCAAGGACACGTCGATGCTTTCGGACAACTTATCGATCATCGGCACCAGGCCGGCGGTCGATAGCGTGACGCGCTTGGATGCCAGGCCAAAACCGAGGTCGTCGCGCATCAGGCTCATCGCCTTCACGACGTTGTCAAAGTTGAGCAACGGCTCGCCCATGCCCATCATCACCACGTTGGTGATGCGGCGGTTCTGGTGTGTGACGTTGCCCAGGTGCTTCGCCGCCACCCACATCTGGCCGATGATTTCGGAGGTGGCGAGGTTGCGGTTGAAGCCCTGCGTAGCGGTGGAGCAGAACTGGCAATTCAAGCCGCAACCCACCTGCGACGACACGCACAGCGTGCCGCGGGTGGGTTCGGGAATGTAAACCGCTTCGACGGCGTTGCCGCCATCCATGCCCAGCAGCCATTTGTGCGTGCCGTCGGCCGCGCCTTTATCGAACAGCGTCTTGGGCGGCCCGACGTAGCACGTGGCTTCCAGCTTGGCGCGCAGCGCCTTGCCCACGTCGGTCATGTTTTCGAAGCTGTCTTCCAGGCGGTGATAGATCCACTTCATCACCTGCTCGGCGCGATACGGCTTTTCGCCGAGCTGCGCGAAGAATTCGCGCAGGCCCTGGCGATCGAAATCGAGCAGATTGACTTTTTCCACCTGGCTCACTTGCGTCACATTTTTTAGCGCGGAAACACTTCGGTTGCCGCAAAGAAATAAGCAATTTCGGTAGCGGCGTTTTCGGCGCTATCCGAACCGTGCACGGCGTTGGCGTCGATCGATTCGGCGAAGTCGGCGCGGATGGTGCCCTTGGCCGCTTCCTTCGGATTGGTCGCGCCCATCAGGTCGCGATGCTTGAGCACGGCGTTCTCGCCCTGCAGCACCTGGATCATCACCGGGCCGGAGATCATGAATTCCACCAGCGCACTGAAGAACGGACGCTCGCGATGCACCGCATAGAAACCTTCCGCCTCTTTGCGCGAAAGATGCTTCATCTTTGCTGCAACGACTTTCAGGGCCGCCTTCTCGAAGCGTGCATAGATTTCACCGATCACATTCTTGGCAACGGCATCGGGTTTGATGATGGAAAGGGTGCGCTCCAGCGCCATGCGTCTGCTCCGGTTATGCGGACTGATTGAAGGGCGGCCTGACAACACAGCGTCAGAAGGAAAGATAGAACTAAATACGTACAGGAATGCGGATTTAGCTCACGAAAGTTTGACAGATTCTAGCCCATAAGCAACCCCGCGCCGAGCGCTAGGCAAACGACTGTTTGACTGTTTCGGGGGCGCGCGCGTATCCTCAAACGATCGTTTGAACCACTCGACAGGCCTGTGCCCGTGAACAGTTCCGCCTCCACCAAGGAACGCATCCTGACCGCGGCCGAAGCGCTGTTTGCCCAGCGCGGATTCGAAGGCGCCTCGCTGCGCCAGCTCACCGCCGCCGCGGGCGTCAACCTGGCCGCAGTGAACTACCACTTCGGCTCCAAGGACCACCTGGTCGAGCAGGTCTTCAAGCGCCGCCTGGACCAGCTCAATGCGCGCCGCCTGGCCGCCCTGAAGCAGATATCCGGGCTGCCGGAGACGACGCTGGAGGACGTCCTGGCCGCCTTCATCCGCCCTGCCCTGGACCTTTCCCACGACGGCGGCGGCGGCCTGTTCATGCGCGTGCTGGCGCGAGCCTTTGCCGAGCACGACGACGACCTGCGCAAGTTCCTGTCAGAGAACTATGGCCACGTGATGCGCCAGTTCACCGCCGAGTTCGCCCGCCTGCTGCCCAACCTCAGCAAGGAAGAACTGTACTGGCGCATCGACCTGGTCACCGGCGCCCTGACGCATGCCATGTCGGGCTTCGGCATCATCCAGCGCAAGAACGACGTCAGCGAAGTCATCCATCGCGAACAGACGGCCGAGCACCTGATCCGCTTCGCCGTCGCGGGTCTGCGCGCGCCCTGAATTTTGTCATCGGGAGGCCATGCGCCGCCCGCACCTTCTTTCCTACCTGTTACGCACTCGTATTACGGAGAAGCCAATGACCGCTCCATCTTTAACGAAGTCCGCGCTACGCATCCGCAAGGCCGCGGTGCTCGGCGCCGGTGTCATGGGGGCACAGATCGCCGCGCACCTGACCAACGCCGACGTCGAAACCGTGCTGTTCGACCTGCCTGCCAAGGAAGGTCCCAAGAGCGGCATCGCGCTGAAGGCCATCGAGAACCTCAAGAAGCTTTCCCCCGCCCCGCTGGCGGACGGCAGCCGCGCCGCGGCCATCATCCCGGCCAACTACGAGGAAGACCTCGACCAGCTGAAGGACGTGGACCTGGTGATCGAAGCGATCGCCGAGCGGATGGACTGGAAGCTGGATCTGTACAAGAAGATCGCGCCGCACATATCGCCCACCGCGGTGCTGGCCAGTAATACCTCGGGCCTATCCATCAACGGCCTGGCCGACGCGCTGCCGGAAGAGATGCGCCATCGCTTCACCGGCGTGCACTTCTTCAACCCGCCACGCTACATGCACCTGGTGGAACTGATCCCCACCCGCCTCACCGACGCCAGCGTGCTCGCCGGCCTGGAAGCCTTCCTCACCACCACCGTCGGCAAGGGCGTGGTCTATGCGAAGGACACGCCGAACTTCATCGGCAACCGCATCGGCGTGTTCTCGATGCTCGCCACCATGCATCACACCGAGCAGTTCAAGCTCGGCTTCGATACCGTGGACGCGTTGACCGGCCCCGCCATCGGCCGCCCCAAGAGCGCCACCTATCGCACTGCCGACGTGGTGGGCCTGGACACCATGGCGCACGTGATCAAGACCATGGCCGACACGCTGGCCGATGATCCGTGGCACGCATACTTCAAGCCGCCGATGTGGCTGAGCGGCCTGATCGAGCAAGGCGCCCTGGGCCAGAAGACCGGCGCCGGCTTCTATAAGAAGGCCGGCAAGGACATCGTGGTGCTGGACGTGGCCAAGCGCGACTACCGCGCCTCCGAGCAGAAAGCCTCGGACGAAGTATCCGCCATCCTCGCCATCAAGGACCCGGCCGAGAAGTTCGGCAAGCTGCGCGCATCCAGCGATCCGCAGGCGCAGTTCCTGTGGGCGACCTTCCGCGACCTGTTCCACTACACCGCTTATCACCTGGCCGACATCGCCGATACCGCACGCGACGTCGACTTCGCCATCCGTTGGGGTTACGGCTGGAAGCTCGGTCCGTTCGAGACCTGGCAGGCTGCCGGCTGGCAGCAGGTGGCGCAGTGGATCCAGGAAGACATCGACGCCGGCAAGGCGATGAGCAAGGCGCCGCTGCCCACGTGGGTGACGGACGGCCGCAGCGGCGTGCACGGCAAGAACGGTTCGTACTCCGCGTCCGCCAACGCCGACAAGCCGCGTTCGCAGCATCCGGTCTACAAGCGCCAACTGTTCCCTGACGCGATCCTTGGCGAACGCTTCGACCAGGGCACCACCGTGTGGGAGAACGACGGCATCCGCCTCTGGACGCAAGGCGACGACGGCGTCGGCATCATCTCGTTCAAGACCAAGATGAACACGGTCAACGACCAGGTGCTCGATGGTATTCAGTACGCCATCGGCGTGGCCGAGGAAAAGCTCAAGGCGGTGGTGATCTGGCAGACCAGCGAACCGTTCTCCGCCGGCGCCGATCTGAAGGGCGCGCTGGGCCTGCTGCAGGCCGGCAAATTCAAGGAATTCGACGCCATGGTCGCCAACTTCCAGCGCACCAGCATGCGCATCAAGCATGCGCTGGTGCCGGTGGTTTCGGCCGTGCGCGGCCTGTGCCTGGGCGGCGGCTGCGAATTCCAGATGCATTCCGCGCGCACGGTGGCGGCGCTGGAAAGCTACATCGGTCTGGTCGAAGCTGGCGTGGGTTTGTTGCCGGCCGGCGGCGGCCTGCATGAGCTGGCCATTCGTGCTGCGCAGAGCAACCCCAGCGATCCGTTCGAAGCGCTGAAGAAAGTGTTCGAAACGGTGGCGATGGCGAAGGTGTCCGGCAGCGCGCTGGAAGCCAAGCAGCTCGGCCTGCTGCGCGAAAGCGACGTCGTTGTGTTCAATGCGTACGAGCTGCTCTACGTGGCCAAACAGGTGGCCAACTCGCTCGCCGAAAGCGGTTGGCGCCCACCGCTGTACGCCCGCAACATTCCGGTGGCCGGCGACGTCGGCACCGCTACGTTCAAGGCTTCGCTCGCCAACTTGCAGGCCGGTTACTTCGCTTCCGAACACGATGTAGCAATCGCCACGCGCATCGCCGACACATTGTGCGGCGGCGCGATCGAACGCGGCTCGCTGGTCGACGAGGCCTGGCTGCTCGATCTGGAGCGCAAGCATTTCGTGGAACTGGCGCAGACGGAAAAGACGCAGGCGCGCATTGCGCACACGATGACCACGGGTAAACCACTGCGCAACTAAACGCTCGTCGCCCCGGTGCAGGCCGGGACCCAGCGACTTCGCACGCGCAACAAGACACTGGGTCCCGGCTTTCGCCGGGATCACGGCAAAAAACCAAGGCGCGTCGCTGCACATTGCGCGACGCTATGGAGTAGAAACCATGACCAAGCAAATCCAAGACGCCTACATCGTCGCCGCCACCCGCACCCCGGTCGGCAAGGCGCCGCGCGGCATATTCCGTAACACCCGTCCTGACGACCTGCTCGCCCACGTGATCCGCGCCGTGATGGCGCAGGCGCCGGGCATCGATCCGCATCGCATCGGCGATGTGATTGTCGGCTGCGCCATGCCCGAAGCCGAGCAAGGCATGAACGTGGCGCGCATCGGCCTGCTGCTGGCCGGCCTGCCCGATGCCGTGCCGGGCGTCACCGTCAACCGCTTCTGCTCGTCCGGCCTGCAAGCCGTGGCGATGGCCGCCGATCGCATCCGCCTGGGCGAAGCCGATGTGATGATCGCCGCCGGCACCGAAAGCATGAGCATGGTGCCGATGATGGGCCACAAGGTGGCGATGAATCCGGCCATCTTCGACAACGAGCACATCGGCATCGCCTACGGCATGGGCATCACCGCCGAGAACGTCGCCAAGCAGTGGAAGGTTTCGCGCGAAGCGCAGGACGCGTTCGCCGCGCAAAGCCACGACCGCGCGCTGGCGGCGATCAAGGCCGGCGAGTTCAAGGACGAGATCACGCCGTTCCAGCTCGACGATCACTACCCCGATCTCGTCACCCGCGGCATCAAGACTGACAGCCGCGTGATCGACACCGACGAAGGCCCGCGCGCCGGCAGCACGCCGGACGTGCTCGGCAAGCTGAAGACGGTGTTCCGCAACGGCCAGTTCGGCGGCTCGGTCACGGCCGGCAACTCCTCGCAGACCTCCGACGGCGCCGCCGCGGTGCTGTTGGCCAGCGAGCAGGCGATCAAGGAGTACGGCCTCACCCCGCTCGCCCGCTTCGTCGGCTACTCAGTGGCCGGCGTGCGCCCGGAGATCATGGGCATCGGTCCGAAGGAAGCCATTCCCAAGGCACTCAAGCAGACCGGCATCCGCCAGGACCAGCTCGACTGGATCGAACTGAACGAAGCTTTCGCCGCGCAGGCGCTGGCGGTGATCGGCGACCTGGGCCTGGACCCGGCGAAGGTGAATCCGCTCGGTGGCGCGATCGCGCTGGGCCATCCGCTCGGCGCCACCGGCGCGGTGCGTACGGCCACGCTGGTGCACGGCCTGCGCCGGCGCAAGCAGAAGTACGGCATGGTGACCATGTGCATCGGCACCGGCATGGGCGCAGCGGGCGTGTTCGAGGCAGTCTGATCCGCTCGGCCATCGCTTCCCCGTCGTTGATCGGCGACGGGGAAGCGAGACTTCAAACGCTTGTCCTTACCTGCCACCCAGCGAATAATGCGACACGTTGCGGCGCACACCCTGATGCGCCCACGTCCTGAGCGCTTCCGACCTCCTCGCCACCAGGCGTAGGGCCGCTGCGCTCGCTGCAGGAACCGTTCGTGAGCGCGTTGACTGAGGAAAAGCTGGACTTGCCGGCCACCGATCAGCCGGCCTATCCCGATTACCGCGTCATTTCCCTGATCGTCGGCTGCGCGATCTTTCTGGAACAGGTCGACGGCACGGTGCTCGCCACCGCCCTGCCCACCATGGCGCGCGACTTCGGCGTTTCCGCGCCGGCCATGAGCGTGGCGATTACCAGTTATCTGCTTGCGCTGGCGATCCTGATTCCGGTGAGCGGCGCCATCGCCGACCGCTTCGGTGCCAAGCGCGTGTTCAACAGCGCCATGCTGGTGTTCATTGTCGGCTCGATCCTGTGTTCGCTCACCCGCAGCCTGCCCATGATGGTGGCCGCGCGGCTGGTGCAAGGCATGGGCGGCGCGATGATGGCGCCGGTGGGACGGCTGGTGATCCTGCGCACGGTGGAGCGCAAGCACCTGGTGTCGTCGATGATGTGGACGCTGATTCCCGCCGTGCTCGGCACCATGGCCGGGCCGCCGCTTGGGGGCTTCATTGTCCAGTACTTCGACTGGCGCTGGATCTTCTACATCAATGTGCCGATCGGCGTGCTGGGCTACGGACTGGTGCGGCGCTACGTGCCGGAGGTGCACTGCGCGACCCGCCCGGCCCCGTTCGACTGGCTGGGTTTTGCGCTTTGCAGCGTCGGTTTGGGGTGTCTGCTGTTTGGCCTGGAGCTGTTTGGCGAGAACACCCGTGCGCGCAATGGCGTGGTGCTGGTAGCCATCGGCACAGCCGCCTGCCTGGCTTATGTTCGGCACGCCAGGCGCCGCGAGCATCCGGCGGTGGATCTCACCCTGCTGCGCATCGATTCGTTCCGGCTGTCGGTGATTTCCGGGGCACTCATGCGCATCACCCAGGGCGCGCAACCCTTCCTGCTGCCGTTGTTGCTGCAGATCGGGCTGGGTTTCTCTGCCCTGCGCAGCGGCCAATTGATCCTGGCGATTTCCGTCGGCGCGCTGCTCGCCCGCGCCCTCACCACCCGCCTGCTGCGCTGGATCGGCTTTCGCCGCGTGATGGTCTACAACGGTGTGCTGGCCGGCATGAGCTACGCCGTCTGCGCGCTGTTTCGGGCCGACTGGCCGTTCTGGCTGATGTTCGGCTTGCTGGTGTGCTGTGGCGTGATCATGTCGGTGCAGTTCACGGCCTACAACACCATCGCCTACGAAGCGGTGCCGACCGATCGCATGAGTGCGGCCAACAGCTTCTATTCCACCCTGCAGCAGCTGATGCTGTCGGTGGGCGTGTGCTGCGGTGCGCTGATCCTCAAGTTGGCCATGGCCGCCAGCCACAACAGCGAACCGAGCCGCCTGGACTTCTCCGTGGCATTCCTGGCCGTCACCTTGATCTCGCTCAGCTCAACCCGCTGGCACCGCGCCTTCGCGCCCGATGTGGGGCATGAAATGAGCGGGCATCGGCACCGCTAGAACTTGCGTGCAAGGCGACACACTGTTTCCCTCACGATCATTCCCCTGCGCGACGACCGGCCTTATGTTTCGCGGCATTCGAAAACCAGCGAGGTGTTCCATGATCGAACGTCGTCCTTTCAACAGCCTTGGCGGTGCCGATCACGGCTGGCTCAAGGCCAAGCATCACTTTTCGTTCGCCAGCTACCACGATGGCAAGCGCATGGGCTGGGGCGCGCTGCGCGTGTGGAACGACGACAGCATCGCTGCGCAAACCGGTTTTCCGCCGCATCCGCATGCGGACATGGAAATCATCACCTATGTGCGCGAGGGCGCGATCACCCACCGTGACAACCTGGGTAACGAGGGGCGCACCGTTGCCGGCGACGTGCAGGTGATGAGCGCGGGCAGCGGCATCACGCACAGCGAATACAACCTGGAAGCGGACACCACGCGCATCTTCCAGATCTGGATCATTCCGGACGAACACGGCCGCGCGCCATCGTGGGGCACCAAGCCGTTCCCTGCCGGCGAGCGCTCCGGACGGTTCGTGGCCTTGGCCAGCGGCATGGAAGACGATGCAGACGCGCTGCCCCTGCGCACCAACGCGCGTGTACTCGGTGCCACGCTGAAAGCGGGTGAAACGGCGCGCTACACGTTGGACCAACACCGCTACGCCTACCTTGTGCCGGCCAAAGGTGCGGTCGAGGTGAACGGCATCCGCGTCGATGCACGCGATGGCGTTGCTATTCGCGACGAGACTGCGCTGGAAGTGAAAGCCCTGGAAGATGCAGAACTTGTACTGGTTGATACAAGCCCGTAGGCATCATTGATGACGTCCATGCAAGCCATCGAGATTCCGCACTTTGGCGGCCCGGAAGTACTCCAGCTCGCCGAGCGCCCCATACCGCAGCCGGGCGCCGGCGAGGTGTTGATCAAGGTCGCCGCATCGGGCGTGAATCGGCCGGATGTGTTCCAGCGGCAAGGACACTATGCGCCGCCACCTGGCGCTTCCGACCTGCCTGGGCTGGAAGTGGCCGGCGAAGTGGTGGATGGCGATTTCAGCGGCAGCAATCCCTTCGGGCTCAAGCGCGGCGACAAGGTATGCGCCTTGCTCGCCGGCGGCGGCTATGCGCCCTACGCGGTGGCCCCACTGGGCCAGTGCTTGCCGGTGCCCGAGGGCATGGATGTGCTGGAGGCCGCCTCGCTTCCGGAAAACTACTTCACCGTGTGGAGCAATGTGTTCGATCGCGGCCGGCTTGGGCAGCGCGAGGACGGTGCGAAAGAAAGCCTGTTGGTACAAGGCGGCTCCAGCGGTATCGGCGTCACCGCGATCCAGCTTGCACACGCCCTGGGCCATCCGGTTTTCGCCACCGCGGGCAGTGACGAAAAATGCCGCGCTTGCGAGACGCTCGGCGCACGCGCCATCAACTATCGCAATGAGGACTTCGTCGAGCGCGTGAAAGCATGGACCGATGGTCGTGGCGCCGATGTGGTGCTCGACATGGTTGCCGGCGACTACTTGCCGCGCGAACTGGATGCCCTGGCCGATGATGGCCGGCTGGTGATCATTGCCACGCTCGGCGGCATGCAAGCCACCATCGATGTCGGCATGTTGATGCGCAGGCGTCTGCACATCACCGGCTCCACGCTTCGTGCGCGCTCGGTGGCGTTCAAGTCGGCCATTGCGGAAAAACTGTACGAACGCGTCTGGCCGCTGTTTGCCGAAAAACGGCTACGTCCCGTGATCCATGCCGTGTTCCCGGCCAGCGAGGCCTCGCGTGCGCATGCGCTGATGGAAAGCAGCGCACACATCGGAAAGCTGTTGCTTCAATGGCAAGCGTAGGCTGGGATGGCATCCCAGCCTGCGGGGTTACGCTTTGGAAAACGGGAACGCGAGCACATCGGCGATCCGGTCCGTGCCGGCCATGCACATCAGCAAACGCTCGATGCCCATCGCCACTCCGGCGCAATCGGGCATGCGTCCCAGCACCGCCAGCAGTTGCTCGTCGATCGGCATCTCGCGCAGGCCGCGTTCACGGCGGCGCGCGTTGTCACGCTCGAACCGCGCGCGCTGCTCGGCCGCGTCGTTGAGTTCGTGATAACCGTTGGCCAGTTCGTACGGCCCCAGGTAAAGCTCGAACCGCTCGGCCAGCGGCGGATCGCCGGGCCGGATACGCGCCAGTGCGCTCTGGCTGGCGGGATAATCGTGGATCACGGTGATGCGGTCGCGTGGAAACGCGGGCTGCAACTTGTGCGTGATCAATAGATCCAGCCAGTCGTCGCGGGTGAGGCCATCGGGGTTGATGTTGTACGGGGCCAGCGGCGCACGCAGGTCGTCGATATCGGCATGCAGCGGGTCCAGCCCCAGCTCGTCCAGGAAAAGCTGCCGATAACCTTCGATCAGCACTTCGCACCGGTGCCCCACCAGGGTGAGCGCAGCCTCCACCAGCGCGATGGTTTCCTCCATCAATTGCCGATGCGTCCAGCCGACGCGGTACCACTCCAGCATGGTGAACTCGGGATTGTGACGCTCCCCTGCTTCGCCATTGCGGAACACGCGGCCAAGCTCATAACAGTCGCCGACACCATCGGCGAGCAGGCGCTTCAAGGGATATTCCGGCGAGGTGCGCAGCCAGCGCTCGCGCGAGCCGGCATCGACGTGGCCGTAAAACGGCGCATGGAAACTTTCAATGTTCGGATCGGTATTACCCGCGGCCGACAGGATCGGCGTTTCCACTTCCAGTACGCCGCGATCGGAAAAGAACGTGCGGATCATGGCGTACAGCTTCGCGCGCCCCTGCAGCCGCTGGCGAAACGATGCGATGTCATGGATGGTAGCGTCCATCGCGATCAAACCCCGTGCTGCTTGAACAGCGCCAGCAACTGCGTTTCATCCCACACCGCCACGCCCAGCTCCTCTGCCTTGTCGAGCTTGGACCCAGCGGCATCGCCCGCCACCACGAAGTTGGTTTTCTTGGACACGCTGCCAGCCACTTTCGCGCCCAGCGCTTCCAGCTTTTCCTTGGCTTCGTCGCGCCCCATGTTCGATAGCGTACCGGTAAGCACGACAGTCTGGCCCGTCAATGGCAGAGCTTCCACCTTGGCATGCTTGGGGATGGCACCCAGCAAGCGGTGCATGGCGGCTTCCGCCTCCTGCAGGGCGGCCAGGCGGTGGTGATCGGAAAGGTATTCATTGAGGTTCGCCGCGGCAGCTTGCGACAAACCTGCCGTGATCCAGTGCGTCATGCCGCTGCTGTGCAATTTGGCCACCGACGGAAAATGCGACGCCAGCAAGGCGGCATTGCGATGACCGATACCGTTGACGCCGGCATCTTCCAGCAATACCGCCAGGTCGAGTTTTTGTTGCAGGCGTGGCGACGGCTCCGTTTCATCGCCCAGCGTGACACCGGCTTTCAGCAGCGCATCGACGACCTGGCGATTGCCCTTCTGCTTGAAGAACGCTTCGATGGAACCGGCCACTTCCGCACCGATATCGGGCAGCTCACGCAAGATCGCTGCCGGCATGCTGCGCACCCATTCGAGCCGTCCCAGCCAGCTGGCCAGTGTCTTGGCCGTGCTCTCGCCGATATGCACGATGCCCAGCGCATAGAGAAAACGCGTCAAGGTGGTGCGCTTGCTGGCTTCGATCGCCTCGATCAGGTTTTCGGCCCACTTGGTGGCGATCTTGCCGGCCTTGACGGTTTCCGGCGTGGTGCCCTCGCGCTCATCTGCGCGGCGCTTCATCTCCAGGAAGTCTTCCAGCGTGAGCTTGTACAGATCGGCCGGCGTGTGCACGTAGCCGAAATCCACCAGCGCATCGACGAAGCGCTCGCCGATGCCTTCAATATCCATCGCGCGCCGGGAAGCGAAATGGATCAAGGCTTCCTTGCGCTGCGCGGCGCAGACCAATCCGCCCGAGCAACGCCATGCCGCCGCCCCTTCTTCGCGCACCAGTGCCGAGCCGCATACCGGGCAATGCGCTGGCATCTGCCAGGGATGCGTGTGCGGCGGACGGCGGTCGGGCATGACGCGCACCACTTCCGGAATCACGTCGCCGGCCCGGCGCACGATCACCGTGTCACCCACACGCACGTCCAACCGCGCCACCTGGTCGGCGTTGTGCAGCGTGGCATTGGTCACCGTGACGCCGGCCACCTGCACGGGCGTGAGGCGCGCCACCGGCGTGGCGGCGCCAGTGCGGCCGATCTGGATCTCGATCGCCTCCACTGTCGTACTCTGCTCTTGCGCGGGAAACTTGTGCGCTAGCGCCCAGCGCGGCGCGCGTGACACGAAACCCATGTCGCGCTGCCCCGCGTAATCGTCCAGCTTGTACACCACGCCATCGATGTCATAAGGCAGTTGGTCGCGCCGGGCGCCGACGTGCCTGAAATAGGTGAGCAGGCCATCGAAGCCCATGGCCGTGCTCGCTTCCGGCGAGACCGGAAACCCCCAGTCGCGCAGCTTCTGCAAGGTTTTGGAATGCGTAGGCGGCAGCTCGGCGCCCTCGACGATACCTACGCCATACGCAAAGAAGCTCAGCTTGCGCTTGGCCGTGACGGCCGGATCGAGCTGCCGCAGCGAACCGGCTGCGCCGTTGCGCGGATTGGCGAGCGGGCGTTCGCCATGCGCGCGCGCATAAGCGTTGAAGGCCTCGAAATCCTTATGCAGCATGATCACTTCGCCACGCACTTCCAGCACGCGCGGCCAGTCCTTGCCACGCAGGCGCAGCGGAATGGCGCGCACGGTGCGCAGGTTGGCGGTTACGTCTTCACCGGTTTCACCGTCGCCACGCGTGGCGCCCTGCACGAACTCACCGTCTTCATAGCGCAGGCTGATCGCCAGGCCATCCAGTTTCGGTTCCACCGAAAATACCGGCTGGCTGCGCCCCAGCGTCTGCTCGATACGGCGTTCGAACTCGGCCACTTCACGATAGCGCTCGCGATCGTTGCCGCCCTCCTGCTCGAAGGCATTGTTCAACGACAGCATCGGCAAGGCATGCCGCACTTCGGCGAAACCGCCTTGCACACGCGCGCCGACACGCCGGGTCGGCGAGTCGGGCCTAGCCAGTTGCGGATATTCCGCCTCCAGCGCCTCCAGTTCGCGCAGCAGGCGGTCGTATTCGGCGTCGGTAATGTCCGGATCGTCCAGCACGTAGTAACGATAATTGGCATGCTCGATCTGCTTGCGCAGCTCTTCGGCGCGTGCGGCAGGCAGGGGGGATGCTGACGGTTTGCTCATGTGTGAAGTGTAACGATTTGTGGTGTCATTCCTTGTGTCCGCGTGGCCATCGGGAACGCGGACGGGGAAGCATGCATCGACAATGCTCGGCGTGCGGCCATGCTGCGTTTGGCTCCGTCCCCTGTTTGCACAGCCTCCCTTAATCTTAATAGCTGCCATAGCAGGTATCATAACGTCCATGCCTTCTCCCTCCGCCGCCTCTTCAGCTACCGCAGCCACGGCGGATGACCTTGCAGCCCTTCCTTCACGCGAACGCTACAGCGGCCTGATCTGGCTGGTGGCGGCATCGTTCTTCATGCAATCGCTGGACTCCACCATCGTCAATACGGCGGTGCCGGCGGTTGCCACGGCCTTGCACGAGACACCGCTGAACATGCGCAGCGCGCTGACCAGCTACGTGCTTACCCTGGCCATTCTGATTCCCGCCACGCCCTGGCTATGCGACCGTTTCGGCACACGCCGCCTCTTTGGCGCCGCCATCAGCGTGTTCGCACTCGGCTCGCTGCTGTGCGGCCTTTCGCAGACTTTGCAGGAGCTGGTGATGGCACGCGTGCTGCAGGGCATCGGCGGGGCTGCGCTGATGCCGGTCGGCCGCTACATCCTGGTGCGCACCATCGACAAGCGCGATTTCGTGCAAGTGATGAGCACGGTTTCCACCTTCGGCCTGCTCGGTTCGGTATTGGGCCCTCTGCTGGGCGGCGCGCTGGTGGAATACGCCAACTGGCGCCTGATCTTTCTGATCAATGTACCGGTAGGCATTGTAGGGGTGTGGCTCAACTACCGCGAAATGCCCGAGTACCGGCTGGAGACGGCTCATCGCTTCGATTTGTTCGGTTTCCTGCTGTTCGCCGCCTCGTCGGCCCTGTTGTTGGCGGCATCGGAATTCGCCGCGGACGAAACCGTGCGCTGGGGCCAGATGGGTCTCCTGGTGGTACTCGCCATCGCGTTTGGCGCAACCTATGTCTGGCACAGCCACCGCGCGGCGCACCCGGTGGCAGACCTGACCCTGCTGCGCGTACGCAGCGTGCGGGTGGCGCTGTCGGGCAATCTGCTGACTCGGCTGGGCGTCAGCGGCATGTTCCTGCTGATCGTGCTGTTCCTGCAGGTCGGCTGCGGCTGGTCGCCCATGGCGGCAGGGCTGATGATGGTGCCGCAGGCGCTAGGCTCGATCTGCTGCAAGTGGCTGGTCAACCGCACCCTGGTTCGGCTGGGATACCGGCGCCTGTTGTTCGGCAATACGCTGATCGTGGCGGCCTTGCTGGCGATGTTCGCCCTGCTCGGGCCGCATACGCCGATCGCGCTGATCACCCTGCTGGTGTTCGTCTATGGCGGCTTCATGGGCATGCAGTACACCGTTATGAACACGCTGATCTACACCGATCTGGACGTGAAGCACGCGTCGATGGCCTCGTCGATGGCATCCACCACGCAATATCTGTCGATGAGCTTTGGCATCGCGCTGGCCACCATCCTGATGCAGACGCTGTTGCACGGCCAGGATAGTGCGGCGTATGTGGCGGCGTTCCGCTGGACGGTATTGGTGTTGGCGGTGATCACTGCCGTCGCAAGTCGCGTCTTTGCCCGGCTGGACAAGACGCCGCCTACAAGCCATCGCGTGTCTTCTACCGCTTGAGCCGGTAGCATGCAGGGCTGCTCATGATCGAAGGATGCCGACCATGCATCACGCCAACGAAATTCTTTTCGCGCTTTTCATCGTCTTCGTCGCCGCGCAGATCGGTTCGGAGATCGCGCAGCGCCTGAAGCTGCCGGGCGTGGTAGGTGAAATCGCCGCAGGCTGCGTGATCGGTCCATCGGTCATGGGATGGATCACGTCCGAGCAGATAGCACCCGGTACGCCGTTGGATGTATTGGCCGAAATCGGTGTGGTGCTGCTGCTATTCGCCGTAGGCCTGGAAACGCGGCTGGAAGACCTGAAGAAAGTCGGCAAAGCGGCCTTCCTGGTCGGCGTACTCGGCGTGCTGCTGCCGTTCGGCATGGGCGGATTCTGGGCGCATGCCAGCGGCTTCGATTGGGGCAAGTCGTTGTTCGTCGCGGCCGCCTTCGTGGCCACCTCGGCCGGCATCACTGCGCGCGTGCTGCAGGAGCTGGGTGTGCTGCAGCGCCTGGAAAGCAAAGTGATCCTGGGCGCCGCGGTGATCGACGACATCCTCGCCATGCTGCTGCTTGGCGTGGTGGTGTCGCTGCAGGGCGGCCAAGGCTTCGATCCGGCGCATCTATCGATGGTGCTGGGCGGTGCAATCGGCTTTATCGCGGTGATCGGCTGGGGCGGCACGCGCGTGATGCGCTGGAATTCCACCTGGCTGGAAAAGCCGCATAGCACTTATTCGCCACTGCTGATCGTATTGGCCTTGTGCCTAGGGCTTGCCTACGTCTCCACACTGTTCGGCCTGGCCGCCATCATTGGAGCGTTCCTAGCCGGCATGATCGCTTCCGAAACGCGTCAACAGCATACGCTGGAACAACAGATCCAGCCGTTGCTTGCGCTGCTGACCCCGTTCTTCTTCGTGCTGACCGGCAGCAAGATCGACTTGCATCAGCTTGCCAGTGCCGACGCCTTGATTGCCTTGCTGGTCGTCACGGTG
>NZ_DATJMN010000193.1:0-8173 GCF_035508675.1 Dyella sp.
CGCGATGACGCAGGTCTCGGGCGGGATCATCATGATCGGGTGATGTAGATGGATGACGCCGGTGCTGTACTGGCAGCATTGGCTCCCACCCCTACGTGTAGCATGGGAGGGTTGGGGTGGGGTGAAGCGAATCTGGCGAAGATGCTCAATCATCCCCAGGCTCGATCCGGCGGAGCCGGGCGCGAGCTTTGCTCGCATTACCCCATCCCAGCCTTCCCCTGCATGCAGGGGAAGGAGCAAGTTCAGCTAAGGCAGGGATGTTCGAAAGCGGACAAGGATTGTCGAAGGGTAAACGGCAGCGCCGTAACACGGATCAGTAAAGGGGAACTGGATGTCAGTCGTTACGCAGGCTTCGATGCAAATGGGCTTGTCGGCCCTGGCCAGCGCCAGGCTGCGCCCGGAGATGACGCCGCAATTGGCGGTGCAGACGCTGCTCGATGCCGGCGACACTCAGGATGCGCTCAAGCTGCTCGCCCGTTTGTTGCCCAAGCGTTACGCCGTGGCCTGGCTGCTGCAATGCGCACGCGAACAACCGCTGGGCCTGGAAGACAAGGCCGGCGCCTCCCTGGCCGAGAAATGGGTGCGCGAGCCGAACGAAGACAATCGCCGCGCCGCTTTCGAGTTTGCCAACGCCGGCGGCTACCGCTCGCTGGGCGCGTGGCTGGCGGCGGCGGCGGGCTGGTCCGGCGGCAGCCTGGCGCCGGCCACGCAGGAGCAAGCCGTGCCGCCACCGGAACATCTCACCGCGCGTGCTACCGTGGCCGCCATCAACCTGATGGCCGCGCTGGTGAGCGAGCAATTCGAGGTACGCCGCACCGCCTTTATCGAGCGCGCGATGAGCTTGCTCAACAGCAGCGGCAATCGTTAGAGCAGGGGATTCACATGTCGACGCCACAGACATTGACGCTCGCCGTGCAAGGCCAACAGGCAGCGCAATTCGGCAGTCGCAGCCAGAAGAGTTTTCATGCGAAGGACGGCAGCATCGGGCGCTCGGAAGATTGCGATTGGGTGCTGAGCGCCTCCGGCGTGTCGCGCGTGCACGCCATGGTGCGCTATCTCAACGGCATCTATTTCATCGAAGACCGCAGCACCAACGGCATGCTGCTGAACGGCTCGCCGCTGATCAAAGGCGACCCGGCCGCGCTCAAGCATGGCGATCGCCTGCAGATCGACACTTTCGAGATCGCCGTGCGCATGGAGGCGGACAGCGAAACCATCGTGCAGATCGGCACGCCCGCGCCGCAGCCCATGCCGGCCGCGGCGCCAGTGTCGCCGCCGGTGGCGTTCAATAGCGATCCGCTGGATTTCGATTTCCTCAATCCGTTGCCATCCGCACCGGCGCCAGCGCGTGCTTCTACCCTCGATAGCCTGATTCCTGGCGTGCAGCAAACCGCGCCGGCCCGCGCCGACCTCGATCCGCTCAGCTTTCTGGACGAGCCGTTTGGCGCGCCCGCCCCGGAGCCGGCGCCCGCGCCCGGCTGGAACCACACGCCGGGCATCAGCGACCACTTCCGGCCGCCGACCACCGACGTGCGCAAGCAGGCCAACACGCTGCCGGAAAACTGGGACCTGACGATGGGCGATTTCGCGCTGCCGGCCGCGGCGCCCGCGCCCCCGCCTGCACCGGAACCCATCGTCGCATCGCCTGCGCCCGCGCCCGTCATCGCGCAGGCGCCGGTAGCTGCAGCCGGCACGGCGTTGCCGGCAGACATGGAGCAAATTTTCCGCATCGTGGTCGATGGCGTGATGGACGTGCTGCGCGCCCGCGCCGAGATCAAGAACACCTTCCGCCTGCCGGTCACGATCATCCAGCGCACGGAAAACAATCCGCTGAAATTCGCGCTCGGTACGGACGAGGCGATGCAGAAGATTCTGGCCGCACCCAACCCCGGTTTTCTGTCCGGCACCGCGGCGTTCCAGGATGCCTTCGAGGATATCCGCCTGCACCAGATGGCGATGCTGGCGGGTGTGCGCGCCGGCTTCGAAGCCCTGCTGATGCACTTCAATCCGGATCGCTACGAGAACGAAGTGGATGGCGGCAAGCGCGGCGGCGTGGCGTTCGGCGTCAAGGGCAAGTACTGGGACAAGTACCGCGACCATTTCGAGGGCCTGGTGAAGAACCCGGACGATACGTTCCGGCGCTTGTTCGGGGATGAGTTTGCGCGGGCTTACGAAGAGCAATTGGCGCGGCTGAAGGGGAGTCGTCGCAAATGAAGTCGGTAGAGGTTTTATGCACATGTGTGTGCAGCTATCTCGCTTCACCGTCATTCCGGCGAACGCCGGAATCCAGTGAAAATACGTTGCGCGAAGCGCTCAACATAAAAATATCGTGTGCTTCGCACAGCATATTCAAACTGGATTCCGGCGTTCGCCGGAATGACGCCGAAGCGAGGGCATGCATTTTGCCAGCTTGAAAAAATCGCAAGACGGACCGGATACATGACGCAAAACAACAAAGTGGTATGGAGCGAAGGCCTGTTCCTGCGGCCCCAGCACCTGCAGCAGCAGGAGCGTTACCTGGAACGCTTCGTGGAAGTGCGCGCCGGTGCGCTGCGGCCCTACGCATGGGGCTTCCACGAACTGGAACTGGAAGCGGACCTGCTGGCGATCGGCAAGATCGGCATCAAGCGTGCGCGCGGCGTGTTTCCCGACGGCACGCCGTTCTCCATGCCCAACGACGACCCGCTGCCACCCGCGCTGGAAGTGGACCCCAACTGGCGCGACCAGACCGTTTATCTCACCTTGCCGCTGCGCTCGCCTACGCAACCCGATAGCGGCCGCCCGGAAGCGCCGCCGGAAAAGCTGTTCCGCTTCCGCGTGCGCGAAGCCGAAGTACGCGATGCCTCCGGCAGCATGGATGGACTTACCGTGCTGGAAGTCGGCGGCATGAGCAGTCGCATGCTGCCGCAATCGCAACCGATGGAAGGCCTGGCGCAGATCCCGCTGACGCGCATCGTCGAATGCCGCGCCGATCGCCGGGTGATGCTGGACGACACGTTCATGCCGACCGGGCAAACCTGCCAGGCGGTGCCGCGGCTGGTGACCTTCCTGACCGAATTGCTCGGCCTGCTGCATCAGCGCGGCGAAGCGCTGGCTAGCCGCGTGGCGGTGACCGATCGCGGTGGCGCGGCGGAAATCGCCGACTTCCTGCTGTTGCAGGTGGTGAACCGCTATCAGCCCCTGATCGCGCACCTGGCCTCCGCGCCGATTGCGCATCCGGAAGACCTTTACCGCATCGCCGTCGCCATGGCTGGCGAACTGGCGACCTTTACCGCGCCGAGCAAACGCGCCCCGGCGTTTCCGCCTTACCGGCATGAATTTCTGCGCGAGAGTTTCGACCCGGTGATCATGGCGTTGCGCAACAGCCTGAGCGCGGTGATGGAACAAACCGCCACGCCGATCCCGCTGCAGCAACGCAAGTTCGGCGTGTGGGTGGCGGTGGTGCCGGACCTCACCTTGCTCGATACCGCCGCCTTCGTGCTCGCCGCCAAGGCGGACATGAAATCGGAAGACCTGCGCCGCCAGCTGCCCGCGCAATCGAAGATCGGCCCAGTGGAGAAGATCCGCGACCTGGTGAACCTGCAATTGCCCGGCATTGCCGTGGCGCCGATGCCGGTGGCACCGCGGCAGATTCCGTACAACGCGGGTTTTTTGTATTTCGAGTTCGACAAGAACTCGCAGATGTGGCGGATGTTGAAGACGTCCGGCGGCATTGCGTTCCACTTCGGCGAGGAATTCGCCGGGCTTGATCTGCAGTTGTGGGCGATTCGGGGCGGGACATGAATAAACCGCTACGCGTTCGGAGCATTGACCCATGAGCCAGAACAACGGCCCCAACGACGACATGCGCGATGCCACCATCGTGCGTCCGCACGGCTCCGTGCCGGCGCCAGCACCGGCCGCGCCGCCGCCTTCCGGCGCGCGCGCACCGGCGCCCTATGCGCCGCCTGCGGAAATCAACCAGTTTCTCGACGGCGGCCCGAACCCGCTGGTGCAGGCGGCCAGCCCCCTGCTGCTGCTTGCCGTGCAACTGCGCCATAGCGTGGCGCCGCCGGATGCCATGCATCTGCGCGAACAAACCATCGCGCAGATGCGCCGCTTCGAAACCATCGCTCAGGCGGCCAATATCGCGCAGCAAACCATCCTCGCCGCACGCTACGTGCTATGCACCATGCTGGACGAAGCCGTGCTCAATTCGCCCTGGGGCGAACACAGCGGCTGGGCGCAGAAAACGCTGCTGGTGACCTTCCACAGCGAATCCTACGGCGGCGCCAAGTTCTTCCAGATTCTCGAGCGCTTGTGCTCGGATTTCGCCAAGCACATCGACCTGATCGAATTGATGTACATCTGCCTGGCGCTGGGTTTCGCCGGCCGCTACCAGATCGAGGCGGGCGGGCGCGCCAAGCTCGCCGACATCCAGGAAGACCTGTACCGGCGCATCCAGGCGCAGCGCGCCAAGCCGGCGGACGAATTGGCGCCGCACTGGCGCGGTATCGAAGACCGCCGCAATCCGCTGATCCGCTACGTGCCGTTGTGGGTGGTGGCCGCGTTCGCCGCGGTGATCCTGCTCGGTGCGTTTTTGTTCTTCTATACCCGCCTCAATGCACTCTCCTCGCCGATCAGCGGGCAGCTGGCGCAAATCGGCCTGGAAAACGGCACACCGCCGGATACGGCGCGGCAACCGCATCCGGTGCGCAAGAGCCTCAAGCAATTGCTCGCACCGGAAGAGCAAGCCGGCTTGCTGACGGTCGATGAAAAACCCGATGGCGAGGCGATGGTGCGCCTTGCCGCTACCGGCATGTTCCCCTCCGGCGGCGTCGACGTGAGCGCGCAGGAAATCCCGCTGCTGCACAAGATCACTGCCGCGCTCAACCAGGTGCAGGGCAGGGTGATCGTGGTGGGGCATACCGACGACCAGCCGATCCGTTCGCTCAAGTACAAGGACAACTTCGAGCTGTCCAGCGCACGGGCACGCAGCGTGGCGCAGATCCTCAGCGAGGGCCTGGATAACGCCGCACGCATCGAATCCAGCGGCGCAGGTTCGTCGCAACCGATTGCGCTGCCGCCCGATACGCCTGAAAACCGCACGCGTAACCGGCGCGTGGACATCAAGTTCATTCCGGAGGATTGAACCCTGTGAAGATTTTTGCGCTGTTCAAATCCGGTTGGTTCATTGCGCTGATCGGCATCATCCTTTTGTCCATCCTGATCTGGCTGGGCGGCCCGTACCTGGGCATCGGCGATTCGCAACCGCTGGCCAGCGCGGTGGCGCGCCTGGTTACCATCATCGTGATCCTGGCGATATGGGCGATCTGGCTGCAGGTGCAGCAGCTGCGCGCGCGCAAGAAAGCGCAGCAGATGTCCGGCGACATGGTCTCGCAAGACACCAAGCCTGCCGGCAACGATCAGGACGAACGCAGCGCTGCCGAGCGCACGCAGCTGCAGGGGCGTTTCCAGGAAGCCGTCGACACACTGCGCAAGACCAAGCGCGGCGCCAATCTCTATACGCTGCCGTGGTACGTGGTGATCGGCCCGCCGGGTTCCGGCAAGACCACGCTGCTGCAGAATTCGGGCCTGAATTTCCCGCTCTCCGAGCGCTTCGGCAAGCAAGCCCTGCGCGGTGTCGGTGGCACGCGCAACTGCGATTGGTGGTTTACCGACGAGGCGGTGTTCCTGGATACCGCCGGCCGCTACACCATGCAGCAATCCGATCAAGCCGCGGATGCTTCGGCGTGGAGCGAGTTTCTCAAGCTGCTGCGCAAATACCGCAAGCGTCGCCCGATCAATGGCGTGCTGATCGCGATGAGCATGTCCGACCTGCTCACGCTGGACCAGAACGGCATGCAGGAGCACGTGCAGGCGATGCGCCGCCGCCTGGATGAACTGTCCACGCAGCTGCGCATCGGCGTACCGGTGTACCTGGTGCTGACCAAGTGCGACCTGATCGCCGGCTTCAGCGAATTCTTCGACGATCTCAGCCCGGAGCTGCGCAGCCAGGTATGGGGCATGTCGTTCCCGGTCGAGCAGACCATGAACGGTACTTCGGCCAAACAGTTCGGCAGCGAATTCGAGTTGCTGCTGAACCGGCTGCACACGCGCATCCTGAGCCGCCTGCATGCGGAACGCGATGCCAACCGGCGCGCGGCCATCCTGTCGTTCCCGCAGCAACTGAGCGCCTTGCGCGAAACCATGCGCCAGTTCGTCGAGGGCGTGTTCACCGGTTATGCCTACGGCACGCCGCCGTTGTTGCGCGGCGTGTATCTCTCCTCCGGCACGCAGGAAGGCACGCCGATCGACCGCATGATGGCGGCGGTGGCGCGCACCTTCGGCCTGGATGCCGCGCAAGTGCATGCACCCGGCGCGCAGCAGCGCACCTTCTTCGTGGAGCGCCTGCTCAAGGACGTGCTGTTCCGCGAATCCGGCTTCGCCGGTACCGACCCGAAACTGGAACGGCAGAAGATCCTGCTGCAGGCGGCCTCGTACCTGGGCGTGCTGGTGGTCACCGTGTTGCTGCTGGCCGGTTTTGTCGAAAGCTACGGGCGCAACAGCGCCTATCTGTCGCAGGTCGAGGATGCGCTGAAGAACTATCCGGCGACCAGCGACGTCTCCGGCGCGGCCACGCAGAAGGATTATTTCGCGCGCGTGCTGGAGCGGCTGGAGGGCCTGTCCGGCGTGCAGGACGTTGCGCAGCAATACAAGGGCAGCGTGCCGCTGTCGATGCGCTTTGGCCTGTACCAGGGCCACGCGGTAGGCGATGAAGTACACGATGCCTATGTGCGCGAACTCAACGGCCTGCTGCTGCCGGGCGTGGCCTCGCAGTTCCGCGGCGGACTGACCAGCAGCGCGAGCGATCCGCAGGCGTTGTACTACTACCTCAAGGGTTACCTGATGCTGGGCGAACCCAAGCACCAGAACGCCGACGAGCTGGTCGCGCTCACCGATATCGAATGGCGCAAGATCTTCCCCGGCGATCCGGTGCTGCAAAAAGCGTTGGCCAAGCATTTCCTCGCGCTGGTCGAGCAGCCCGGGCAACTGCGCCCGCTGCACCTGGATGACCAACTGGTGGAGCAGGCGCGCAGCACCTTGCGCACGGCCGACCTTTCCACCCTGATCTACGGCAGCCTCAAGCTCGGCATGGACAGCTCCGATCACCCGCCGCTGCAGCTGGACAAGGAACTGGGCCTGCTCGGCAACGTGTTCCGCCGCAGCAGCGGTGCGTCGCTGTCCGAGCCGATCCCGGCGCTGTACACCCAGCCGGTGTTCGCGATGGAAGTGAACAAGGGCATCGAGGAAGCGGTGAAGCAGTTCACCCAGGATGACTGGGTCTTCGGCGCCGGCAAGATCGATGCGATCCAGCAAGCCAAGCTCGCGCAGCAAGTGCTGGCGTTGTACCAGCAGGATTACATCAAGGTATGGGACGCGCTGCTGGCTGACTTGCAGTTGCAGCCCATTGCCAACATCCAGGACGCCAGCGCTATCGCCGCGAAACTGTCCGGCCCCAGTTCGCCGCTGAAGTCGCTGCTGATGGTGGTGCGCGACAACACCCACGACCTGCTGCGCGCACCGCCGGAAAGCGATGCCGACAAGGCCGAAGGCGCGTTGAAGAAGGCAGCGGAAAAGCGCGCCGAGCAACGCGCCGAACAAACCGCGGTGATGCGTGCACTGGCCGGCGCCGGCATCAACGGCAAAGGGGAGGGCGGCCAGCCGGACGCCAAGCCCGGTGACGCGATCAGCGCGCACTTCGATGCGCTCAACAAGCTCACCGATGGCGGACCCGGCAGCACGCCGATCGATCACACGCTGAGCGTGCTCGACCAGCTCAGCAAGACGCTGCTGACCATGACCGACTTCAGCAGCGCCGCCGGCCAGCCCAATCCGCAACTGCTGATGGCGCAGCAGGAAGCCTCGCAATTGCCGCCGCCGGTTTCCGCGTGGGTGGCCGCCTTGACCGGCAAGAGCCAGGCGCTGGTAGCCACCGGCACCAGCGGTGCGCTCGGCGATGCCTTCCAGCAGGCGGCCGGCAAGGATTGCGCGGACTTTACCCGCGGCCGCTATCCGTTCTCGCCCAACAGCGCCACCGATATTCCGTTGCAGAACTTCGGCGAACTGTTCGGCTACGGTGGCCGCTTCGACAGCTTCTACAAGCAAACCCTGGACAAGCTGGTGGATGCCA
>NZ_DATJMN010000194.1:0-2815 GCF_035508675.1 Dyella sp.
CGGCCCCGGATGACCTGGGCGACATAGCGCCCCTCCTGTTTGGCCGCGGGCGCCAGGCCGGGTACCGGTTGGCCGTTGTGCTGCTCGAGCAAGGCCGCGTCCCCAATGACGAAAATCTCCGGATGCGCGGCAACACTGAGATCGCGTTCCACCCGGATGCGCCCGGCCTTGTCCGCCGGTGCGTTCAACCATTGCGCGACCGGCGAGGCACGCACGCCCGCGGCCCAGAAAACAGCGCCGGCGGCGATGAGCGTGTCGTGGCTGACGACGCCCTCGGCGCGGCAATCGGTGACGGGATGGTTCAACAGTACCGTGACGCCCAAGTGTTCCATCGTCTGCTGCGCATAGGTGGCGAGCGGCTCGGGAAAACCGGCCAGCACCCTCGCGCCGGCTTCGATCAGGAGGACGCGCGCCTTGCGCGTGTCGACGCAGCGGAAATCGCCCGGCATGTCCTCGTGCGCCAGCTCGGCGATCGTGCACGCCAGTTCCACTCCGGTGGCGCCCGCACCGACCACCACGATGGTCTGCAGCAATTGCCGCCGATCGGGACCGATTTCGCGCTCCGCCTGTTCGAACACGGTCAACAAGTGTTGCCGGATCGACAAGGCATCGCCCAGCGTTTTCAATCCCGGCGCATGCTGCGCCCATTCGTCATGGCCGAAGTAGGCATGCTTGGCTCCGGTGGCAAGCACCAAGCTGTCGTAGGGAAGACGCTTGCCGTCGGTCAGCGATACCGTGCGGCTCGCGGTATCCACACCTTCCACCTCGGCCATCAGCGTCGTGATGTTCTTAAAGCGGCGCAGCACATGCCGGATCGGCCACGCGATCTGCGAGATATCCAACGCCGCGCCCGCCACCTGGTACAGCAACGGCTGGAACAGGTGATGATTGCTGCGATCGACTAGCGTGACCTCGACGTTCTGCGCGCCCAGCTGCCTGGCAGCTGCAAGCCCACCGAAGCCTGCGCCGACGATCACGACCCGATGCCGATGGACGGTGTCTTTCAAGGGCGTCTCCTCAAAAACGCGTGTCTCGCCGATGCATTATCGCGCTTCGCCTCGGCAAGCCGATGTGTGGCCACGAGCAATGACAGCGCCGGCGGCCTGCCCCCGCGCCGCGCGTGCCACTACGCCGCGCCAAGCGCCTCTGCTACCGTCGGCCTTTATCCATCGCATCAAGGGGACCCCATGCGCCTGTACCGTCTTTCCGCCGCGCTGATGGCCGCGATCGGCTTGCTGGCACTGCCGGCCGCGGCCGATACATCCAAGGCCACGCCCACGGCGAAGGAATTGCTGGCCAAGTCCAAGCCTTCGGAATGGCGCACGCCCGATCCGCAGAACCTGCTGTACATGCAGCTGCCACAGGGCCGCGTGGTAATCGAACTGGCGCCCGACTTCACGCCGCTGCACGCTGCCAATATCCGCACACTGGTGCGCGAGCATTATTTCGACGGGCTGGCGATCATCCGCGTGCAGGACAACTTCGTCACCCAATGGGGCGACCCAAATGACGATGACAATGGCGACAAGAGCAAGATCAAACCGCTAGGCAGCGCCAAGCGCACACTGGCGCCGGAGTACACGCGCGCGATCGACGCCACGTTGCCGTGGACCGCGCTGCCCGACGGCGACGTGTACGCGCCGCAAGTGGGTTTCAGCGAAGGCTTTCCGGTGGCACGCGACCCGGCCAGCGGACGCGAATGGCTGGTGCACTGCTATGGCATGGTCGGCGTAGCGCGCGACGTCGCGCCGGACAGCGGCAACGGCAGCTCCCTCTATGTGGCGATCGGTCAGGCGCCGCGCCAGATCGACCGCAATCTGGCCGTGGCCGGTCGCGTGCTCGAAGGCATGGCCCATCTGTCTGGCCTGCCGCGCGGCACCGGTGCGCTTGGCTTTTATACGCAGGCCGGACAGCGCGTGCCGATCCTGTCGGTAAAGCTGGCGTCCGACCTGCCGCCTGCGCAGCGCGAAAAACTGCAGGTGCTGCGCACCGACAGCGCCACCTTCGCCGCCATCATCGACGCCAAGCGCAATCGTCGCGATGCGTTCTACACATTGCCTGCCGGCAAGATCGACCTGTGCAACATCGATGTGCCGGTGCGCGTGGAGGCTACGGCAAGCGACAAGCATTGAGCGCTTGCATGCCTCTTGCCGGCAGGTGAGGCGCCCGCCCGGGGGGGAGCAGATGAATCCGCCCCTAAGCTTGCACGCCGATTACACGCTGTCTTCGCCTCGCTCGTAGTTAGGTGGGGCGATAACGTATCGGGTCTGGCGATTGCAAAGGCAGGCGTAATGAGGCTCGCTTACAAACTACTGGCCTGGATCGGGGGCGTGCTGCTGGTACTGGTGCTCGCGCTGATCCTGTTCGTTGCCCTGTTCGACTGGAACCGCCTCAAGCCGACGATCGACGACAAGGTCAGCGCTGCCATCGGCCGTCCATTTGTAATCCATGGCAACCTGAGTGCCGCGTGGCAACGCGAGCCGAGCGAGCATGGCCTGCGCGGCCTGGTGCCGTGGCCGACCTTTACCGCGCGCACGATCACAATCGGCAACCCTGCCTGGACCAAGCAACCGCAGCTGGTTGAACTTGGCGGCCTGCAGTTCCGGATTTCGCCGCTGCCGCTGCTGTTGCATCACATCTACATTCCGTACGTGCAGCTCACCGCCCTGCATGTGGACCTGGAACGCAACAGCCAGGGCGATGCCAACTGGCTGTTCAAATTTCCGCAAAGCACGCAGCCTTCGTCCTGGAAGCTGACCCTGGGCACGATCGGCTTCGACAAAGGCGATATCGCGTTGGACGATGCGAAGAGCCG
>NZ_DATJMN010000195.1:0-3099 GCF_035508675.1 Dyella sp.
ACCTTACCGCGCAGGCGTCGGCGTCCTTCCAGCGGGGCCTTCAACAGAACCTTTACTTCCTGCCCGATCGCTTTCGCAACCTGCCTGGCGGTGAACAGCGGGCGGTCGATGCCCGGCGAGGACACTTCCAACACGTAGTGACCGGGAATGGGGTCTTCAACGTCGAGCAGGGCCGACAGCTCGCGGCTGGCCGCCTCGCAATCGTCGAGGGTGACCTCGCGCCCTTCGGTATCGATGTAGACGCGCAGCGTGCTCTGCCCCTGGGACGGGCTGAATTCCACACCGATGCATTCCAGCTGCAGATCTGCCAAAACCTCGGTGAAGCGTTGTGCTAGCGCCTGTGTGTCCACTCTCTCGATACCGTTGCCAGAAACAAAAAATGGGCTCTGACGGCCCATTCCCTTACCTTGCCGATGTCCCGCTCCACCAGAGCCTTTCCGCGCGCTCCAAGCCGGTGATTATCACCCGACAAGACGCATCCGCATCCTTACGCCCAACAAAAAAGCCTCGCTAGGAGGCTTTCTTGTCCAAGAAAGATCTGGTCGCCTGCCGTTTCGCGCCTGTATCACGCGCGTCTGACCGCTACAGAGTTTGGAAAGTATACGGAACAGGACGCTGCAACGCAATGATTTATCGCCCTTCGAGACAGGCAAATCCGCATATCGCCGCGGCTATCCAGGAGCATAAAAAAAACCGGCGATCTTGCGATCGCCGGCTTTTCTGATGAACGTGGTAGCGGGGGTAGGATTCGAACCTACGACCTTCGGGTTATGAGCCCGACGAGCTGCCAGACTGCTCCACCCCGCATCAGAGTCCGAGAATGTTAGCGACTTGGCCGAATTCTTGCAAGACCATGACGGCTATTTTTCTCTTTTGCGGGAAAGTTTTTTCTCTCAACCCACAAAGGCCTGTTTGCACCAGCTCAGCAGCGGGCCCCAGTACAAGCCAAGTCCGAGCAGCACCAAGGCATTCAGCGACAGCACTAGGCGCAGCGTGAAATCGGGCTGGACTCGCACTTCGGTGCCGGCTTCGGGCTTGTCGAAGTACATCACCTTCACCACGCGCAGGTAGTAGTACAGGCCGATGATGGCGAACACCGCGCCGACGATCGCCAACCACAACATGCCGGCATGGATGGCTGCCTGCAGCACCAGCAGCATGGCGAAGAAGCCGAACAGCGGCGGCACGCCAGCCAGCGAGAACAGCGCCAGCATCATCAGGAACGCCATCCACGGTGCGCGCTGGTTGAGGCCCTTGAAATCGTCGATGTTGTCGCATTCGAAGCCGGCACGGCTCAGCGCAAGGATCACGCCGAACGCTGCGGTGGACATCAGCGCGTAGCTCACCGCATAGAACATCGCGGCGGCATAGCCTTCCGGACCTGCGTTGACCAAACCGAGCAGCAGGTAGCCCATGTGCGAGATGGTCGAATAGGCCAGCAGGCGCTTGAGGTTGCTCTGCACGATGGCCACCACGTTGCCGATCGCCAGCGACAGCACCGCGAGCGCCGCCAGCATGATCTGCCAGTGCTGCGAGAAGTCGCCCATGCCGGTGGCCAGCAGGCGGAACGCCATGCCGAACGCGGCCAGCTTGGAGGCCGAGCCGATGAAGGCCGTCACCGCCGTGGGCGAGCCTTCGTAGACATCCGGAATCCACATGTGGAACGGCGCCACGCCAAGCTTGAACGCCACGCCGATCACCAGGAACACCAGGCCGAACACCAGCAGGTGCGGCATCGCGCTGTGCGGGATCGCCTCATGCAGTTGTGCCAGGCCCAGCGTGCCGGTGGCGCCGTAGATCATCGACATGCCGTACAGCAACATGCCCGAGGACAACGCACCCAGCACGAAGTACTTGATGGCGGCTTCCGAGGACAGGCTGGAATCACGGTTCAGCGCCACCAGCGCATACGACGACAGGGTCAGCAGTTCCAGGCCGAGGTAGATCATCACCAGGCTGCCGGCCGAAACCAGCAGCATCACGCCAATCACCGCAAACAGCATGAGCGTGTAGAACTCGCCCACGAACAGCTTGCGGTCGACCATGTACGGACGGCCGTAGATGAAGACCAGGATGGTCGACAGGATCGCGAACAACTTGAGGATCGTGCTCAAGCCGTCGCGAATGAACATGCCATTGAACGCGGTGACCGCGGTCTCGGGTTGATAGCGCAGCACCAGGTAGCCGGTCACCACCAGCACGCCGATGGAGAGCCAGTGCAGGTACACGCGCTCGGCTGGTTTCATGAAGGCGTCGGCCAGCAGAAGAACGCACGCCGCCGCAACCAGAAAGAACTCCGGCAGCATGATGAGAATGTCGTTGATAGTCGGCATGGTCGATCAAACCTTATGAATGGCGAGCGCTTGCACGAGCTGATCCACCGAGGTGCTCATCAGGTGGGTCAGCGGTTCCGGCCACACGCCGACCAGCAGCGTCAACGCGGCGAACGCACCCAGCACCAGCCACTCGCGGCCGTTGATGTCCTTCATCTCGGCCACGTGCGGGTTGGTCACTTCGCCCCATAGCACGCGCTTGACCAGCCACAGCGTATACGCCGCGCCGATGATCAGGGTGAACGCGGCGAACAGCGCGATCCACGGGTTGGCGCTGAAACTGGCCAGGATCACCATGAACTCGCCCACGAACCCGCTGGTGCCCGGCAGGCCGCAGTTGGCCATAGCGAACAGCACGTAGAAGAAGCCGAACCACGGCATCACGTTGATCACGCCGCCGTAATCCTTGATCAGGCGGGTGTGCAGCCGGTCATACAGCACGCCGATGCACGAGAACATCGCGCCGGAGACGAAGCCGTGCGAGATCATCTGCACCATCGCGCCCTGCATGCCCAGGCGCGCGGCATCGGTATTGCCCTGGTCGCGCACCAGCATGAAGGCGATGAAGATGCCCAAGGTGACAAAACCCATGTGCGCCACGGACGAATAGGCCACCAGCTTCTTCATGTCCTCCTGCACCAGCGCCACGTAGCCGATGTAGACCACGGCGATAAGGCTGAGCAGGATCACCACCCAGGCGAACTGATGCGAGGCATCCGGCACGATCGGCAGGCTGAAGCGCAGAAAACCGTATCCGCCGATCTTC
>NZ_DATJMN010000196.1:0-2586 GCF_035508675.1 Dyella sp.
GGCCAGAGATTCGCGATGCTCTGCTCATGTTCTTCTGGCAGGGGCGGGCCCACGTTATTCATGGCACGACCGAAGTGGACGTCACCGACAGCCTGGCAGCGATTCGCCGCATCGAGAAGGAGCTGCGCATCGGAATTTCCTTTCACGCCTTTGTCGTCTACTGCATCGTGCAGGCCGCCATGCAGCATCCGGTGATGCACACCTATCGTCACGGCAGAAAGCTGCTGACCTTTGAAGACATCGACTTGCTCTCGCCGATGGACAAGCGGCTGCCGGGCGGCGTGCGTATCCCGGTGGCTCACATCATTCGTGGGGCGCAAAACAAAACGCTGGCAGAGATCAATTGGGAGATCCGGCAGGCCGTGCGAGCGCCCGACCTCGACGGAGACGCCGCGGTGCAGGCGCGGCGGAAGCTGGGCCGCTTGCCTTATATCCTGCGGCGGCTTGCGGCCTGGCGGTGCAAACGCAACCCATATCTGTTCAAGCAGGTGAACGGCACCATGCTGGTGACAAACGTGCGCAGCCAGGTTGGCACCAACCCGGTCTTCGCGGTGGCCGGCACCGCGCATACGACCTCGCTCGCCATCGGCAACATCACGCCACGCCTGCAACTGAGCAGCGAAGGCCGCGTTGTGTCGCGCAAGATGCTGTGCCTGTCCGGCGCCGCCGATCACGACATTGTCGACGGCATGGGCATTGCGGGCTTCTCGCATCTGTTGGGCCGCCTGCTGGAGACCGGTGCCGGCCTTGATAAAGCCTTCGTCGAACAAACCAGGGACCTGATCAACAAGGAGAGTCATGAGCGAAGCTCTGTGCCAGTCACTGCCTGACGTAGAGATGCCGTCGACCCCGATCGCGCACGGCGCGCAGCCCATTCCCACGACGGATGGCCACTGGCTGCTGGGAAGCGCGAATGAATTTGCGCACGCAGCTCACCTCTTTGTCGCCGAGCAGGGAAAGCGCAACCAGGGCTTGACTCAGTTTCGGGTTCTGCACAGGCGGTTTCTGGCGACGGCGAGCCCCGATGTCGCCCACCAGATTCTGGTCACGCATCGCGAACACTACGAACGCAGCGCGCACTACAAGCGGCTGGCGCTGGTCATCGGCAACGGCCTGGCCGCAAGCGAGGGTGCTACCTGGCGCAAGCGGCGCGCGCTGATCAATCCACTCCTGCGGGGCGAGCACCTGAAACAACTGGTGCCTACCGTCTGCGATTCCGTCTGCGAAGTGCTGAAGGAGTGGGATGGCAAGCGGGCCTCCGGAACGCCGGTGGGGTTAGTTCGCGAGACGCAGCGGCTGTCGATGGGGGCGATCAGCCGCATGCTGCTCTCCACCGACATCGATCAGGACACGGCCTATCGCCTGGGAACCGCCATGCGCGGGGCCATGCAGCGGTTGCGCGAGTACAACACCTCTCCCTTTCCTGTTCCGCTATCCTGTCCCATTCACCGTAATCGCAAGTTCAACCGCGACCGCGAAACCCTCGACCGCTTCATCGATTTCCATATCAAGTCACGCCTGGCAAACGGCCAGCCTGGACAGCCTGATTTTCTTAGTGTGCTGATGTCGGCGAAGGACCCTGACAGCGGCCAGCCGTTGCCGCTGCAAACCGTCATGGACGAGACCAAGACGCTCTTCATGGCCGGGTTTGAGACGACCGCAAACGTGATGGCCTGGGCGTTGTACCTGCTGGCTTCGCATCCAGCCTGCGCCGCCAGGTGGCACGAGGAAGTCGATCGCGTGCTGCAAGGCCGCCTGCCGCAATGGGATGACTTGCCCAGGCTCGCTTACATCACGCAGATCATTCAGGAAACCATGCGCCTGTATCCGCCGGCGTACAACATCGCGCGACAGTGCGTCCGGGAAGACGTGATCAACGGCTACAGGGTCCCGAAATCGGCGACCATCCTGATCTCGGTGTATGGGATCCATCGCGACCCGGTGTGGGGCCCGGATCCTGAAGAATTCCGGCCCGAGCGCTTCGCGCAGAAGGCCGCCGTTCCTCGTGCGGCCTTCATGCCGTTCGCCACCGGCAAGCATGTTTGCGTGGGCAACGATTTCAGCATGACGGAGATGATTGCCACGCTGGCCATCATCGGCCAGCGCTACCGGCTGCAACGCGCGGACGATGAACCGGTAGTGGCGAAAGCGCAACTCGGGCTTGTTCCCTCGCGCGAGATACCAGTGCATTTGGGGTGAGACCACATGAACTTCAACTTTGAAGTGCTCGACTCGTCCGATCCTGTAGCGGTAGAGGAATACGAATCGGCGTTTTACCAGTCGTTTTCCGGGGTGACGACCAACCGTCTGGTGCAAAAACTCTGGCTGTGGGACCATGCTACCCGTCGCCTGAAGACCCGTGTCCCCTACGCCGACCAGCTCATCTGCTGTCTGCGCGATCACGCCGGCCGGCTCCACTCGGCAATGGCCTTCAACATCAAGCTCACGGAATTCCAGTCGGCGTCGTATGGCTTCGCGGCTCCGCAGGCAGCCCCGGGGAGCTTCGAGGTGCTGACCTTCTTCGCCGTGGCGGCGCAAACGCTCGATGTGTGCGCGAAATTCTGGTCGCGTTGTCTTGCGTTGTTG
>NZ_DATJMN010000197.1:0-3603 GCF_035508675.1 Dyella sp.
CGCCGCGGTATGCCACCTTGAGCCTGCACGCGAACCAGCCGGTGACGATCCGCCTCGATTACAAGCCCGACGTCGATTACAGCCGCATGGGCTTGGGCGTGATTGCTATCGACGATCTGATTTCCGCCGATGCCAGGAAGATCGCCGCGATGGCCGATGCCGCGGTGGTCGCGGTCGGCTTCGATCCCAGTTCCGAAAGCGAAGCCTACGACCGCACGTTCCAGTTGCCATGGGGGCAGGAAGCGCTGATCGAAGCGGTGGCCGACGTCAACCGCAAGACGGTGGTGACCGTGACCTCCGGCGGTGCTTATGCCACCGACGGCTGGCTCGATCGCGTGCCGGCGCTGTTGCAGAACTGGTATCCCGGGCAGGAGGGCGGCACGGCGATCGCGCAGGTGCTGTTCGGCGAACACTCGCCGGAAGGCAAGCTGCCGATCAGCTTCGAGCGGCAATGGGCCGACAATCCCAGCCATGACTGGTACGACGCGCCGCCGCATCCCGCCGGCACCAATCCTTCGGTGACTTACGGCAACGGCGTGTTCCTCGGCTATCGCTGGTACACCAGCCATCCGGACAAAACGCAGCCGCTGTTTCCGTTCGGCTACGGCTTGTCGTACACCCGCTTCGGTTTCACGAATCTCACGACGAAGACGCTGGGGCCCGATCAGGTCGAGATATCGTTCGACGTCACCAACACCGGCCAGCGCGAGGGCGCCGAAGTGGCGCAGGTGTATGTGGGCGATCCGTCGGCCACGGTGCCGCGTCCGGCGCGCGAGCTGAAGGCATTCCGCAAGGTGCGCCTGCAGCCGGGGCAGACGCAGCACGTGAGCCTGCAACTGGATCGTCGGGCGTTCGCGTATTACGACGTCGGCCACCACGGTTGGAAGGTCGATCCGGGCGTGTTCAAGGTGTATGTGGGTGATGCGTCGAACGACACGCCGTTGGAGGCGGGGCTTACGCTGAAGTGATGGCTGATGTCGTTTCAATACGCTCGCCATTCCGGCGAAGGCCGGAATGGCGAGCGGTTTTGAAATGGCATCGACACCATCACGGCTCCCACACCCGCCGCCGCTCCCCTTGGATGAAATGCCCCAGCGCCGCCAGCGGCCGCACGCGATCGCAGACGATCTTGAAGATCGCCAGCAACGGCACCGCCAGCACCGCGCCCGGAATGCCCCACATCCAATCCCAGAACAACAACGACGCCATCACCAGTACCGGATTGAGCGTGAAGCGCCGCGCAAGAATCATCGGGGTCACCGCTTCGCCTTCGGTGACGTGCACGCAGATGTACACCGCCATCGGCATGAAGGCCTTCCACAGCGGGTCCAGGCTTAGCATGCCCACGGCCAGGAACATCACCATGCCGGTGAGCGGGCCGAAGATCGGCACGTAATTGAGCATGAAAGCGGTCACCGCCCACAGCAGCGGATCGGGCAGGCCCAATAGCCACATGCCCACGCCGATGGCAATGCCGACGAGGGTGTTCATGATGGTGATGGTGATCAGGTAGACGGAAATATCGCTTTCCACCTGCTGCGCAATATCGATCACCTGCCGCTTGTCGCCGAAGGTCGGCATCACTTCCACCAGGCGCCGCAGGAAGGTATCGCCGGCGAGCAACAGGAAAAACAGCATCAGCATCGTCCACACGAAGCCGGAGGCAAAGTGGTGCATGGTGGAGAGCAGCAACTGCTGGAAGTCCGTGCCGCCGGATGAAGGCGGTTGCGCCCCGCTGCCGACTACCGCGCTCTGCGCGTGCTTGAACAGCTTGCCCAGCTTGTCCATCGGCTGGCTGATGATCCGCACGCGCTGCTGCAGGCGCGGCAGGCCTTGCGGCAGGCGTTGCGCCCACTCTGCAGCGGGCGAACTGAGCAGATCGGCCAGCCCGAAGAAGATGCCGAGCAGCAGGGCCACCGCCAGCAATGCTGCGACCAAGCGCGGCACGCGCAGGCGCTTCAACAGCTTCATGGCCGGCTGCACCAGCAACTTGAGGAAAAAGGCCAGTACCAGCGGCAATACCACTTCCCTGGCGGCATACAGGCAGGCAAACAGGGCGAGCACGAACAGCCCGCCACGGTACACGATGGATGCGTCGTGCGGGAGCGGCATGTTGGGCCTGGAGTGGTCGTCGGTGGCTTTGACCACGGTGTTTTTGACCGGTAGCGTTGTGTCGCCTGACGATGCGCATCGCGCGATCTAGGGTGGGTGAAGTGGCTGTGGGGGGAGTGTTTTTTTGGACGGCTATCTGTGCGTGCCGAAGCCCGTAGGCTGGGATGAAATCCCAGCTTTCGTTGGCATGGCGATGCTGGGATTGCATCCCGGCCTACCGGCGCCGCAATACCAGGCGATGTCCTGTCGGATCCTTCACCAAGACGTTGCGGCCGCCTTCCACCTCCATCACCGTCCGGTCTGCCGCCACATCGTCCGGGGCCATCGCCATCCCTTCATCTGCATGCGCGCGATAGCACAGCAGCTCCAGCCGCGGTGGTTCATCCAGCGCTGCGGCCAGCGCGACCACCTCGACGTCCACATCGGTGATGCCATCCAGCCGTTGCTGCTCCGGCCCGCGCTGGCGTGAACGCGACATCACGCGGAAACCCAGTTGCTGGTAGAACGCTAACGACTGCGGCAAGTCCGCAGCCACCAGCGCCGTTTGGTCGATGCCGAGAAACAATCCGGCGCGATGCTGCCAGCGTGGGTCGCCCACGCCGACGGGAAAATGGATCAATTCCAGCGGATGTCCGTCCGGATCGCGAAACTTGTAAGCGGTGACCGCGCCGCTTGCCGGCGGCAGGGTTTGCGGGCCGCCCTGGCTGATCGGCTCGAACGCGTGGCGGCACAGCTGCGCATACGCGGCGGGCATGTCCGCCACCACGATGGCCAGGTGTTGAAACCAGGGATCGGCAGCACTATGGCGCGACGGATAGGGAAAGCCGTGCGAATCGAACGCCACCAGCCGCAACTCCTGCTCGCCCAGTTGCAGGCGCGCCACGCGGCAGGCGGTGGCTCGCTGGCCGCGCCGCGTTTGCTCCAGCAGCGTGAAGTGCAGCGTATCGCAGTAAAAAGCCAGTGCACGCGGCAAGTCGGTGACATTGCGGCTTACATACTTCACGCGCCATGCGCGCCCGAGGCTCATGGCCGCTGTGCGCCCCGGCAATTGGTGTAGATCGCATACAGCGTTTGCGAGGCGCAGATGAATAGGCGGCTGTAGTAACGCCCGCCAAAACACAAGTTGGCCGCCTTGCACGGCAGCTTGATGCGGCCGATCAGCTTGCCTTGCGGGTCGAAGCAGCTCACGCCATCGGACGTGGCCGCCCACAGGTTGCCGGCTTCGTCGCAACGGATGCCATCGGCGTGAGCGCTTACGAATCGCCGTCCGTTGGCGAGGCGCGGCGGCTGGTTTTCTTCGGCCTGCACGTCGAACACCCAGATTTCGCCGCGCGGTTCGGCGGCGAACTGCAGGCCCGATTCCACCAGGTACAACTTCGTTTCGTCCGGCGAGAAACACAGGCCGTTCGGGCCTTCGAATTGATCGGTAACGACATGCATGCGGCCACTGCGCGCATCGATGCAGTACACGCGCGCCGGCAATTCGCGTTC
>NZ_DATJMN010000198.1:0-2319 GCF_035508675.1 Dyella sp.
CATAACCACCGTTGTTCTCAAGCTGCGGATGCAAGGCATCCTCCAACTGCGTTTTGGCGAATGGCAGTGTCCATAGCACCGTCAGGGCCAACGCTAGCGATGCGATGATCCGCGAAACCTGCCGCAACCTGCCGGGTGGCAAAGCACGCATCAGCAACGCAAACGCGAGCGCCAAACCCAGCATCCAACGTGGAGCACCCGCTTCGTGCAGTGACAGAATCAGGAACAACGCCGCCAATAGCGCCCAACGCCAGCCCAGCAGACGGCCGGCGAGCAACGCGATCAAAGCGACAATAAAGAGATCCAGGAGGCTCCATTGCGCGATCCACGAATCCGGCGAACGATCCACACCGCTCGCGCCGAGCAAGCGATAGCCGTAAGGAAGATGCAGCACGGCATCGATATCCTCCACCGACGTAAGCCATCCAATACTCGGCAGCGAACCGCCGCGATCGTCGATACGCAATCCGGCTTTCAAATCCAGATTCGCGTTGCGCAATTCGACACCGGTATGACCATTGCCCTCCTGTGTCACGAGCAATGGCGTGCCTCCTTGCGCGGCACGCTGCAGTCGCCATGGCGCAGCAACATCCAGGCGTTGCGCATGCTGCAGTTTGCCGGTGAGATGGTCGCTGACGCTCAGACCGCGTCCATGGAAGTCGAGCCACATTTCGCGTTGAAGGTGGACCTGATCGCCGGGTCCGCCCTCACCGCCGCGCACACCTTGTTCAACCGTGAGTCCATTGCCGCTGTCGAGCACATAGGCGGGCAATTGGCGCCAATTATCGGGAACCCCCGCCTGCCCCGCATCGGTAACATGGCCGTCGACGCGCGTACTGCGCAACGAGGGGTCGTCGCTGTAGCTCCATATTTCCTGCTTTGGCCAAGGCTCGGCAGGCATCGAAATATTCACCGCATGCAAGGTGTCGATACCGCGCGCGGAGAGAATCACTCGCCACTGCCCTGGGCGCAACTGCACGCGAAGACGTCCATCGCTATCGAGTTGCGCCGGCAATTCACTGTCGAGCGACGTGGCAATGAAGCCTTTCGGTAAAACAGGTCCCAGCCATTGCTCCCGCGCACTGCCGGTAACGTTGACCTGCAGTTGCGTTTCCAACATCGGCGGCAGCCCATCGGTGACATGCCGATAAATTCGTACCGAAATCGCATCGGCCTGGCGCTGCGCGGCGGCAGCTTCGCCCAGTGTGAGTTGATCGCCATTGCGTTCGATGCGCTCTACCGCATGGCCGTCCAAACCGACGGAAACCAGCCCGATGCCTGGCGGCACCCGCAAGCGCGAAGGCCGGGAGTCCCAAGGAAGATTGCCATGCACGGTGTAACTGCCGGGCTCCAGCCACAGTGCCGGATGGTCGTCACGACTGAGTACGGGCAAAGCCTTGTTATTTGCCGTCACTTGCTGCGGCCAGCTGCGCTCGTCCCCGGGAAGCTCGACCCAACTGGGCGCGTCCACCTTTACATCGAGGCTGAAAGTCCCGCCATCTTTGCCTGCTTCCACGCTCAATCGACCCGGCCAAATGCATTGATATGTATCCGTATCCGGATTGCTATTGGCAAGGAACGGGCATGCGTGCGAAGGCGCGTCATGCAATACCCAACCCTGCCAGTCCCGCAATGCGGTGGGTACGTCTTGCGCATGCAACGACACGGCGACGAACAACAGCCCGAACATCCATTTCCACTGGCGCATAAGGCCCCCCCTGGTCGAGTTCCATTCAGTGTACAGAGATTTTTTGGCGGCCCCCTGAGGGCAAAAAAAAGCCGGACGGCATGCACCGTCCGGCGTTCGTCGACTGCGTTAAATCGTTATCAGCGCAAGATCGCTGCCGGATCCTGCTTTGCCTTCAACGCGGCACACAACAAGGTCTGTTCGCGCGTCTGCGCAAGCCCGCGATCGGCGCCCGTGATGTCTTTCAAGCGCGGCTCGAAATAGGTCTGCAGACGATCCGCTTCGGCCTTGGAGCAGCTGCCGCCGCCCACCAGTCGCGGCAGCATGCCGCTGGCGAAGCTGCCGGTACGCGCCAGCACTTGGTCGTAGTGACCCGTGAACCAATGCCACAGCGCATCGCGCTCGGCGGAGGTATCGCGGCCACCACGCAGGATCGCCGCCATCTCGCCGACCTTCACCTGCTTGGTCAGCGCGAAATCGCGTGCTTCATCCGCCAGTTCCGGCGTTTCCGCGGCGCTCAAACCTTGCAGCATGGCGTTGCGCAAGGCCGGGTCCGTGGTTTGCGGAATCTCAGCGATCAATGCATCCACGGCAGGCTTGCCATGCTCTTGCACCGAAACGGACAGCGCTTC
>NZ_DATJMN010000199.1:0-4441 GCF_035508675.1 Dyella sp.
AGGCGCGGAAGCGGTGGCGATGGGCAATAATCTCATGCACGAGCGGCTACTCAATACATATGCTGACCACCGGTCATGGCGACATGGCTGCCCGTTCGGTGGGTCATTGGACAGCCCCTAGGTAACGAGGCCACGGTGCCATGGCAAGGAAGATGGCTCGTTGATGCAGGTCAAGCGCAACACGCGACCCTGCCTTCCGCCACGGAAGCGATCGCGTCAGCCACGAAAAATGTCGAATGGCTCGACTTTAAGCACCTTACGGATGCTGATGTAGCTCGATATGGCAGCAATCAGGACCACCATGGCCAGCGCCAGCCCCAGGTTGGTCAGAGTGATGAGCGCGGCGTAGTCGGGTAGGCGCAAGCGTGCGACGGTGATCATGACTGCGCACAAGCCCGTGCCCAGCCCGTAACCGGTCAGGCTGGTGAACATCACTTGGAACAGGATCATGTAGGTGAGCTCGTAGCCCTTGGCGCCGATCGCCTTGAGCGCTCCGAACTTGTCCAGATTTTCCAGGACGAAGGTATAGAACGTCTGCGCGGAAATGGTCAGGCCGACGATGAAGCTGATGATGGTCATCAGCATGATGTTGGTGCCGACCCCTGTCTGATATTTGTAAAAATCGGCGATGCGCTGGTCGAATTCGTCCTTCGTCAATGCCATATAGCCCAGCGCCGCCACTTCACGCTTGATCAGCGGGATCCGTTGCGGATCGGTCGGCTCGGCGAGGATGTAGGAAATGGTGAAGCGCGGATTGGGAATGTATTCGATGGCGCGGCGATAAGTGGTGTAGAGCGTAGGAACGCCGAACAGGCCAAACGCATTGACTTTGGCGATCCCCACGATGACGCCGCGGTGGTCGTTAAGTTCGAATTCCGTGCCGACGCCGGGCTTGTGCAGTTTGGAATATTCGGCGTCGTTAACCACAATGAAGGCGTTTTCGGCATAGATATCCTGGATATGCCCTTGCTCCAGCGCCGGGCGACCGACCAGGCTGGTGTCGTCCAGACCCATGACAGTGACTGCCTGGTAGGTTCCGTCTTTCAGCTTGACCTGCGCGCCACCCGAATACAGCGGCACGGCGTAACGCACCCCGCGAATGCTGCGCACGGCGTCAAGCAGGTAGTCGGGCATGGGAATGCTGCTGGCGACCGTCTGCACGGCCGGGTCCATGATCCAGATCGTCGCCCCCACATTGGTGACGGTGGCGGCCGAACGGTTGAGGATGCCCGCAAACAGCGAGGTCATTTCCACCATCAGGAACACCGCGAAGGTAATGCCGAGCAGCAGCGCGGAAAATTTGCCGCGGTCGTTCACCAACAGCTTGTAGGCCAGCTTGAAGATGCCGCCGTATTTCATCGGTGCTGTCTTCATGGGCGCTGCGCTGCCCTTGCCGTGGTCATGGCCGCGGCGCCCTCCGTGACGTGCCACCCGCCGCCGCCCAGGGCGACATAGAGCGCCACCGTGTCCTGATAACGTTGCGCCAGCGCCTGCACATAGGCGATGCGGGCCTGGCGGTATTGCGCGTCCGCCACCAGCACCTCCACATCATTCGACAAGCCGGCCGCGTAGTTGGCCTGCACCAGTTGCAAGGCTTCGGCCGCATCGCGCTGCGCTTCATCATTGGCCTGCAAACTTTCTGCATCGTGCTGCAGGGCTTTCAACACGTCGGCCACTTGCTGGAATGCCGCCAGCACCGTGCTGCGATAGCTTTGCAGCGACGACTGATAGGCATCGATGGCCGCTTTGCGATTGAACCAGCGCGTGCCGCCCTGAAAGATCGGTTGCTGCACGGAACCGTCGGCGCTCCAGAAGCGACTCTTGCGCTGATCCAGCGCACCGGTGGTGTTGGCCTCGGCGCCGTAGTCGCCGCTCAAGCTGATGCTTGGAAACAGCGCCGCGGTCGCCACGCCGATGTTTGCGCTGGCCTGGTGCAGGCGTGCCTCGGACGCCAGGATGTCGGGACGCTGACGCACCAGGTCGGACGGCAGGCTGACCGGCAGCGTCGCCGGCAAATGCAACGCGGCCAAATCAATATCCGGCACGCGCGCTTCGCCGGGCGTTTGGCCCAGCAGCGTATGCAGCAGATGATCGGCCTGGTCGCGCTTCAACGCCAGCGACGCCAGCTGCGCGACATTCAATGCACGCGCGCTGCGCAGGCTGAGCAGATCGGCGTAGGCTTCCCCGCCGCCGCGGATGCGCGCATCCACCAGTGCAAGCTGCTGCGTCTGCAGGGAAATGAGCTGGTGCATCGCGGTGATTTCATCGGCATACGCCTGGCGCGCCAGCGCCGTATTCACCACATTGCCGATCAACGTCTGATAGGTACCCTGCAGCGTATAGCGCTGCATATCCACGCCGGCCCGCAGCCCTTCCACCGTACGCCGTTCGCCGCCGAACAGATCGAGCGCATAACTGACCGTGGCACCGAGCGTAAACAGGTTGAAAATGCCGCCGGCGCTTGGCAGCCCGAGTCCGGCTGGCGACGAGCGCTCGCGCGCGGCATCGAGATTGCCGCCGATCTGCGGGAAGAAAATGCCTTGGCCCGCGCGCAAACTGTGCTGCGCTTGCTGCAGGCTGGCTTGCGCTGCCTGCAAGTCGGGATTGCCGGCGATAGCTTGCGACACCAGCGTGTCGATGGCCTCCGAACGCAGCGCATGCCACCAGGTGGCGCTGACGTCGGCGCCATAACGGAAGTGCTGGGTTTGGCCGATGGCGGTGGTGTAGATGGGCAGATCGTTGCGCGGAAGGTAGCGCGCATTCGGCGGTGCGGCGGGGCGCTTGAAGTCGGGACCGGCGGCGCAGGCGGACAAGGTCAATGCAAGCAGCAGCGACGAGAGTGCGTGGCGCGTCAAAACCGCCCGTTCCCGGCGCCGGGTTTGCGAAAAGACCCCGGCTCCGTCGTAGCGCCTATTTCTCGCCCACATACACATCCACCTGCTGCCCCGGAAAGATCGCCACATCGGCCGGTTTCTTGAACCGGAAGATCACCGGCAACACGCGCAAATCCACGCGTTCCTGGCGCTGGTCGGAAAGCTCGATCTTCGGCGTGATGTACGGCTGGATGCGCACGAATTCGAGCGGAATTTTTACGTCCACACCGCGCAACGACATCTGCGCGCGTATGCGGTCGGCCGGCGGAAGGCGGGAGACGAGAATTTCGTCGATGAAGCAGCGCACTGACAGGTAACCCTGCGGCTGGCCCATCACCACCACCGGATCGCTGCCCTGCGTATAGCTGTCATAGGCGCCTTGCGGCGAAACGTAACTGCCCGGCGCCGTGTTGATGGCCAGCACGACGCCGTCGGCCGGCGCGCGCAGGGTGAATTTCTGCAGCAGCGCGTTCGACGACTCATACGCCTGCTCCAGCGCGTTGTATTGCGCCTCCTGGTTGTGGATGTCGTAGATCCACGCACCGGCGCGGGTCAGCGCGTACTGGCGGCGGGCGTAGTGAAGATTGGCCTGCGCGGTTTGCACGGCATCGCGTGCGCTGTCGAGCGCGTCCTTGCTGACCGAACGCGGATCGATGCGATAGGAGTGCAACTGTTTTTCATACGTATCGCTGGCGGTTTGCACGCCCGCCTGCGCTTGCATGACTTGCGCGGCGGCGACGTCCAGCGTTTCCTTGCGTGGCTCCGCCTTCAAGGCTTGCAGTTGGGCCAGCGCGGCTTCGGCCTGATGCTGCTGTTGCGCCACCGCCGCCTGCTGCACCGATTCGTCCACCACCACCAGCGCTTGGCCGGCTTTGACGCGATCGCCTTCATGCACGTCGATCTGCGTGATGCGTCCGGATACATCCGGGTAAATGTTGATGTTCTCGCCGCTGCCTTGGTAGCTTTCCACGATGCCGTTGGTATAGATGCCGCTGGCATAGGGATTGGTGGGTGGACTGAACACCGGCGGCAGCGGCGGTTTCTGCTGGCCGTAGATATACGCGCTGGCCAGCGCGAACAACACGCCGCACCCCGCCAGGCCGAAGATGATCCTATTGTTCATGGCGCCGCGCTCGCATGGTCGGTAATGCGCCCGTCTTCCATGTGCATCACGCGATCGGCAAATTCGAAAATGCGCGCATCGTGCGTGACGATCAGGATGCAACGGTTGGGGTTGAGGACGTGCTCCCGCACGAATTGCAAAATCATCCGGCCGGTATCGCCATCCAACGATGCCGTCGGCTCGTCCAGAATGAGCAGTTCCGGATCGCCCACCAGCGCACGCGCGATCGCCACGCGTTGCTGTTCGCCGCCGCTGAGTTTGACCGGCGGCAGTTCGGCACGGTTTTCCAAACCGACGATCGCCAACGCCTGCACGCCTTTGGCGACCGACGCATCCCAGTCCTGGTGCCGCAACACCAGCGGGATGGCAACGTTCTCGGCCGTGGTCAGTCGGGGAAACAGGTGAAAATCCTGGAACACGAAGCCAATCGTTTTCAGGCGGAATT
>NZ_DATJMN010000200.1:0-2665 GCF_035508675.1 Dyella sp.
CTTCACGGCTGCCTTGCGGCCGCGTGAGTGATGCCATAACAGATCGCCATCGAAGGCGTCGGTAAGCGGTTCCGGTCCAAGCTCGGCCAGCAATGTGTGCGTGGTGCCTGGCGCTTGCCACAACAGGCAACCGAAGCGGCGCGGATCGGTAAAGCGCAGGATGCGCGGACGCTCACCCTGCAGCGGCTCCAGCGTGATATCGAAATGATCGTGCAGGCCGGGCGGTACGTCCGGCGGCAGCACGCGCAATACGCCGGTCATGCCCAGATGGATCAGCGCGCTGCCCGCATGCGTATGCAGCAGCAGGTATTTGGCGCGGCGCTCTACCTCATCAATGCGTTGGCCGGGCAATAGCGCGGTAATTTCGTGTGGAATCGGCCAGCGCAGGTCCGCGCGCCGCAGCGTCACGGCGGCGACGCGCCGGCCGATCAGGTGGGGCGCGATACCGCGCCGCGTGGTTTCGACTTCGGGTAGTTCGGGCATGTCACTGCATCTGCATCATCGAGGCACTTTGCGCAGAACGCGGCATGTAACGCAGCGAGACGATACCTACGCGCTCGCCGACCTGCACGTAGACGTTGTGGCCGATGGCGGTCATCGCGCCGAAGCGCAAGCTTTCGTCATCCAGTTCCAGCTTCGCTTGTGGCGGTGCCAGGCCGATTTTTGCAAGCTCATAGCTGCTGGCGGGTTGCCAGCTTTGCACGGGCGCAGAGGCAATGCGCAGCAGTTCGGCCAGTCGCATGTCGTCGGCACGCATCGGTGTTGGCTGGCCGGTACGCCACCAATGCTCGCCACGTTTGACGTAATGCTCGGCAGGCGCGTGGCCCATGTCGAGGGTTACGCGCGTGATCTTGTCAGGGGCGATCGCTAGCAACGTGCCGGGGGCGGCGGCACGGTCGCTGCGCACTTGCCACCACGCGGCGACGAGCAACGCAGCCACCGCGGCCAGCAGCCATAACTGGCGCTGCAGCGCACGTTTCATGCGCGCCGCCTGCGCCAGGCAATCCAGCCGCCCACCACCAGCAGCAGCAAGGGCATGACCAGCATGAAGCCGATGGTCAGCGCACTCAGTTCACCTTGCGATACGTTGAGTATGCGATCGGGCGCACCGCGTGGCGGCATGCTGATCAGCTGATCATCGCCCAACAGCCAGTTGAACACGCGCTCGCCCAGCGCGCGGTTGCCACCGTTGCCCAGGTAGCTGTTGGAAAGAAAATCGCCGTTGCCGATCACCACCACGCGCTGCTCGCTCTTGGCCGGACTGGGCGAGAGGCGGCTGAAAGCGAAACCGAAATCGAGCGGCCCTTTCAGCGGCGCCGCCGCGTTGCCACTCAGCGATTGGGTGGTGGCTTGCGGGCTGGAACGCAGGAAGGGTTCGATCTTCCAATCGCTCTGGCGTACTTCTGCCAGCGGCGCGACTTCCGGGAACAGCGTGGTGAGCGTGAAGCCGCGGGTGATCATGCTGGGCGGGTAATCGCCCAGGACGATCATGCGGGGATCTTTCAGCCCCACGGCCGGCGACGACGCATCGATCAGTTCGCCAGGCAGCACGCGTATGCCGAGCGTATCGGCGATGGGCTGCAGGCTGGCATCCAGGTTGCCCGGATCGACCAGCCACAGCAGGTTGCCGCCATTGGCAAGGTAATCGGTCAGCGCTTTGGTGGCACCCGGTGTCAACGGCGTCTGGGGGCCGGCAAGCACGACGAGGTCGGTTTGCGCGGGTACGCTGGTTACTTGCGAGAAATTCAGTGGCACCGCACGCATGCCGCTTTGTTCGAGCTGCGAGACGAACGTGCCGAGATCCGCATTGGCCACGCCATCGGCCCGACGCTCACCATGCCCGGTGACGAAGGCGACGATGCGATCGTTGCCGCGGACCAGGCGCACCAATGCGTCGGTTAGGCTGCGCTCGGTCAGCGTGTCGAGGCGTTGCTGGCGGTCACGGTAATGCAGGATCAGTTCCCCATCCACCGTGATGCCGAGATTGCGCATCGCGGCCGGATCCTGCTGCGGATCGACGAAGCTGAGGTGCAGATCGGGCTTGGCTTTCTGGTAACGCTGCAGCGCGGCGGCGATGGTCTGGCGCAGATCGCCTTGCGGGCTCGCATAACTGACGATGTCGACCGGACCATCGAATTTCGCCAAGACGGCACGCGTTTCCGGGGACATGCTGACGCGACTGTTGTAGGTCCAGTCGACGATATGGTCGTGACGCGCAGTGAGAAAGCCGATCGCGCCGGCGCCCAGCAACACCAGCAGTGCGAACACCCAGCCATGGAGGCGGCGAAGTACATGCTGGTTCATCAGCCGCGCTCCCGATCGGCGGCCAGGCGTTGCGTGCCCAGCGCCAACGCCACGGCCATCGCCAGCAGGAACCACACGATGTCCGCGCTCGATACCAGGCCGCGCAACAAGGTTTCCTGATGCGTGCTCATCGCCAGCCAGTTGAGAAAGCCGCTGTTGACGCCGGCTAGCTGTGCGCCGAGATTGATGCAGTTCAACGCCAGCCCAACCATCAACGCGGCCACGGCGGCAACTGCAGGATGCGACGCGAACGCGGAGCAGGCCACGCCGATCGCGCCCAATGCAGCCAGCGCGAGGAACGTCCCCAGGGTGGCCGCAGCAAGCTTGCCCCAGTCCAGCGTGGCGTTGTGCGCAAGGCTCA
>NZ_DATJMN010000201.1:0-9405 GCF_035508675.1 Dyella sp.
AACCAGGCGCGCGCGCGCTGCTGCATGGCGTCGCGCTCCGCGTCGGGCATGCGCACGATGCGCTCGATGGCCGCTTCCAGGGCGGCTTCGTCGAACAGATAACGATGGGTGGCGTTCAGCGCGCCGGCATCCTGCGCCTGCACCAGCACGCCGCGGTCGGGTCGCACCAGTTCATTCATGGGTGGACCGTCGCAGGTGATCACCAGCGCGGCGCAGCCCATCGCTTCGACGATGTAATGCCCCCAGCCTTCCGCTTCGGACAGGCACAGGTGGTACTGGCAACGGTTTTGCAGGCGCGCGATCTCGGCGATATCGCGCGGATAGCCGATGCGATGATCCAGGTTCGCCGGCGCGGGGCCCTCGGCAACCGTCGCCGTGGCGGGCGATTGCTGTACGATCAAGCGAGGCCACTCCGGATGACGGCGCCATACCGCCAGCAGGCATTCGGTGCCCTTCATGCGGCTGGCGCCGGCCAAGTGCAGAAACACCGGCTCGCGCGGTACCTGCGGATCGTAGCGATCGATGCTCAGAAAGCCGATGTGGGTGACCGGATAACCCCACTCGCGGATCGTTTCGGTGGCGGCATGGCTCTTGGTGAACACGGCATCGAAACGCGGCAGCCAGCGGCGGTCGCGTTCGGAGAACCATTCCGGATTGGGAATCATCACATTGCGGCGCGCGAGCTTGAGCGCATGCGGCCGTACGTGCTCGAGAAAGATATTGATGTCGAAGCGGCGCGGCTGGCGGCCCATGCTCAACAGCCACCGCACCGTCATGCGCACGCGCAGCCAGCGGGCTTTCCAGGCGCCATGCTTGCGCTTGGGGCCGCCGTCGGTGAACGTCACCTGGTGACCCAGCGCCTGCAGGGTTTGTTGCAGCAAGCGCAGGTCGTGGCTCAGGCCGCGGGAATTATCCCAGGCGATAAGGTTGATGCGGGCCATGGTCAGGCGCTACGCCGCCGCCGCGCCACCAGCACGGCAAGCCCGATGACCAGGAAGAAATACAGCGAATGCGGCATGGCGCGGTAGAACACGTTGTCGGTCAGCGCACACAGCGCATACGTGCCGCTCGCCGCGAAGCCGCACATGGCCGCGGCGGCGGTGCCTTCGTCGGCAGCCATGACGTGGCGAAGGAAATAGACCAGCGGCACGCCTAGCAGCAGCACGATCAGGATCAGCCCCGGTATGCCGCCGGTGGCGGCCGCTTCCAGGTATTCGTTGTGGGCGTGCTCGTATTGCACGATGGATTCGTTGCTGTGCCCCAGCCGCACCTGCTCGCGGACATACTGGCCGAACTGGCCGCTACCGACACCGCCCAGCGGGTGTTCCTCGAACGCATGTTTCGCGGTGCGCCATAGTTCAAGGCGTTCGCGCACCGAGCCGACGGCGTCGTGCCGGGAGTCATAGCTGTCCGCCTCCGTGTGTGCCTGGGCAAACCGCTCGATGATTTGTGGCTGCACGAAAACCGAGACCAGCGCCACGCTCGTAAACAGCACGGCGACCACCGAGAGCGTGAGCCGCCATTGGCCGACGCGTTTGCCGTGGATCAGCATCAACACAATGAAAATGGCGAGAAAAGCCAGCAACGGCCCGCGGCTCTGGCTCAGCAGCGCCCCATACACGGCCAGGCCGGCGCCCAGCGCATGCACCACCCGTTCGGGCCGGGACGTTTGCTTGCGCATCAGCTGGATCACCGCGAGCAGGGCGAGCACAAGCAGGAACATGGCGAATTCAATCGCGCCCCATTCGCCGTTGTTGAGCCCGTAGGGACGATCGACACCGTTCAAGTAATACTGCACGACGCTGGTGCCGCCCAGCAGGCAGGCCGTGAGGCTGAAGCTCACCCACACCAGGCTCCAGCGCAGCGGCAGCGCAAAGACCGCGGCCATGCCCAGGAACAGCAGTTCCTGGCTGGGCATGTCGAACGCCGCCCAGCCCGAGTGATGGCTGGCGATGTTCACCGCCGTGTACAGGATGTTGAGCACGCAGACCAGCGCGATGGCGCCGATCCTGCCGTAGATCTGCCGGATGTCGCGGCGGGTCGCCAGCAGCACCAGCCCGCTCACCCACAGCACGGCGATCAGCAGTACCTTGGCTTTATAGGGCACCGCAAAACACAGTGGCATGCAGGCCAGCAGAATGGAGAGTATCCAATAGCGCTTCTGGCTCGGGTGGGTTTGTTCGTGCACGCAGGGGACTCGCGTTGGAGAGGGCGGCAAACTAGTCGAAGAACGTGGAGGGAAGATGGCTGGACAGGTCAGGTCTGCAGCGCCTCGCTCAATCGTCGCGGAAAAGCCCTCATTTCGTCGTCATACCAGCGGCGGGCGGCCGTGCCTAGCGCCTCGGCCTCGGCGTTGGACATGGCGATGCAGCGTTCGATCGCTGCCGTCATATCGTTCGCCTCGAAGCCGTACAAAGTGGCGAGATCCTGCTGCCCGCACGGCTGTGCCGGCACCAGAATACCGCGCTCTGGTGCGACCAGTTCGTGCATGGGTTCCGCGTCCAGGGTGATCACCACGGCGGCGCAGCTCATCGCTTCCACCATGTAGTGTCCATAGCCTTCGGTCTGCGACGGGCACAGGTGGAAACGATAGGTGTTTTGCAGGCGGCGATAAGCATCGTCATCCAGGTGTTCGCGGATCAGCCGGACGTTGGCGGGCAAGGGCATGGTTTCGGTGGGTCCGGTTCGCTTGCGCCGCCACACCACGGTGAGCGTGGGCCATTGCGGGTGTTCGGCCCATAGCTTGAGCAGCGCCTGCGTACCCTTGTTGTTGCTGCGTCCGGGGCCATGGAAAAAGCCGGCTTGGCGCGGCACGTCGGCGCGCAGGCAATCCATGCTGGCAAAGCCGATATAGCGCACGGGCGTGCCGAGTGCGCGGAACAGCCGCTCGGCGTGGCGCGTCTTCACCCAGGCCGCATCGATGCGGTGCAGCACGGCGCGGTCGCGCGGGCGAAAATATTCCGGATTGGGAATCAGCACATTGCGCCGTGCCGCACGCAGGTATTCGGGCCGGATGCGCTCGAGCATGAGGTTGAGATCGAACGCCTGCGCGCGGCCCAGCAGACGCCATTGCGTGATCCACTCGGCCAGGCGCCCGCGATGCGGCAGCGCCGCCGTTTCCACGTGCGCACCCACGCGAAGCAAGTTTTGCGCAAGCAAAGCCAGGTCACGGCTGAGTCCCGCGCCGTTGTCGCGGCCGATCAGCTGGCAATGCGTCGCTTGAATAGGGTTTGGCACCTGCTTACGACTCCAGGTAGATCTGTCGGTATGCGGTGCTGACGGCAGGATGGAAGGCATCCCAGGCCAGCATGGCGTAAAACGCGAGCAGCGCCAAAATGAGTACAGGGTAGAGTCGTTTCATGTGGTCCAGGACTTCACCATCATCCAGGCAAGGTACATGTACACCAGCCCGGCGATGAACAAAGGAATCAGCACGAAGCGTACGCCGCGCCACTTCATGGCCTGTGCCAGCAACAGCAGCAGCGGCGCCTGCCACCAGATGTAGCGGGGCATCGACTGCAGCCCGGAAGACAGCGGAATCAACACGCTCAACAGCGAGAACACGCCCAGCGCCGTATCGCGCAGGGCGATCAGCAGCAGCGCGGCCAGCACGGCTCCCAGCGACATCAACGCCCAGTCCAGGTGGATGGTGCCCTTGTGGATGCCATCGGCGATGACGGTCAGCGGGTTGCCGAAGATGCGCCCCCACGCCTTCTGCACGTGGAGAAAGGCGAGCGCATCGCCGGTCACGCGGTAAAGATGAAGCATGAACAAGCCCATGCCCAGCGGAATCAACAGGCCGCCCAATACCATTTCCTTGCGCTGTTCCCAGGTAGCGGTGCGCAACTGCGGCAGCACCACCAGCGCATAGGACACGGCGACCAGCACACCCTGCACGCGCGAAGCCGAAAGCAGCATGCCGATCAGGCCGCAGGCGAGGTAGCGCCGATCCTTGAGGAACACGAAGAAGATGCAGCTCAAAAGCAGGAACAGCGGCTCGGTATAGCCGCTGTTTCCATATACGGCGTAAGGGCTCAAGGCCACGATCAGTGCCGCGTAATAAGCGGGAATCGATGCGCGGTATTTCCCGGCGAAGAGAATGAAAGCGTAGATGGAGCCCAGGAACAGCAGTTTGCCCAGCACGATGGCAGCAACCGGCGCGGGCAACGCAGTCAACATCGTCGTAGCGCGTATGAGCAAGGGAAACAGGGGAAAGAACGCCCAGTTCTCCATATGGTCGACGGCTGTGGGTGACGTCGGGTACCCGTGCTCGGCCACGGTGACGTAGCGCAGGCAATCCCAGCTGCAGGTGTCGAACACGTGATGATTGAACAGCACCGCCACCAACCACTCGATAAGCTGATGGAGCACGAACACCACGACGGCAAGCATCCCTGCTTCCAGCCGGAACGCGGCGCTGGAAGGTTTGGCGTCGAGCAGGGTTCTTTGCACGCGCCCAACATGCTGCAGCCATTTGCCGATACCGTTCATGCGCAACTATTCCGGTTCATCGTCATGGCTCGACGGCATGCAACCGGGGATCACCGCATCGGCCTTGAACAGCCACCAGTCGCGACGATTCGCATGGCCGACGTCGATGGCCTTGCGGCGATCCACGCAGTTGCCCATCGCCGGCTCCTGCACGAACAGCCAGCGCGTGGCCGGCGCAGCAGCTTGCCATTGCACGCCGAGCATGAATTGCAGCGAGGTGGGCGCGCTGAAGCCAAAGTCGGTGGCGTGGCGGTCGAGCATCAACATGTTCTGCTCTTTCCAGTCGACCAGGCCGATTTCATCGTGCGGACCCAAGTGTGCGCTGACGCGATCCATCAGGCCGACCGAGGAACTGCTGTCGTTGAGCAGGGGATAGGCCCACAGGCCCCACACCATCCACAGCGCGAACATGCCGCCGGCTACGGCGCAGTGCACGCGGCGAACACGAAAGATCGCCAGCGCCAGCCATTGCGCGGCGCCGATCACTATGCACATCCACCACAGGCTGTCCGCCGCCCCTTCGAAACCGCGATCGTAAGCAAGCCTGGTGGCGAACGCCGGGTGCGTGACCAGAGCATACACGCCGAAGCCCAGCATGCCGCCGCCGATCAGCAGCAGGAAGATCGCACCGAGCGCGCGCAGCCAGCGCTTGGCGAGCATCTCGTCCAGATACGGTGCCGTGATCAGCGCCAGCATCGGCACGATCGGCAGGATGTACACGTCGCGCTTGCCGCCCGAGGCGCTGAAGAACAGGAACACCAGTACGATCCAGCCCAGCGGCAGCAGGATGCGCGCATCCTTCGCCTTCAGCGCCTGCCACCAGCGCGGCAGCGTGCCGGGGTAGGTGAGCGACAGCGGCAGCCAGTTGTAGAGCATCAACGGCAAATAGAAGAACGGTCCATGCAGGTGATGCCAGGCATTGGCATAGCGGTGCGCGGTCTGCTTGAACAGGATGTCGTGGACGTAGGCCGCATACGTCGGATCGCCGGCATGCGCGCGTGCGGCCAGCAGCATCGGGATCAACCAGAGATCGATGGCCAGCAGCAGGCATACCAGGCCGAGCAACCAGCGCCACCAGGTGCCGTCATCGATCGCGGCAATGCCGTTCCAGCGGCGCAGCACGGCCCACGCGTAAGGCAGCAGCATCAGTACGGCAAGAAAGCCCACGCCCTTGGTGATCACGCCCAGGCCCGCGCAGAAGCAGCCGAGCCAGTACAGCCGCCAGTCGGGTCCGCATAACAGGTGGCGCAACAGGCCCCAGTTCGCCGCAGTGATGAAGAACACCACCAGCGGGTCGATCTGCGCGCGCTTGGCCTGGAACACGAACTGGATGCACATCAGCGCGCCCATCGCCGCGTAACGGCCGACCCTGGGATTCCACAGGCGTTTGCCGAGGTCGTAGATCAGCCACAGCGTGCCCAGCGCGGCGAGCAAGGATGGCAGCATGAACGCGACTCGCCAGCTGCGTACCAGCTCGAAGCTAGCCGCTTCCAGCCACATCAGCATCGGCGGCTTGTCCGCATACAGTTCGACGCCGCGGTGCGGGAACAGCCAGTCGCCACTTTCCACCATCTGCTTGGCGGCGAGCGTGTAGCGCGGTTCGTCGGAAGGCCAGGGATCACGCAGGCCGATGCCGACGCTGAGGATCAGGATGGCGAAGAAGGCGAGTAGCCAGAATTGGCGGCGGTCTTGTCCTTCAAGCGCCCTCTCCGCGTGGGGAAGAGGGTTGGGGTGAGGGGCTGCGCTGGCCATAGATCCCATATGTTTCGCGACGTCGTTTACAAAGTGGCGATGCCTGATGAAGGTTTGCCGCAAGATTCGCCCCTCACCCCGGCCCTCTCGCCGGAGGGGAGCGGGGGAGGTTCATAAGAGGCTGAAGGTCAGCGACGTTCAAGCACGGCATAGTACATGCCGTCGAGATCGCCATCGCCGGGCAGGATCTGCCAGCCGATGGCGGCAGCTTGCCCGACCGGCAATGACACTGGCGCGACATGCACCCCCTCGCGGCCAGCGAGGAACGCCGCGATCACCGCTTCATTCTCCGCGCGCAACAACGAGCAGGTGACGTAAACGAGCTTTCCGCCCGGCGCCAGCAACGGCCACAGCGCCGCAAGAATGCGCTGCTGCTGTGCGGCCAAAGTTTCGATATCGCTGGCGCGCCGATGCAGGCGTACGTCGGGGCGGCGGCGCAGCACGCCGGTGGCGGAACAGGGCGCGTCGATCAGGATGCGGTCGTATGGCTTGCCGTCCCACCACGCGGAAGGATCGGCGGCATCGCCCACGCGCAGCTCGGCCTGCAAGCCAAGCCGCTCCAGGTTCTGTCCAATTCGTGCGGCACGGGCGGCATCGAACTCCACCGCCGTCAGTGCCACATCCGCGCGTTCCAGCAGATGGCAGGCTTTGCCGCCCGGGGCGGCGCAGGCATCCAGCACGCGATGGCCGTCGCGCACATCGAGCAGATCGGCCGACACCTGCGCAGCGCCGTCCTGCACGGCGAAAAAACCTGGCGCAAAGCCGGGCATGCGCGTGACGTCGCTGCTATGCGGCAGCACGATGCCATCGGCCAGCCAGGGATGCGTGTCGGCGGTATAGCCGGCAGCGCGAAGCTGTTCGATCAATGCCTCGCGTGATGTGCGCCGTCGATTCACGCGCAGCATGAGCGGCGGCTCGCGATCGCTGTCGGCAAACACCGCTGCGGCTTGCTGGGGCCAATCGGTGGCGATGGCTTGCACCAGCCACGGTGGCAGGGCGTAGCGCGTGTATGGTTGCGCATCCAGTTCGGCGAGCAGCGTGCTTCGCTCGCGTTGCCAGCGGCGCAATACCGCGTTGACGAGCCCGGCCAGGCGAGGACGGTTGAGTGCACGGGTGGCTTCGACGGTGGCAGCGACCGCGGCGTAATCCTGCAGCTGGAGCACGTCCAGCTGCACCAGGCCCAGCACCAGCAACGCATGGACTTCGGGTTCCTTCCGGCGCAACGGCTTGTCGAGCAGGCGATCGAGCGCGGCATCGAAGCGTAGCCACCAGCGTGCGCCATCGCTCAACAAGGCGGTCAACAAGGCGCGATCGCGTGGATCGCGCAGTTTCGGCGCGCGTTGATCCATTGCTTCGCGCAATGACACGCCGCGCAGCGCAATATCCGCCAGCGCTTGCGCGGCGAGGGCACGTGTGTCGTTCATCGGGCGCTGCGCAGTTCGGGGCGGGCGTTGAGGTAATCGGCGGCGCTGATGCGTTTGCCGCCGGCGCGTTGCAGGGCGGTGACGCGCAGTACGCCTTCGCCGCAGGCGATGTCGATGCCGTCGCGTTGTGCGCCGATCACACGGCCGGGCGTGACGCTGTGTTGCTGATCGATGGCGCGTGCCGCCCAGATGCGCACGTTCTCGTCGGCAACATGAGCTTCTGCCACCGGCCATGGATCGAAGGCACGTACTTGTCGTTCGAGTGCCAACGCCGGGCGCGAGAAATCGAGCCGTGCTTCGGCCTTCTCCAGCTTGTGCGCGTACATCACGCCTTCGTCCGATTGCGGTGTGGCGTGCAGCATTTCGCCCGCAAGCGTGCGGCGCAGACCTTCCGCGAGCACCTCCGCACCGAGCAAAGACAGCCGGTCATGCAAGGAGCCGCCGGTATCCTCGCGCGTGATCGGCGTGCGGCGCTCCAGCAGCACCGGGCCGGTATCGAGACCGGCTTCCATCTGCATCAGGTCGACACCGGATTCGCTATCGCCAGCCAGAATCGCGCGTTGAATCGGTGCCGCGCCACGCCAGCGCGGCAGCAGGCTCGCATGCACGTTCCAGCAGCCCAGGCGCGGTATCGCCAGCACCTTGCGCGAGAGAATCAAGCCGTAGGCCACGACGACCAGCAGGTCGGGCCGGTAGGCTTCCAGCGCGGCGCGCGCTTCGGCGGTCTTGAGTGTTTCAGGCTGTTCGACCGGCAGGTTCGCGGCCAGCGCCGCCTGCTTTACGGGGCTCGGCGTGAGCTTGCGCCCACGGCCAGCGGGACGATCCGGTTGCGTGTAGACAGCGACGACCTCGGCGCCGCTGGCGCGGCAGGCTTCGAGGCAGGGAACGGAAAATTCGGGTGTGCCGGCAAAAACGACTCTCACGCGCTCGCAGCCTGCTTGCGCTGTTTCTCCAGGCGCTTGAGCAGGATCGAGCGCTTCAGCGGCGACAGGTAGTCGACGAACACCTTGCCGGCCAGGTGATCCATTTCATGCTGGATGCACACGGCCAGCGGGCCTTCCACGTCCAGTTCGAAGGTTTTGCCTGCCACGTCCTGCGCGCGCACTTTCACGCGCAAGGCGCGGGTGACGTCGGCAAACAGGCCGGGGAAGGACAGGCAGCCTTCCTGGTACACCTGGGTGCCGTCCTTCTCCAGGATCTCGGGATTGATCAAGGCGAGCGGCTGGTCGCGCTCTTCGCTCATGTCAGCCACCAGCACGCGCTTGTGCACGTTGACCTGGGTGGCGGCCAGGCCGACACCATTGGCGGCGTACATCGTCTCGAACATGTCATCGAGGAACTGCTTCAATGAAGCATCGAACTCGGTTACCGGCGTGGCCTTGGTGCGCAGTCGAGGGTCGGGGAATTCAAGAATGGTCAGGACAGACATGGATACTCACCTCGGACGCCGGAAATGCGGGCGAATTGGTAAAAAGCCACCCCGGCCGCGGTCTAGAATGTGGATATTGTACGTGCTTCAACGTGCTGTCGGCGCACGATTTTGCCAACTGGTGCGGTGTTGCTTGGGTTAATGCTTCGGTTACACTCGCCCGAGCGCAGGGGGAGGGGGATTCCCGTTTATGATCAGAAAGTCCATCGGGCTGCTGGCCGGCATGCTGGTCACCGTGGCCGTCTATGCGGCCGGCGCACAGCTTCGTGCCGATCACCCCGACAGCTACACCGTCCGTCGCGGTGACAC
>NZ_DATJMN010000202.1:0-16785 GCF_035508675.1 Dyella sp.
GATTCATCGTCGTGCACCGTGGAAAACCATCGAGGCCGTCGAGCTGGCTACGCTTGAGTGGGTTTCATGGTTCAACCACCAGCGGTTGCTTGGATCGATCGGCTATATTCCGCCCGCCGAGGCCGAAGAAAATTACTACCGCCTACGGAAGGACGTCGAAGCCGCGGCAGCATGACTACTTAAACCAGACAGCCTCCACAGAAATCGGGGCGATTCATATTGGGGTTCGCATACGCTCACCGCGAACCTACGAGGAATCACGCTACGTCCTTAAGTTCGGAGCAATGCTGGTAGCGCGCTCACGAACGCCGGGATTTCGTCCCGGCCCGTGATCGGTGGGGAATCGGCAGCCGCAAGCATTTGCGTGGTGCAACGCCGCAGCAGATGGAGGATGCCGCACATACGACATGCATGACCTCTGGCAGGGGAGGCCGCGTAGGGTCTTCGCTCTACCATCGCCGGCAATCCGCCTGACGGGCGGTCATCATCCTCTGCTGTCCTTGCGGGACGTCCGCTGGGCAGCGCCTGCCGGAGTTGTCGAGTGAAGTCCCAAGCCTTGCGTTTCAGCCTGATCGCCGCCGCTGTGATGGCAGTCTGTTCCCTTTCCGCCACTGCCGCCGCGCAATCGGCATATTCCGGCAACGTACCGGCACCGGTCGATCAGCCCTATGCGGGCATGCTGACCATCAATGTCGATCTCACCGATGCAGGCAAGCGCATCTTCCGCTCGCACGAAACCATTCCGGTCAAGCCGGGCGCGTTTACGCTGTTGTATCCGCAGTGGATTCCCGGCGAGCACGCGCCGTCCGGTCCGGTGTCGAACGTATCGGGCCTGATCATCCGCGCCAATGGCAAGCAGTTGCCATGGCGCCGCGATCTGCGCGACATGTACGCGATCCACCTCGATGTACCGCAAGACGTGAGCCAGCTGGATCTGGAATTCGAGTTCCTGTCGCCGGGCGAAGGCGAGGGCAGCAATTTCGGTGCGAGCGTATCCACCTCACCGGATCTGGTCGACATGGAATTCAACCAGGTGGCGTTCTATCCGGCGGGTTACTACACGCGCCAGATCCAGATTCAGCCGACCGTGCAATTGCCGCAGGGCTGGAAGTTCGGCAGTGCGCTGGAGGTAGCTGGCCAATCGGGCAACAGCATCCGGTTCAAGCCGCTGAGCTTCAACAATTTCGTGGATTCGCCGCTGATTGCCGGCGCGAACTTCAATCGCGTCGACCTCACGCCCAAGGGTGGCGCGCCGGTGCACTTGAACGTCGTCGGCGATTCGATGAAGGCGGTGAAGCTCACCGACAAAGAGCTCCAGCAGCAGCGCAACGTGGTGACGCAGACCAACCTGCTGTTCGGTTCGCATCACTACGAGCACTACGATTTCCTGCTGACCTTGTCGGATCACACCGGTCACTTCGGCCTGGAACATCATCAGTCCAGCGACGATCGCCTGCCGGCGGATTTCTTCACCGACGACGACATGCACCTGGTGGCCGCCAGCCTGATGCCGCACGAAATGGTGCACTCGTGGAACGGCAAATTCCGCCGTCCCGCCGATTTGTGGACGCCCAACTTCAATGTGCCGATGCAGGATGACCTGCTGTGGGTGTACGAAGGCCTGACCGATTACTGGTGCGGCATTCTTACCGCGCGCGCCGGGCTGTGGACGCCGGACCAATACCGCGATTCCATCGCCAACATTGCCGGCGCCATGACCTACCGCACCGGCCGTGCCTGGCGCTCGCTGCAGGACACCGCCGATGCCGCGCCGCTCACCTATTACGGCTCGCAAAGCTGGGTCAACTGGATTCGCGATACCGATTTCTATCCGGAAGGCCAGCTGCTGTGGCTCGATGTCGATACCAAGATCCGCGAACTCAGCAACGGCAAGCATTCGCTGGATGATTTCGCGCATGCCTTCTATGGCATGGACAACGGCAGCTACGCCACCAAGACCTACACCTTCGACGACGTGATCAACACGCTCAACCAGGTACAGCCGTTCGACTGGGCGAAGTTCCTGCGCGATCGCCTCGACTACACCGGTAACGAACTGCCCGAGCACGGCATCCAGCGCGGCGGCTGGAAGCTGGTGTTCGACGACACGCCCAATGCCGAGCAGAAAGCCTACGAGGACATTCGCCACGGCTTGAACCTGGCCTATTCGCTGGGCCTGACGGTCAGCCAGAAAGGCCGCATCGGCGACGTGCAGTGGAATGGCCCGGCGTTCAAGGCCGGGCTGGTGCCGAACTTGACCATCGTGGCCGTCAATGGCCGCGACTTTTCCACCGATGCGCTGAAGGATGCGGTTACCGCAGCCAAGACGTCACCGGCGCCAATCGAGTTGCTGGTGAAGAACGTGGATGTATACAGCACGGTGAAGATCGACTACCACGAAGGCCTGCGCTATCCGCATCTGGTGCGTGCGGATGGCAAGGATCTGCTCGACGATATCCTGAAGCCGCGTAGCAAATAGCGCGGCGCTGCGTGCTCGCCACCATGCGTTCCCTCCCCTGCAAGCAGGGGAGGGAACCGTTTGTCGCGATGATCAAATGAAAGGCGCTGGACCCCGGCGTTCGCCGGGGCGGCGGATCTGGGGGTGAACGTCCACGTGCGCCCCCATCAAGCCCCGCCAATCCTTGCCGATACCCTGCCATGGGGAGACACCTGGGCGGGCTATGAGCGGATTCTGGAAACGGCTGTTTGCGGGGGACGAGCCGGAAAAGGTACGGCCGCGCCTCAGCGTGGTCCTGCCGTGGCCCGATGAAGGCAAGCCACCGGAGCCGGTCCCGGCGCTGAGCAGCGTGGATATCCAGGATTGGTTCTACCGCCTGGTGCTGGGCATGCCCGGTTCCGACGTGGCCGATATGCGCCCACAGGAACAAGTGATGCTGCGGCGGCTGGACGAGCTGTGCGGCGGCGACCGTTTCGACATCACCACCCTGCCGCGTCTGCCGGAAGTGCTGCCGCAGCTTTTGCGCCTGCTCAAGAGCGATAACTCCGATGGCATCAAGGTCGCCAAGTTGATCGGACGTGATCCGGTGCTGGTCGGCGAAGTGATGCGGGTCAGCCAGAGTGCGCACTACCGCACGGCGCGGCCGATCAGCAGCTTGCAGCACGCGGTCGTGCTGCTCGGTCACGATGGCTTGCGCCAGATGGTGACCCAGCACGTGATGAAGCCGATCCTGCAGGCCAGCGCCGGCATGCTCGGCCATTCGGCGGGCCAACGGCTATGGGACCACGCGGAGCGCTGCGCCCACGTCAGCACTTATCTTGGCCGCGGCCAAGGCGATCCGTTCGAAGCCTATCTTGCGGGCATCGTGTGCAACGCGGGCGTCGGCGCCATGATCCGCGTGCTCGACCAAGAGGCGCCGCCCACGCTTGGCGTATTCAGCCGCGCTTTCCTGATCAACTTCGTGCACTTGTCCAATCACCTCACCTTGCGCGCGGCCAAGCATTGGGAATTGCCGCCGAACGTGATCGTGGCGTTGCGCGAACGGCTGGACGTGCGCGGCAAGGCCCCGGTGACGGAATTGGGCAATGCGCTGCTGGCCGCCGATCACTTGGCGATGATCCAGATGCTGGCCGATAACCATGTGATCGATCGCGCCACGCCGCCGGCATCGGTGCGTCCGGATCGCTTGCCGGAAGTGCTGCTGGAGCGGGCGCAGCAAGAGTTGCGCAGGATGTTCAGAACGTAAGCACGCAAGCAAGCTGGGATTTCATCCCAGCCTACGCGACGTCGTGTCAATCAACGTTGGCCGCCAGCCGCTCCTCGAATTTCTCCGCCGGCATCGGCGCACCAAACAGAAACCCCTGCATGTGCGAGCAGCCCGCATCGCGCAGGAACGCGCTTTGCACTTCCGTTTCCACGCCTTCGGCAATCACATCCTTGTTGAGGCTACGCGCCATGCTGATGATGGCGCGAGTGATCGCCGCGGTTTCCGCATCCTGGGCAATGTCGCGCACGAACGCGCGTTCGATCTTCAGTGCATCAACCGGAAAATGCTTGAGGTAGGAAAGACTGTTGTAGCCCGTACCGAAATCATCCAGCGACAGCCGCACGCCGCGTTGGCGAATACGCCGCAACAGGCGGATGGTGCCGTCGCCGCCGCTCATCATGGTGCGCTCGGTCAATTCCAGTTCCAGCAAGCTCGGATCAAGACCGGTCTCGTTGAGAATGCCGTCGAGCCGTTCGTAGAAGCCGGCGTACTGGAATTGCAGTGGCGACACGTTCACCGAGATCGCAATGGGATGTCCTTCGCGCTGCCACGTGCGCGCCTGCAGACAGGCTTCGCGCAACGCCCAGGTGCCGATGGAAACGATCAGGCCGGTATCTTCCGCCACCGGGATGAACTGATCCGGCGTGAATACTTCTTCGCCCTGCACGTACAGGCGTAAAAGTGCTTCGGCGCCGACGATGCGGCCCAGTTGCGCATCCACCTTGGGCTGGTACTGCAGCATGAGCTGGTCGTGCGCCAGTGCGTGGCGCAGCACGTTTTCGATGCGCTGGCTGGCAGCCGAACGCTGGCTCATTTCCGGTGCGTAGAAGCAATAACCGTCGCGGCCCTGGTTTTTGACCTCGTACATGGCGGCATCGGCGGTGCGCACCAGCGCATCCGGCTCGACGCCGTCGCGCGGAAACAGGCTGATGCCGACGCTGGCGCGCAGTTCCAGCGGCGGCAGCTGCGATACCTGCGTCTGTGCGCACGCATCGAGCAGCCTGCGCGCAAAACTGGCGGCTTCGTCCGCATCGTCCACGCGTGGCAGCAGCACCACGAATTCGTCGCCGTTGTAGCGGAAGGCCATGTCTTCGCTGTCGCGCAATACGCTGCGAATCTGTTGTGCTACCGCCTGCAACACCTGGTCGCCCACGCCATGGCCGAGCGTATCGTTGACGCGGCGGAAGTGATCCAGGTCCAGATACAGCACCGCGCACTGGCGATGGCGCTGCATCGCCATGGTCGCGGCCTGTTCGATGCGTGCATACAGCAGTGTGCGATTGGGCAGCCCGGTGAGTGTGTCGTGCTGGGCCAGCTGGATCATCTTCAGCGCCAGCGTGCGGGTTTCGCTGATGTCGTGGCATACCAGCACGCCGCCGGTGACGATGCCGGTGTGGTCGTGGATCAAGGCCGACGAGGTTTCGATCGGCGTTTCGAAGCCGTTGCGATGGAGCAGGATGGCGCGGCCGCTGAAATCCACGATCGCATTGCGCCGCATCGCCTGGCGCAGCGGATTGTCCAGCAACTGGCGGTTGTTCATGTCGCGCAGGCGAAAGACATCGTCGAGTGGGCTGCCTTTCGCGTCGGCGCTGGACCAGCCGGTCATCGCCTCGGCGATCGGATTGAGCGAGGTGACATTGAGCGCCACGTCGGTGGTAATGACCGCATCGCCGATCGAATTGAGCGTCACCTCGGCCAGCTGGCGCTCGCGGAACAGCGCCTCCTCGTAGTGCTTGCGCTTGGTGATGTCCTGCACCTGGCTGACCAGGTAATTGAGCTGCCCGGCATCGCTGCGCACCTGCGCGACGCTGAGTATCACGTGCACCACGTGGCCGTCTTGATGGAGGTAGCGCTTTTCGGTCTGGAACGCTTCGCGCCGGCCGCTGATGACTTGCGCGGCCAAGGCTTCGCTCAGCGGCAGATCGTCCGGATGGGTCACGTCGCGCCAGGTCATCGCGCGCAACTGCGCTTCGGTATAGCCGAGCATGTTGCACATCGCGGCGTTCACGCGCTGGTAGCGGCCGTCGGGAAGGATCATCGCCATGCCGACGGCGGCGTGCTGGAATGCCTGCGAAAACCGGTGCTCGCTGTCTCGGAGCTGTTCTTCCAACGCGTGGCGTTCGGTGATGTCGGTGAAGACAGTGAAGACGCCGCGCAGCCGACCCTGTTGATCGCGGTCGGGCGTGAAGCTGCCATGTACATAATGGTTCTGGCTGCGATTGAACAGCGGCCCTTCGTAGCTGGAATGATGGCCGCCCAATGCCTGCAGCAGTGCGGCACGCACGCGCAGATAGCTTTCCGGGTCCAGCACGTCACTGACCGGCTTGCCGATGATCTGGGCCGGATCGAGCTCGAACCAGCGGCGGTGCGCTTCGTTGGCGAACACGAAATGCTCGCGCAGATCCACATACGTGATGAGTGCAGGCACGCCCTGGACGACATGTGCAAGCAGATCCAGGCCCGACTCCGGGACCGACGAATCGCCTTCGACGGGGTGCGTCACCTTGGGCATGCGGTTCCGGTGCGGCCGTGATTACGCACATCATGCGCCGGATCGCGTTTCGTTTGCACCTGCGGCGGGGCTCGTTTGGTGATGAACGGAACGATCCGCCGGGATCAACGCCCCAGTTCAGTGCAAGGCGACGGCAGGTGCGGCAAGCGCGCCCTGCGCATCGAGCTGGATCTTCCCTAGCGCATGCAGATCGCTGGTTGCACCGAAACGATCGGCCAGCGTGGTCAGCAGCGATCCAAGCGCGGCGGAGTACAGGGGGTAGCCATGCGCCAGCACGCGGGCGTTGCCGGCCGAACCACGTTGCGCCACGGTGACCGCCACCACGCCAAGGCCGGCCGCTTCGTGCGCGAACAGGGTGGGTGCGTCATAGGCGGGATCGGGTCGCGCCAGGGTTTCGGCGAGCCAGCCTGGCCCGGCATGGGCGGATTCGCCATCCAGCTCCAATGCCAGGCCGTGTGCGTGCAACAGGGCGGCGTATTGGCGCAATTCGAACACGGCGCCGGCCAGCGCATGGCCGCGTTCGGCCATGCCCCTGTCCTGCGCCGCCAGCCACTGCGCGGGCGACTGCATCCAAACCTTGCCCTCGGCATAACGCAACGCCAGGCCGCGCGCGCTCAACGCGGTTTCGGGCCGGTAGGGCGTCAGCATCGCCGCTTCCAGCAACTGCCACAGCGAGGCGAGGTTGACGTGCTCGTACTGCACGCAGGTGAGTGCGAGTAGGTCGTTGCGGCTCAGGTAACGCGCATGTTCCAGGCGGATGCCGAGGGTGCGCATCAGCCAATCGGCGGTGCGCGCGCCCGCCTCGCCGCGGCCGACCAGTTCCACCTCCATGCGCTCGGACAGCGCACCGGCAAGCTCCTCGGAGGCGAGCAGGCTCAACGGCAGGAAGCGCATGGGGCCGTCGGCGTAGGCAGGGTCCGGTTCCAGCGGCTGTGCCGGCATGCGGCCCTCGTGATGACCGAAGGCGACCACGTTGCCGAGCTGGCCGCGCGGCACCCGGCGGGCCAGCTCGTCCAGCGTGGTCCATACCGGAAAGCCGGGGCGCAGCAGTTCCACCGCGTCGAACACGGCGCCGCCCAAGGTCAGGCGGGCCTGCGCGACGTCGGGCACCAGGCCATGCAGATCGTCCGCCACCAGGGTAGCCAGCTCGGCGGCTTCGTCGCGAGTGAGCGTCAGGCGCGCCGGAGGGTCGCCGGGGCTGAGTTCCAGGGCCAGGACAGCGGGCAGGGCGACAAGAGAGCTGGCGGATTCCACGTGTTTGATACCTCGTGACTCACTGACGTCGAACCTCGAACTGCCGGCAGCTCCGAGGTTCGACGCATCGGGAAGACAGCCCGCAAGTCTAACATTCGCTGATCGGCGCTCCGCGCGGGGTTCCGCCGGGGCGCCGCGCGGGTTAGCCTTGCTGAATCGGTGTACTGGGACCCATTCAAGGCTATGGAAAACACGCAGCAGCGCGTTGGCGTCATCGGCGGCGTGCGCATCCCGTTCTGTCGCAACAACACCGCCTATGCGGATGTCGGCAACTTCGGCCTGTCGGTCAAGGTGCTGGGGGCGCTGGTCGAACGTTTCGGGCTGCATGGCGTGGAGCTGGGTGAAGTGGCGATGGGGGCGGTGATCAAGCATGCCTCCGAGTGGAACCTGGCCCGCGAAGCCTTGCTCAGTTCCGGCCTGGCGCCGACCACGCCGGGCATCACCACCGCCCGCGCCTGCGGCACCTCGCTGGACAACGCCATCCTTATCGCCAACAAGATCGCCACCGGGCAGATCGAAGCCGGCATTGCGGGCGGTTCGGACACCACCAGCGACGTGCCGATCGTCTATAGCCAGCGCCTGCGCAAGCGCCTGCTGGCGGTCAACCGCGCCAAAGCCCCGCTGGACAAGCTGAAAACCGCCGTGCGCGGTTTTTCTTTTAGCGAGTTGAAGCCGTCCTTTCCCGGGGTGGCCGAGCCGCGCACCGGCATGTCGATGGGCGAGCACTGCGAAAAGATGGCGCGCGAGTGGCATATCGGCCGCGAAGCGCAGGATCGCCTTGCCCTGGACAGCCATCGCAAACTGGCGATGGCGTATGACGCCGGCTTCTTTACCGACCTGGTCGTCCCGTTCCGCGGCATCAAGCGCGACGGCTTCCTGCGTCCGGACACCAGCATGGACAAGCTGGCCGGATTGAAACCGGCCTTCGACAGAAGCTCCGGCCATGGCACGCTCACCGCCGGCAATTCCACCGGCCTTTCCGATGGCGCTGCCGCCGTGCTGCTGGCCAACGATGCGTGGGCCGCCAAGCGCGGTTTGACGATCCAGGCGTACTTGCGCGATGCCGAGGTGGCCGCGGTGGATTTCGTGCACGGCGAGGGGCTGCTGATGGCGCCTACCATTGCGGTGCCGCGCCTGCTCAAGCGCCACGGCCTCACGCTGCAGGATTTCGATTTCTACGAAATCCACGAAGCCTTTGCCGCGCAGGTGCTATGCACGCTGCGCGCGTGGGAGTCGGCCGATTACTGCAAGCATCGCCTCGGCCTGGATGCGCCGCTGGGCAGCATTGATCCGGCCAAGCTCAATGTGAACGGCTCCAGCCTCGCGGTGGGCCATCCTTTCGCCGCTACCGGTGCGCGCATTGTCGCCACGCTGGCGAAATTGCTTGAACAGAAAGGCGCCGGCCGCGGCCTGATTTCCATCTGCACCGCCGGTGGCATGGGCGTGGTGGCGATTCTCGAACGCTGAGTTCCTGATGCCACGGCTGCGCGTCACCGGTATCTTGAGTCTGCTTGCGCTGGTCATCGGTGCCGCGGGCACGCAGTGGCTGAGCGACCAGACCGCCGGGCGCGCCACGCCGCCGGAAACCGGGCCGCTGCACGCGGTGCATGCCACGCATCGCAACGTCGCGCGCCCCAAGCCTGCATGGATCGTGGCGCGACCACCCTACATACCCGCGCAGGATGAAGTGGCCGCCACCCCCGTCACTCCCGCCAACGCCACCGTCACGCTAGTGCCGATCGCCACACCCGCTTCGTCCGTGCCCACCTCACGCATGAAAGATCATGCGGTTGGCAATGTGGTGTTGCATGTAACCGTCGACGGGCAGGGGCAGGTGACTGCCACATCGGTCGCGCAATCCAGTGGTGATAGCGTGCTGGATGGGAACGCGATGGAGATTGCGCGGCATTGGCGCTTTGCCGTACCGGAGGACCATCCGCAAGGATTGAGCGGGGATTTGCCGATGCGCTTTGCCGGTGAGTTGGCGCAGACACCCTGATGGGCGAGTCACGTAGGCCGGGATTTCATCCCAGCCTATATCTTTTGAGCAGCAGCTCGGCGAGCAACAAACCTGGCTTCGACATCGACGGCAGGTACCAGATTGCCGGCGTCGGCAGAGGCTTGGGGTTTCTGCACCTTGGCACGTAGCCATGTGTCGTAGTCCGATGCTTCCTCTTGCTGCTTCACGTAGTCGCGCATGAAGTCACGCAGCAGCTGCCCGCTGGTACAGCCATGAGCCTTTGCAGCGATGGAGAACGCGTTTTTCAGGTCTTTATCGACGCGAAATGTAAAGGTTGCGCTGCCCATGCTTCACTGAGTTATACGATGTTGGTTGGCACTTCGATGTTCGCGAGGATACATCCGTCCACTGCAAGCAGGGGAGGCATGAGGCGGTTTCATAAGGCTTCAAGAAATGCTTTCAGGTCTTGCCGCTCCTCCACGGAGAGATTAAGGGGATACCCAGCTTGCAGACTGCGGTAATAGACCTCGCGATCGATCGCCTCGTCGAGTGTCGGTACGCTGCCATCATGCATGTAAGGCGCTGTGCGGGATACGCCACGCAGCGAGGGGGTACGAAACAGCCCGATGTCTGCAGGGTCCAGCGTGACGTTGAATCGTCCAAGCTGTGCTTCGTCCACATGCGTGGCGACGCGATCGCCGATGGCGCTGCCTTGTAGCGAACGCGCGATCACACCTTCGGTGAGCGCGGGTAGATTCGCGGTGATGCCATCCAGGCCGACACCCGATCGATGATAGGCGTGATCGGTAAGCGCGGATGACGCGCCGTCGAGCCGATGGCATTCGGCGCAGCCGGCCTTGCCTTGGAATAGGGCCAATCCCAGTTGCGCGCGGGGATTCAGGGCAGCGCGGTCACCACGTTGATAGCGGTCGAACGGGCTGTCGGGCTGCTTCAACGAGCGGACATAGGCGGCGAGCGTCGTGCCGACTTCGCTCGGTGTGAGCGAATCGCTGCGATCCGGAAAGGCTTGCGCGAACGCTGCGCGGTACGCAGGATTGCGCGTGATCCGCTGCAACAATTGGGCATGGTCGTGAAGCCCCATCTCCACCGGATTGGTGAGGGGATCGAGCACCGCTTGTTCAAGCGCCGTGCGGCGCCCATCCCAAAAGAACGAAGACTCGCTGCCTGCCGCAACATTGAGGAGGCTCGGAGTGTTGCGCGTGCCCGTATGCCCATGCACCCCGATCGCCACGGGGCGTCTATCCGCATAGCTTCTTTCCGGGATGTGGCAGGATGCGCAGCGCACAGTGCCGTCGGCGCTCAACGATGGATCGTTAAAGAGCTGCTTGCCCAACGCGATGCGCCTTGCTAGCACCGCTGGGTCGGGCGACGCGTGAGCCACCGGATGCATCACGACCGCCACCGCCACGCCGGTTAGCGCGGCTGCCACCACCACCAACATCCAGCCCCTGCGCGGCATCCTGCACAGTCTCCTGTCACGGGTCGGTCATCTACATCGTCACAAAGCGCATGGTGGCGCCGCTGGGTTTGAGCGCTGCCGCATCGGCCGCTTGTTCGGAGGCATCGCTGACGACCATCACCACGATGCCCTTCAATGCATCGGCTTTCAGTTGCTTGGCGACATCACCCAGAAACGCCGTGGTTTGTTTGGGATCGGGACCGCCCACAATCAACATGCCACCCGGCATGAGGATGGGCCCGATGCTGTGTACCACCGAATCGGTCTCGTTCTGGCGACGCGCGTTCGCCGCGACACTGTCCCCGGCGGGAATCACGTAGATGTACGGATGCATCGCCACGTCTTTGCCGTGCAGCTTGCCCTGCTCGGCGAGATAGCTGCCCCAGGTGTTCTCGTCGGCGGTGGCGGCGGGCTTTGTCGGTCCGTCGGATGCAGTCGAAGCGTTCGACGTAGTTGCCGTGGAGGTGGGATGGTTACAGGCAGCGAGCAGTGCTCCCAGCGTGACGGCAAGCGTCAGATGTCCTAGGCGGTGCATGGTCCCCTCGTGATGCGATTGGTGCGGATGCGCGTCGCCGGAGACGGCTCCGTTGCGATGCCGCGTCATCAGACCATAACAAGACTGCCTCTGCCTACCGTGAAAACTCTCACGGATTCTTCACGCCGGTTCTGATTCGATTTGCGGCAGCTTCACGCCTCTTTCACCTGGGAATGGGCGTCGGGTTAAGGGGTTTATGCGTTGAGATCAGGCTGGCCGTTTCCCAAGGAGCGGCGGAAAGGACTGTGCAATGGAATCGCTGGGGAACGGACGGTGGGTCGGGGGTCGTACGCAAGGTGAGTCGGACGGTGGCAATCATCGTCGACGCTGGATTGATCGATGGTTTCGCGCCAGCGCCCTCGCGATGCTTTGCATCATGCTGCTGGCATCTGGCGTCGTGCGTGCGCAGACCTCCAGCTATGTCTATGACGCCAACGGCCGCGTCGTCGCGGTGACGGCGACCAACGGCACTAGCGTCCAATACAGCTACAACACGCTCGGTCATACCAGCCAGGTCAGTGCACCGATATCGGCGGGCCAATTGGCTATCTTTGCCTTCATGCCGACGCACGGTGTGGCCGGAACGCAAGTCATCATCCAGGGTCAGGGGTTCGACAGCAACGCGTCCAACGATACCGTGAGCTTCAACGGCACGGTGGCGACCGTGCTTTCTGCGTCGCCTACCCGAATGATCGTTAGCGTTCCGAATGGTGCAACGACGGGACCGATCACTGTGATTGTGGCTGGTCAGACGGTGACCAGCGTGACTCCGTTTGTGAGTGATGACACAGGAGCGCCTCCCACCATTGCGCAGGTCAACCCGTTGGTTGTTGCGGCGGGTGCCACGGTCACGATAACCGGTGCGCATCTTGGTCCGGTAGCGGGTGGTACTGCCGTGCAAATGGGCGGTGTGGATATGTTGACGGGATTATCCCAGACCGACACCCGGGTGCAGTACACGGTGCCGAATAACGCGGTGAGTGGCCACGTAACCGTGACCACGCCCTACGGGAGCGCAACGAGCGCCATGCCAGTTGCGGTGTTGCCCAGTAGTGTTGTCAGTACGGTCAACGGCGCCCCTATTAGTTACCTCCCGACAAATGGAAGTGCCACTGGTTTCAGCACCGAAGTTGCAGGGAAAAGCGGTGTCTTGACCTTCGATGCTCCGAAAAGGGGTAATGACGAATTCACGCTCGACGGCATCACCATCACCGGGTCGAGTACGACGCAAGTCAACGTCAACGTCTATGGGCCAAGTGGTACGTCGGTGGCCTCCAGTGTTTGTTACACCTCCAATCCCGGAGCTACCTGCCGCATCGGGTTATGGAACCTAGTTCCCGGAACCTACACGGCCGTGGTGTCGCCGGTGGATGCAAGCAGCATCATCAGCTTTAACGCGATCGTACAGCCGGATACCGTCGGTCCATCGCTCGCTGCCAATACACCTACCACGGTTAATTTAGGGGTGGGGCAAGTAGAACGCCTAACGTTCAGCGCTAATGTGGGGGATACCTACGCACTGCAGCTTTCAGGTGTGAACACGACACCCGCCAATCAGACCATGTCTGTGTACGTCTACAGCCCCACTGCCACGACGATCACAGCGTCTAACTCCTACACGAATTTTTCCACGACCAGTTCCTCGGTCATCAATCTTTCCAACTTGCCAGCCAGCGGCACCTATACCGTCCTGGTCTTCACCACCGGATTTCCTGGAAGCGGGCAATTGACGTTGGTACCGGGTGCCACGGGTACGCTGCCTAGCAGCGGTACGGCTCAAAGCTACGCTACCGCTGCAGCGGGACAGGATGCCTATCTGACGTTCACCGCCACGGCGGGGGCCAACCTCGAACTGACTCTCGACAACCTCCGTGTCAGCGCAGGCACCGCGGTCGCCGTCAACGTGTACAACGCGTCTGGAACGAACATTGGAAGCGTCGACTGTTCGACATCCTATCCAGGGGCAACCGAACGGATGGGGCTGTGGAACCTGGCGGCGGGCACGTATTCAGTCGTGGTGTCGCCGGTGAGTGGTGGCACGATGAGCTTTAACGCCATGGTCCAGCCGGATGTGGTCGGCCCTGCGTTGACGGTCGGTACACCCACCACGGTCAACTTAGGGGTGGGGCAGGTGGAACGCCTCACTTTCAATGCTAATGCGGGAGATACCTTCGCATTACAACTGTCGGATGTGAGTTCAACGCCGGCCAATCAGGCTATGGCTGTGTATGTCTACAGTCCCATGACCACGACGATCACGGCGTCTAACGCCTACACCAGCTTTTACACGGCCAGTTCCTCGGCCATCAATCTTTCGAATCTGCCTGCCAGTGGTACCTATACCGTTGTGGTAATCACCTCGGGCATTCCCGGTAGCGGGCAATTGACATTGACTCCGCAGTAACGGAGCAGGTTCGCACGGTTTTGACGTCCAAATGGATTAACACGAAGAGATTCCAAAGGAATCGGTGATGAACGCAAAACGGATAGGTTTGGATCGGTCGGGTATGGCGGCGTTGATCGGTTTAGCGGCGCTTGGTGTCTTTGCGTTGGCATTACCACCTGCTGCATCACCCGAGCGCGTCACCTGTGCGAGTCACATGTACGTAATGCCCGCCTCGGCACACGTTAGCCACACACTGTTAACTGACGGTCGCATCTTAGAGATGTACGGCGCTGAGGGTTTCGTTTATCTCGTTGGGGATCACCAACGAACGGTATTGAAACTGCCTGAAACACGTCGCTTTGGCTCAGTCACGGTCATGCCCAATGGCTTGGTGCTGCTCTGGGGCGGCATCGATGCCCAGGGCCATGTGCTCGAAAGCGGCGAATGGTTCAACCCCGACACGCAGCATTTCGTGCGCACAGGTTCCTTGGGCTTGCCCGCACGAGCCGGTCATACGTTGACGGTGCTGACAGACGGCACGCTGCTGATGACAGGAGGCTGGTCCTCCGATGGCACACCCGCCACGACGGCGGTGATATGGCAAGAAGCATCCCATCAATCGACCCCGTTGCCAGAAACCCACACGCCGCGCATGGATGCGATCGCCACGTTGCAGGCCGATGGTTCGGTGCGCATCGAGAACGGTGTCGATGACAAAGGGCAGCCCTTGCAGAGCGCTTGGGTCTTCCCTCCGGCGGCATCATCCCAACGCGTTGCTTCAAAACCTTCGTCGGCATCACTGATCGCCGAAACCCGCCCCATTTCGGATACCGACCACGCCTCCATTCACGGTCCCCTGGTGTTGCGCTTTGCCGTACCGGTTGACCTGAAGCAACTGAACACCCACAGCGTGACCTTGCTGGGACCGGAAGGCACGGTGCCGGTACACGTCATCGGCGCTGAAGGCGGTCGCCTTGGGTTCGTGCAACTGCCGGATGATCTCTATCCCGGCTCGCGCTACACGCTGTTCGTCAAAGGCTTGCACACCGCGACAGGGGCGGCGGTGCCGTACACCACGGTTGGCTTTACGACCACCAGCACGGATGCCACCGGCGTGGTGGTGGCCGGTCACGGCGCACGGCCTGCGCCGGAAGATAAGGAAGCCGGCCCGTCGCTGCCGCCGCTTTACGTGATGGCCGGTGGCGGCCATACGGCGCCTTGCCCGGACGACAGCCTGTGCCGTCCGCACAGCTTTGTACGCGATGGCGCCTTCTATCCCGGCAAGAACAACGCACCCGATTTCACCGGTGCGCATTGGCGCCTGTACGCGCCTTATCAGCATCTGCCCGATACGCATGCGCTCGAAGCCGCGTTGCCGAAGGGCACGACAGCGCTGATCGGCCAGGTGCGGCAGATCGATGAAACCCCGGTCGCCAACGCCGAAGTAAGCATCGGCAACACCACCGTGCGCACCGATGCCAAGGGTGTGTTCGTGCTATCCAACATTCCGGCCGGCCGCGACGAACTGCTCGTGGACGGTGCCTCGGCCAGCCACGGCGAGGTGAAGTACGGCCGTTTTGTGGTGGGCGCGGACGTGAAGGCCAAGGCCATCAGCCACATGCCGTTCGTGATGTATCTGCCGCGCGTCCTGCCGCGCGATGAAATCACGCTGCCCACCCCGACCACACGCGAAGTGGTGCTGACGCACCCGGATATGCCAGGCCTGGAACTGCATATTCCCGCCGACGCGGTGTTCAAGGATCGCCATGGGCATGTGCTCACGCATATCGCCCTGGTGCCCACGCCGGTTGATCACGCGCCGTTCCCGTTGCCCGACAACTTCCCGATGTACTTCACCATCCAGCCGGGCGATGCGGTGGTGCAGGGGCTGACGCCGGAAGCGGCCCGCGGCATTCGCGTGGTGTATCCCAATTACGGCAAGGCGAAGGCCAGTACGCCGGCCGATTTCTGGGTGTATAGCGTCAAGGAAGGCTGGCAGATGTATGGGTCGGGGCATGTGACGGCCGATGCGAAGCATCTGGCACCGGATCCGGGCGTGACGCTGGCTTGGGCGTTGGGGGCAGGGGCCTCGCAGAGCAGTGGCAATCCGCCGAACGCAAAAAAGCCGAACAATTGCAAAAAAGGAAAGCCGATCGATTTGCAGACCGGCATTCTGTTCCACGAATGGAACGACTTTGCCATTAACGACGTGATGCCGCTGACGCTAACGCGCGCCTACACATCGGCTGATTCCAACTCGCATGCCTTCGGGGTTGGCGGCAATGCCAACTTTGGTATCCATCTGTGGAGCGCGAGCAGCTCTGTAGGAACCAGCATGTCGCTGGTACTGCCGTGCGGCGAAGGGATTGCCTATAACCAGATTAGCGGCAACGACAACTGGCCCCTCACGGGAGCGGTGTGGGAACACACGGGCACAAACTCGGCCTTCTATGGCTCGACCATCCAGTTCCTGCTGGACAACACGCCTCTGGGTGCGCACTGGATCCTCACCATGAAGGACGGGACCCAGTACGCCTTCACCCGCCACGTGCCCAATTCCCTGTCGTGGATCCAGGACCGCTACGGCAATCAAATCCAGTTCAGCTACAACGGCGGCCTGATCCAGCAGATGGTGTCGCCGAGCGGGCGCACGATCACGTTCAACTACGACAGCAGCAACCGCATCACCAGCGCCACCGACAACAGTGGTCGCACCATCGGCTATGCCTATAACAGTGCTGGCAGCCTGGCGACGGTCACCTATCCGGACCAGACCACCGAGCAATACACCTACGACAGCAACAACCGCATGCTGACCATGCAAGACCGGCGGGGTCATGTGTGGGTCACCAACCAGTATGACACCAACGGAAGGGTGACCAAGCAAACGTATGCCGACAACACGTCCTACCAGTTTGCCTACACCACCAACA
>NZ_DATJMN010000203.1:0-10245 GCF_035508675.1 Dyella sp.
GGGGAGGGGACGTATCCTGGCGAGCGAGAGGTACACGCTTCGATTCTGGCTTAAGTTCGGAGCATTGAACCTAACCTCCCCTGCTGACGCAGGGGAGGAAGTGCATCACGGTGCTTGGCACGCTTTGTTACCAGCTGATACGAAGACCCGCCCTGCCGCCATAGCCATCGCCATGGTTGCTGACGCCGATGTCATAGCCGACGTTGGCATACACGAACACGTTGCGCGCCAGCTGCGAGCTGAGGCCGGCCCGCAGGCCCACCCACGAACCCTCCAGGTTGGAATGGAAGCTCACTGGCGTGGTCGGCGTGGAGAACGCCACGCCCGGGTTGGCCATGAACTCGCGCCACAGGTCGACGCGCAGCCAGGTGCTGATCGATCTGGGTTGCGCGGCGTCGCTGCCGAACGCCCAGCTCTTCTTCGCTTCGCTGCCGACACGGCCGGCCAGCGAGTTGGCGTTGTCGAAGTACACGCTGGATGCTGCATCGGAGGTGTCGTTGAAGGATGCGGTTTGATAGACCAGCTGCGCCTGCGGTACGAACACCCAGCCGTTGCTCAGCGGAACCGGATAGCCGCCTTCGAGCGATGCGGCGAAGCTGCGGCCGTTGGTCTTCAACGGCGCCATGCGCGTGGAGCTGGCCTTGATGTTGTAGCCGGTGCCCTGCACTACCGTATCCGTATACCAGCCGGATACGCCGACATGCGTCCAGTAGCCACCAAGGGTGTAGCCGTTCAACTGGTCGTGGCCGGCGTTGATCCCGTCGAAGTGCTGCACATCGCCGGCAATCTGGCCTAGCGCAACGTAGACACCGGCGATGTCGCTGCCGTTGTCATGCTGGCCGCGATACAGATCGACGCCGGCTTGCAAGGCGAACATGTCGTCGCTGTAGCTCGGTCCCTTGTCGCCGTAAATGCCGAGCCTGCCGCCATCGCGCGAATCATGCTGCGCAATGACGCGAGCCCAGCTGCTGCCGTTCGCCGCGCCGGCACCTTGCCACGTGTCGCTGCCGGTGCGCTCTTTCAGGCTGTCCATCAGATCCTGGCCGTAGGACAACGCCATCGACGGTACCGCGGTGTAAAGCGACACTTCCTGGCGATAGAGCGGAACGGTTTTCTGCGCGGGCTGGGTGGTGGTGGGGGTGCCTGTGCTGGAAGGTGAGGCTGTGGTGCTGGTGGAAGACGAAGGGGATGGTGTCGGGGTCGGGGTCGGAGTCGGCGCTGGTGCTGGTGCTGGTGTGGGCGTCGGTGCGGGCGTTGGTGCTGGTGCAGGCGTCGGAGCCGGAGCTGGTGTCGGAGCCGGAGCTGGTGCCGGTGCAGGCGTCGGAGCCGGAGCAGGTGTCGGAGCCGGAGCTGGTGCCGGTGCAGGCGTCGGAGCCGGAGCTGGTGCCGGTGTCGGAGCCGGAGCCGGCGCAGGCGCAGGCGTTGGTGCGGGCGTCGGCGAAGGCGCGCACGCCGCAGCGCCTGGAACCAGCGAGCAGTCGAGCTGCGAACGCAGGTACCAGTTGTCGGCGCTGCTGCCATCGGTGCTGCCGCGATAAAGTGAATACTGGTAAGGACCGGCCGTCACCGCACTGGCCAGCGAGAACGCATTGGCCGATGTGGTGCCGCCGTTGATCGCCTCCACCACCTCGATGCCATTGGCGGTGGTCAGCGCACCGGAACCGCCCGTGTTGGTGATGCGCAACGCGCTACTGCCGGTGGCGCTGCCGCCGTTGATCACCAATAGATCGGAGGGCGAGCCGTCGCCGCCAAGATACGTGTTGAGCGCAACCACGCTGCCCGTGCCGCCCACATAGCTGGTGGTGACGAATTTGTTGCCGGTGCCGGTGCCGCCTACCTGCAGCACGCTGTTGTTGTGCAAGGTGCCGTTGATGGTGAAGCTGCCCTTGGCGCTGCTGCCCAGCGCCGACAAGGCATCGGCCACGGCGATCGTGCCGTTGTTGGTGACATCGCCACTCACGCTGCCGTAGCCCCCCAGCGTTGCGCCCGTGGCCACCGTGGTGGCGCCGCCACCGCTCAATGCTGCGCTGGCGTGGCTGTCGTCGCCCACCACGAACGTGCCGGCCGCAACATCGGTGCCGCCGCTGTAGCTGCCATCGCCGTTCAGCACCAACATGCCGGAACCGGCCTTGGTCAATGCGCCGGTGCCGGTGATGTCCTGGGCGATCGTCGTTTGGAAACCTTGCGTATCGATGGTGCCACCGCCAGCGTTCACCGCGATGGCGCGCGTGCTGGAAAGATTGAAACTGCTGCCGAATTGCAACGTGCCGCCATTGAAGGTGATGCCGCCAGCGGTATCGCCCAAGGCGTTGTCCGCCGACACGGACAGCACACCCTGCGTGAGCACCGTGCCGCCACTGTAGGTATTGCCACCGGTGGCGCTCGGCGCCAGCACCAGCGTGGCCGTACCGTTCTTTTCGACCGCGCCGGTGCCGCTGATCAGGCCCGTATAAGTGCCGTCGGTATCTTGCTGGAAACGCACCAGGCCGTTGTCGCTCACCGCCAGGGGCATGCTTTGCGAACCGGCCTGCAGCGTGCCTTGCGCATCCACCAGCATGCTGCCGGTGTAGGTCGAGTTGTCGCCGTTGAGAATCAACGTGCCTTGCTGCACCTCGGCGCTGCCCACACCGATGCTGGTGAGCGAGTTGGCGAGCGTCCAGATACCACTGTCCTGCTTCAGCAGTGTCTGGAAGTTCTTGATCATGCCGAGCGTACTGCTGCCGGTACCGTTCAAGGTGATCAGGTTGCTGCCACCGCCGCCGTCGATGCTGCCGCTGACGGACGAGCCGGTGTAGAAATGCAGCGTGTCGTTGCCCCCCGCGAACACCAGGTTGCCGATCACCTGGCCCTGGTTGGTGAAGTCCACCGCCGAATTGCCGGAAGCACCGAGCACGTCGCCGTTGCTGACGTCGGTCTCGATGATGCCGGTGGCGCTGTTGATCACGGTATTGGAACCGGACGTGGCCTGGAACCAGATCGCTGCAGCGTGGACGCCCCTGATGGTGCCGTTGTTGAGAATGGTATTGCCGGTGCCTTCCGGGTTCACCGCTTCGGCGCTGTTTTCCGTGCCGGACGAAAGCACGGTTGCGCCCTGCGCCACGGTCAGCGTGGTGTTGCTGCCGAAATCGATGGTGTTGGCACCGGTGCCATACGTGCCGCCGTTTTTCACGGCGCTGTTCTGCACCAGCGCACCCGACTGCAGCAGGATGGTCGCGTTGTCGCCCAGCGCGATGGCGGAGGCATCCCCCACCACGACCTGCGCATTCGATTGCAGCGTGACCGAAGCGCCGGAAGCCGTCGATGCGCCCGTGCCGATGGTGCTCGTCCACGGGGACGGCGTGTTGGTATCGCAGGTAGTGGCGTTGGTGGTGGTGGTGCAATTGGCGTGGGCCTGCGAAGCGACCAACGCCAGATAAGTCAGCACCGCCAGGCAAGCTGCCTTGCGTTGTGGCCATGCATGATGGCGGGAAGAAACGAGCAACTGAGCGATCGCCGTGGTGGCGGCACCGGGGGGTGTCATGGTTTTCATGTCTGGCCTTTGCGTTATTTGAAATGCCTTTTCCGCCCGCAAGACGCACAGCAACGCGCGCAGGCGCGTCGCACCGGCGCGATGTACTCGAATTGGGATGCGGAAATCAGCAGGCACGCGCTGGCGAGTGCATTCCCATGCCCCGCAGCCATGCCGCTGTTTGATGGCGCATAGGATAACCACGAAAATAGGGTTTTCTGACCAGACGATTCCTAAAATAAAAACAGTTGATGACTGCTTTTTGTCCCTTTGCGGCAGCGTTTATCCGCATGGGCTTATTTTTCTGTCACAACCGTTTATCCACAAAATAAAACGGTGGCCTTATGTGCCAGATAATCAGGCAAATTAAGGTTCGTCACCCCGGCGAAGGCCGGGGTCCAGCGACTTTCCGTCTGATCCGGACACAGTTCAAGCACGTAGGCTGGGATGCAATCCCAGCCTACGACATCGCATCACCCTCACGCGCCCACAGGTGCCGTCACGTTGCCATCCGCACCCATGACCATGCATTGGTCGGCAATCGCCGCCACGCCGCTGCGATGCGATACCACCAGCAGGATCGTGCGCGGCAGGCGCCGCTTCAGCGCGGTGAGCACGGCCATTTCCGCGGCGGCATCGAGTGCGCTGGTCGCTTCGTCCAGCAGCACCAACAAAGGCTTGCGCAAAATCACCTGCGCCAGCAGCAAGCGCTGTAGCTCGCCGCCGGACAGCCGGCTGGACGAGCTGCTCAAGGCCGTGTCCAGCCCGTGCTGCGATCCAGCCAACCGTTTATCCAGGCCAACATCGGCCAACGCACGCTCCAGCATGTCGTCGCTGGCATCCGGCGCGGCCCACCGCAAGCATTCGCGCACGGTCGGTTGCCAGGGGCGCACGCTCTGGCTGATGTAGGCGCTGTTGCGCACCAGTGCACGGTATTCGTCGAAGCCAAACCTGCGCTGCCCCATGCGCGCGGAGAACGCAGCCGGCTGCATCATGCCCGCCAGCACATCGACCAGGCTGGTCTTGCCGATGCCGGAATCGCCGCAAAGCAAGGTGAGCGTGCCGGGCACCAGGGAAAGATCGCGAATATCCAGCGCCGCCAACGGTGGCGCCAGTTGCACGTGCTCAATATGCAATGCACCGGCGATCTGCGCGCCATGCAGCGGCGTGTAGGCCGCACGTGCAGGCGGCAAGCGCATGTAGCGTTGCCACAATTCAAACGCCGGCACCGCCGAATGCAGCTGCTGCAGGCTCTGCCGCGTCGAAACCAGATACGGCAGCAAGCGCCCCAGCAACAGGCACACCGCAATCAGCGACGCCTGGTCCACGCCATGCATGCGATATGCAAGCACGAACATCCCCGCCATGCTTGCCGCCGCGAGCAGCTCCAACACCAGCCTTCCGGAGGCGATCAATTCGAGCTGCTGCCGATAGCCGCGACCCAGCCGGCCGGAAATATCGCCGTGGCTCGCTTTTTCCGCATCCTCCCGCTCGAACGAACGGACGTGGCGCAAACGCCGCGGAAAGTCCTCGCTGAGCCAGAACAAGCGCGTCAAGTCGGCAATGTACTGACGGCTGACGTGCGCCTGCTTGCGCGTGCTGATACGCGACGTCGCCAAGGCCAGTACCGCCAGCAGCGGTGCGGCCAAGGCCAACGCCGGCGACACCCAGAACGCCAGCGCCAGGCTGACGCCGGCAGTGATGCCTGCCACCAACAATTGCAGCAGCGCACTGAAACCCTGCGTGATGATTTCGACGTTGTAGGTAAGGACGTTGGCGATTTCGGCCGAGGTGGCGTCCGCCAACGACGACAGTGCGGCATCGATCAGCCGCGCATGCACCGCACGGCGCAGTTGCATGCCGTAGCGGCTGGCAAGCCGCGCGGCCAGGCATGCAGCCTGCCAGCGCAGCACGGCAAAGCAGGCTGTGATGGTGGCAAACAACGCGGCATGCGTTTCGATGCTGCCGTGGATGTCGATACTCCTACCGCCGAGGACCAGCGGATGGCCTGGCTGCACCATCGGCACCACCAGCACGGCCGCAGCGCTGCCGGCGAGTGCGCAGCCTAGCGACAGGAGAACGTAGAGGATGATCTGGGCAACGCCGGTGTGTTTGAGCGTGCCGAAGATATCGCGCAAGGATGCTTGATGAGTCGGTTGGTGCATGGGACTCATCTATCCGCATTTCGTTGCAGGAAACAGTCCCCTCCCCTGCTTGCAGGGGAGGGCTAGGGTGGGGTGCGAGCGCAGCGAGCGAGAGGAGCCCGACGTCGCCGCCTTCTGCTTTGCACGATCAGACATCACGACAACCTTCGCCCCTCGCGCCATCAAGCAAACGACTGACCGCTTCCACCGACGCACGCAGATGCGCTCCTCGCCGCAACTCATACATCCCCATCTCCACCAGTGCCTGCTGAAACAGCAACCAGCCCCCCTGCCCGGCCGCATACGGTTGATCCTGCTGCAGACGCGCAGCGATCGCATGCCGTGGCACAGGTCGCAACAGCGCGGCGGGATCATCCGCCCGCTCGGCGCAAACAAACACTGCACCCACCAGCTTGAGCGGCGAAGCGGCAAGCTGCCCATGGCTGCGCCGCACGTCGGCCTCGAATTTCTCCACCCCGCTGCGGCGGCGAATCACCGGTGATTCGCTGATCCAACGCCGCGCACCTGGATCGTCGATCAGACGCAAGGCATCGCTTTTTACATGCACATAATTCGTGACGGCCGTCGCCAGCATGCTTTCCGGCTGCACGAACAGCGCATCCTCGGCAAGAAACGACAAGCCATGCAACAAACCATGCAACGCCAACGTGGTCTTGCCCGCGCCGCTATTGCCCAGCAACAGCACACCGCGCCCGTCCTTGCCCACGCATGCGCCATGCAAAGGCACCAGGCCCAAGCAGCGTGCCGCCAGCACGAACACGGCAAACTCGATCAGCTCGTAACGCAAGTGATACGGAAACGCCAGCATGTCTTCCGATACCACGATCAGCGCCTGCCGCTGCCGTGGCGAGATCACTACGTAATTGGCCGCATCCATTACGCCGCACAACCAACCCATGCCCGATTGCATCTGCACCGGCGGCGGTTCATCCCCCTTCGGCAAATGCCCGCCTGGCACCAGCCGCAATTGGATATGCAACTCCGGCGCAACGCATGGCAAGTGATGGGGTGGCACATCGCCATAAGCCGCTTCCACCAGATCCAGCAGAACATGGCTGCTGCTTTCAAAATGAAAGCGCGCACCCAGCAGCTGCTTGTGTACGGATAGCGCGCGCGTAAAACCTTCGCCGAACGGATCGGCGCAAAGCTCGCTGACGGCGGACTGGGGATGGGTGGTCATGCAGGTCGAACGGCATCCGTGGCAGCCGAAGGGGACCGCCGTGAGTGCATCCCGGCCTGGCAAAGGTTGCACGGCCGGCGACGTAGGTTGGCGGTGAGCGCACGCAAACCCTAACGTTGCCATGCAGAAACCAGCGCAACCCTCAGCTTCGGAGCAAGGCAACCGAATACCAAGCAAGGCGCACTCACCAACACGCAGCAGCACGCCGCCGCGTTCCCCCGGGCTAGATTGAGGCGCCAAACAACATGCTGAACATTCAGGTCGGCCACTCCTATTTCCTGCGGTACGACCGGAAACAATGGGAACGCGGCAAGCCCTATCCGCCGCTAGCGACGATCCAGGTGGCCGCGTTGCTGCAGCAAAGAGGACACGCCGTCAGCCTGTTCGACGCGATGCTTGCCGATGGCGTGGAGGATTACGCCGCCGCCCTGCAAACCGCCGCACCAGACGTGGTGGTGTTCTATGAGGACAACTTCAATTACCTCACCAAGATGTGCCTGAGCGTGATGCGCGATGCCGCTTGCCGCATGATCGGCGAAGCGCGTGCGCGCGGCGTGCGCGTGATCGTGGCCGGCTCCGATGCATCCGACCAGCCAGACGCCTTTCTCGCCGCAGGCGCACACGCCGTATTGATCGGCGAAGGCATCGCCGCGCTGACGGAACTCATCGGCCGCCTCGAACGCGATCCGGCCATCGACAACGCAAGCTGGGTGTCCGGCATTACCGGCGTCGCCAGCGTGGTCAGCGAAAAAACCCACGTGACGCGCATCGGCGTGGTGCCGCCCGACCCGAGGCTTACCTTGCGCCCTGCCTGGGATCTGCTCGACCTCAGCCGCTATCGCGCGATGTGGCGCGAGCGGCACGGTTACTTCAGCCTCAACATGGCTGCCTCGCGCGGCTGTCCGTTCCGTTGCAACTGGTGCGCCAAGCCGATCTGGGGCAACCACTACAAGCAGCGCAGCGCACAGGACATGGCGGCGGAGATGACGTACCTCAAACAAAACTTCCAGCCCGACCATATCTGGATGGCGGACGACATCTTCGGCTTTCACGTGGATTGGGTCACCGAATTCGCCGAACACCTGCGCGCCGCCAACGGCTCGGTGCCGTTCACCATTCAAACCCGCGCCGACCTGATCAGCGAACGCATGGCCGACGCGCTCGCGCAGGCCGGTTGCGCCGAAGCCTGGATCGGTGCGGAAAGCGGCAGCCAGCGCGTGCTGGATGCCATGAACAAAGGCACCACGGTGGCAGAGCTGATTACCGCCCGGCAGCGCCTGGGCGAACGCGGCATTCGCGTGAGCTTCTTCATCCAGCTCGGTTATCTCGGCGAACAATTGCACGATCTGCTCGCCACGCGCGCGCTGGTGACGCAGGCCGCGCCGGACGATATCGGCGTGAGCGTTTCCTATCCCCTGCCGGGCACCAAGTTCTACGAACAGGTGAAAGCGCAACTGGGCCGCAAAACGCATTGGGACGACAGCGACGATCTCGCCATGATGTTCCGCGGCGCCTACGACTCCGAGTTCTATCGCCGCGTTCGCGATCTGCTGCACGCGCAAGTGACACTGCAGCAATCGCCAGCTGCGCAAGACGATCAAGCCTGCGCCGCGCTGGATGCGCGATGGAACGCGCTGATCGCCAACGAATACGCCCACCGCACCGAACACGCCACCGTTCCCATGCCGACGATCCGCCATGCTGCCGCCGCTCAAAACTGTTAAACACGGCCTGCGCCGCACCACCGAAACGCTGGCGGCGGAACTGGCCCATCCCGGCCATCCGCTGCCCGCATGGAACGAATTGGAATGGCGCCTGGCCGCCGCCGCTGCCGCCGCACATGGCATATCGCCGCTGCTGCATCGCTGCTCGCCGTGGCAAAACCTGGCGTGGCGGCGGTTTCTGGAAACGCAGTACCAGCATGTCGAACAGCGCCACCAACGCATTGCCGATTTGCTCAAGCGCATCGATGCCGAAGCCCGCTCGGCCGGCGTGCCGATGGTGGCGCTGAAAGGCTCCGCCCTGCATGCCATCGGCCTGTATGCGCCCGGCGAACGCCCCATGGCCGACATCGACCTGCTGGTCAGCGAACACGACGTGGAACGCGCCGGCAAGCTGCTGCAATCGCTGGGCTACGCCGCCTCCTTTGCGCAATGGAAACACCTCTGCTTCAAACCGCTTGCCGGTGAACCGGTGCTGGGGCTGGGCGAGCATCGCGACACGCCGATCAACATCGAACTGCACACGCGCATCCACGAGCGCCTGCCAATCGCCACCGTCGACATCACGCGCTGGATCTATCCGCACCATCCGCAGCCGGGCTTGAATCCCTACCCTTCCAACGGCGCCTTGATGAGCCACCTGCTGCTGCACGCCGCCGGCAATATCTGCGGCCGCAGCCTGCGCCTGGTGCACCTCAACGACATCTCATTACTAGCCACCCGCATGCACATCGGCGATTGGGAGATGCTGTGGGATCAACACGAGCCCGCCTGGTGGGCGGTACCAACGCTGCACCTGGTGGCGCGCTATTACGCCAACGCCATTCCGCACAGCGTGCTGGCCCGACTGGAACCGGCCTGCCCGCCACTGCTAAGGCACCTGTCGCGACGCCGGACACTGACGCAGGTTTCCTGTTCCGCGCTATGGCTCAGCCCATTGCCCGGCATTGAATGGTCGCGTTCGCTGCAAGAAGCCGCACACTGCATATTGAATCGCATCAGGCCCACCGAGGAAGCGCGCAAGGAACGCGCAGACATGCTGCGTACGCAATTCTGGCTGAAAGGACAGCCATGGGTCCGGCAGAAACATGCGCGACGCTTGCTGACCGCACTGACACGCCCGGTGCCGCGCATGGATACCTTGTATGTGGTGCGTGCGGCGTTGGATGAGTTTGCGTCGGCTGCGTAGTAGCGAAAATCGCCGGTATGTTCCAAACGAGTCAGTGCTTGAATGGAACCAGTTCGGGAGACACAGCGCCAGTCCAGGCGCCGCTGCTGATGGCTTGCGCGCAGATCGTTTGGTATTGACTCAGGGCGAGAGTGTCGTCATTCGTCCAGGAGCGCTCGTATTCGTTCGGCGGATCGCAAGCGCCAGTGTAGGTCCAGGCGGCGCCACCTGTATACGGTGGCATTGGCTTCCAGCACGGGTCGGGAATGGCTTGACCTTGCGTGCAGAAAACGAAGGGATCGTTGGCACGAAAGCTCACGGCCTGTGCACCGACGGAACCGGCAAAAAGGGCGGTTGCTGCGAATATCCAAAAGCGCTTCATAGTGCAAGTTCCGTCAATGCCGCTTGACCGGCAAATATTCGCCATGCTTGCCGTAATGCTGCCCCTTGATGTCCACATTCGCGCATAGCCCCTCGCCGCAGGGAACCAGGTCGGCGGAGTT
>NZ_DATJMN010000204.1:0-3774 GCF_035508675.1 Dyella sp.
CGTGAGATGCGAAAAAATCTCGGTTTTCCCTACGAAGAAAAAGATATTCCGTTGTTGTAACCCCACCCGTCACGGAGCGATGTCATGCCTGCATTCCAAAACGAACAAGCCTTGCTGCAACAGCTGCGCACCAGTGGCGACCCCGCTTGCGTGGCCCGAGCCGATGCATTGCAACGGCTCTATCACGATCGCCAGTTGGCGTTGCTCAGTGCGGATGTATACGCCGCGGCCAAAGGTGCAGGCGCGCCACCGCCCGGCTGGACGCGTGTCAGCGAATATCTGGAGTTGATGCGGCAATTTGCTTCGCAACTTCATCTGAGCGACGCGCAGTTGACGGAGCTTCTCAAGCCAAGGGCCTCCGGCTTCCGCGCCGAAATCTACCTGCCCGATCCCGCCTTGCTCGGCCCAGGCTACCAACCTACGGTAGCCTTCAAGGGCTCCACTGGAGAGGTGCTCACCGTCAACGGTTTGCGTGACACGTCGAAGGAAGATTTTCTCGCCAATAACTTCCCGCAATCGATTGGTATGGAAACCGATTACTACGATCGCGCAATGGATCTGGCGTGGCAGTTGCAGCAACATAGCTTGCCGGTCGAATACACCGGACACAGCCTCGGCGGCGGCCTGGCCTCCGCCGCCTCCGCCATCGGTGGCGCGCCCGCTACCACCTTCAACGCGGCCGGCCTGCATCCCCTCACGGCAAAACGCTTCGCCGAACAGAACGACTTGCCTGTGTACGACGTGCAACAGCATATTACCGCCTACCACGTGCAGAACGAACTCCTCAACGACGGCGTGCAGAACAACCTGCATACGCTGGACGAAGCACGTCGAGCACAAGTGGGCCAGGTGCTGGGCGATGCGGCGCAGCTGCTGCACGCGCTGCCTGCCGTGCGCGAGCCGCTGCTGCGCAAGCTCAATGCGGATATGCCCGACTACGCGCAGGCCACGGTGAACGCCTTCATCGATCGCTTGGCGGCGGGTGACACCGCGCCCATGCTGCGCGCGCTGCCGTTGGCTGCCGGCACACCGCAACCGCCGCTCACGGCGATGGCATGGGGCGAGTACCAGCCCGTGCCACGCCAGGACGCCATGACCTTGCAGGAGGTCGCGCTCCTTTCAAAGCCGTTGCTTGAAGTGGTGTCGCAGATGGAGCACGGCGCCGAGCGGGGCGCTCATCTGGGCAGGGCGCTCGGTGTCGCCGCTGACGACATGCTGCTCGGCACCACGCTGCAGGCGGGCGGCGCCTCGTTTGGCGGTCTTCCCGGTCCAGTCACAGCACGCATGGTGGACGCGCGACTGCATCAGACCCCCGAGCAGCAAGCCATCGACCATCACCCCACACTGACCGCCGCGACCGGCGCAGCGGGTGGTCTCGCCGCCGGCCTTGGCGCGGTCCATGCGCAATTCAATCCAGGCCTGCTGCATCTGGGCCGCAGTCTGTCCAATACGGTGGCTACGCGAAAAGTATTGTCGCAAGGCGCCGCTGCAGGCGCGGAAGCCGCGGATCGCCACGGCATGGTGACGATGCTGCCGAGTCTTGAGGCGCGTATCCAGGAAACCGAATGGGCAGCGCGCATGGCCTTGCCACGTACCGTCGAAGCGCCTGCCGTATCGCACGCGGTGGCGCCGCACGCAGCTGCTCACGTCATGACACATCAACCCGGCGTCGCCGCGACGGTGCAGCCGACGCGACGGCAAGCGGAGCCGGCCGCTGCCGCGCCGACCCCGCCGCACGCAGCCGATGCGGCCGCGCGTGCGGCGCAGCTGGCCGACATCCCACGACAGATCGTCCCCCTGCAGCAACGCACCATTGAGGAAAAAGAGGCCGCCCAACGCGCCGCCGACGCGCGCACGGCACCGGAACTCGCCTCTATGGCGCGCCATCATGAAGCGGCCGCCATCCCCGACCACCTGCGCGACTTCCGCCACCCCGACCACCCCATGCACCCGCGCTACCAGCACGTGCTCGACGAAGTGCACTACATGGAAGACCAGCACAAGATTCAGCACGGAGAGCACAGCGAACGCCTGGCCGCCGCGGTGATGGACAAGCTGCACGAAGAACGCTTTGGCCAGTTGGAGCGGCTTGAATTGCGCAAGCAGGGCGAGCACATGCAAGTGGTGGCCCATCAAAGCCGTCCATCGGTATACATGCCCGAGCGCGAAGTAAGCATGGGCGTCAACCCGGCCACCGTGCGCTCGGTGGAAGCGGTGGCACACGCCTGGTCCAAGCGCGCCATGCCACATTTGCACGAACCGGCACCGGCGATGGCGCCCGAGCTTCGACGCGACCCGCACACCTTGCCGGCGCACGACTTGCGCCATCCGGATCACCCCCAACACGCGCTCTACCAGCACGTGTATGCCCAAGTCGCCGACGCCTTTGCCAAGGCCGGGGTGCCGCGTAATGAAACACAGCTGGAGCACGCCACCGCGGCAACCATGCTGCAAGCGCAAATCAGCCAGATCGACTGGTCCAGGCCGGCACGGATCGCGCTTGCGCAAGACCCGGCCAGCGGCATCGTCGGGCCGGACAGCAACCTGCTGATCCGCACGCCGGATCGCGTCTTTGGCCATCTTCACGAGGTCGTCCCGGCGCAGGCCATGCAACAGGCACCGGAAACCTCGTTTCAGCACATGGGACAGGTGGCGCAGCAGCAGGCGCAGGAGTGGGCCGCGTTTGAGCAACAGCTCGCGCAGGCCAATATGCAGCAGCATCTTTATCCCGCGATGCCAGGCGGTGGCCCGGGTGGTGGGCGCTGAGCAAAGCAAGATCGCCGAAAAATTGATTGAACAAAAGGAGTAATCCGCCCATGACCGGCGCCAAATACCAAACGGCCAAACGAGACGTCCACGCCATCGATCTGAAAAGCTTGCGTGATCAAATTCCCGCCATGCAAAGTTGCCAGGAAATGCTGGCAAAGAGCGTGAAGCAATTGCAGCAAGGCACGGAATCAGCGACGAGTATCTATGTTCTGAACAGCTTCCAATTGTTGACGGAGATACACGCGAGCGCAGTGCAAGCTTTGGCGAAAGACCGCCATGCCAGTGCGATAGTGTTGTCACAGGCGGCGATAACCATGCTGGTGAACTGCATCTATGTGGCCGGAGACCCAGGTGGCGATCGTTTGACTGCTGCGCTACGCCATCACCTAGATGCCCGGCGCGACTGGATCGTCGCATGGCGCAGAGCGGAGCCTGATGATGTCAGTGCTCACGAACAGCAGATGATCCTGGCCGACTTTTGCCGGCTGCAACCCTGGTATGCGGACGCACCCCAATGGCCTGATTTGGGCGAGCGAGCGGACGCAGCAGGCTGGAAAGATTGGGTATATCCACTGCTTAGTGGCGCCGTAGATGCACAGCAATGTCAAGCGCAGAGCTTGTTGACCTTGCTGGAGACCGAAAAGCAGGGAGGGCCGGAGCAAGCTGCAGCGGCCCATCGCTACCGTCTGGCAAAGCAAGGCTCCGACGCGATTTATATGGAAGGTATTGCGCTATCGCTATTTGCGGATGCTATCGAAAGATTCGCCAAAGCGCGGCAAGACCAGGTTGTAGCAACCATAGCCAATTCGACATACGAACGGCTTGAGAGCTTGCTGGGTAGGCATCGTCAGATGGCCATGAAGCACAAAAATGATGAGAATATCTATATCCGTGTCGGAGGGTGATGCTTATGCGTCGATATACAAAGCTTGCTGGCATCATTGAGTTTTTCCGTCGGCCCAGGCTTCACCCAGGTATTTGAAGGCCATGTCGGAGTTCGGATAT
>NZ_DATJMN010000205.1:0-4439 GCF_035508675.1 Dyella sp.
TTCGGTGGCGGTCGGGATCTTTTTCGGCTACTACCCGGCGCGCAAAGCGTCGCTGCTGAATCCGATCGAAGCATTGCGCTACGAATGAAGTGGGCGGCACCCGCAGTCTGGGATGAAATCCCAGCATCGGAACCTTTGGAAAGCTGCCATTTCATCCCGACGGCTCGATATCGAGCCATCTACTTGATGCCGATCAATACGCAGCCCTTGCCCTCAACACCACAATGGCTTTGTGGCTACTGATGGTTCGAACAGGTGGCCCCCGCCGCCCGTAAGAGCGGTCATAGCCACACTCTTCCATTTTCGCGCATGGACAGGACGCCACCCGTAGTGGATGGGTAGCACATCGATACGTCCACCGCCGTCGCGGTGACGTCAAGAGCCGTACTCCACTCTCTGCGGTGACGTGATGACCAGCGCCGAACAACCGTCGATATCCAACCTGCCGCGGATACGTCTGCCCGTACCGCGCCACGCACGACGCGACGTTTCCCTATTCGAAGCACTGGAGCGGCGGCGCACCATTCGCCAGATCAGCAGCGCGCCGATCTCGCTGCAAACGCTCTCCGACTTGCTGTGGGCGGCGTGTGGCGTGAATCGCACGGATGGACCATTCGGCGTCACCGGGCGAACGGCTGCGTCGGCCAGCAACTCGCAGGAGATCGACGTGTATGTAGCGATGCGGGACGCCGTGTATCGCTTCGACGCGCTGGATCTGGAACTGGCGCCTGTCGCCAATGGCGACCTGCGCGGCTACGCCATGACGCCCGACCAGCGCGATGCGAATGCCGATATTCCCGTGCAGCTGATCTACGTCGCCGACATTCATCGCCTTACCCATACCCGTGGCTTCCGGGAGCCCGGCCTGCACGACGTGGAAACACAGAAGGCGTACTACTACGTAGATGCCGGCATGATCTCGGAGAACGTGTACCTGTTCTGCGCGGGCGAGGGACTTGCCGCCTGGTTCCATAACTGCGACAAGACCGCCCTGGCGCTTCGATTGGGATTGCGGGAAGACCAGCGCGTGCTGTTCGCGCAGTCCGTCGGTTATCCCGAGAACGTATAGGTTGGATCGGGGGACGCGTTCCAGCGGCCGGCACGGCTTGGCCGTGCGCGGAAATGTCGTGATAGCGAAGCCAGTTGGCGACCTCTGCGACGTTTGTATACGCTCGAAAAGCGTCACCAAATCCAGTACGGATCGCACCAATACAACAGCCGCGTTTCGGCTTGATCCATATCAATGCGCCAAAACCCGGTTTCTTTAACGTGTATGCGTGATCCTGGCAACGACATGAACGTCATGAGCGCAAGCACTTCCAGCAGTCCCGAACCGTCGCTTTCGATTCCGGCGGATGCGGTTTGCTTCGTCGTGGCGATGCTGCGCGAATACGAAAACGCCGAGCTGCTTGGCGACGCGGCCGATAACGGGGTGGAACAAGGGTCACCGCTGGATGCCGAGGACGTGGACGTTTATACCCGGCATGAAAACGACTGCCGCAACGAGCCCGTACGCCACGAACTGGAATCCTTCATCAACGATCTGCCGGAGGATCAGCAGATCGAGCTAGTCGCCTTGATGTGGCTGGGCCGCGACAACGGCTCGGCAGAGGATTGGCCGTCGGTTCTCGAAGATGCCGCACACGCGCACAACGAGCGCACCGCGCCTTATTTGCTCGGCTCGCCCCTGGCTAGCGACTTCATCGAGGAGGGCCTGGCCGCGCTGGGCTTTTGCGGCGAAAACATCGCTGCTGCCGCCAAACCTGACATATCACGGAGCGAGCCTTGAAAAATATTGCCGTTTACACCGAATCGATGCGTGCGTGGCCCGCGCAGATGGAATACGGTGCCGCACTCGCCAAGGCATTGCATGCACAGATGACAGGCTTTTTTATCTGCCCGTCATTCAACATCAGCCCGCCTGCTTACGAAGTGCCGGGCTTCGAGCTGGAGTGGGCCGATCAGGTGCGGGAGCTGATGGAAGAAGCGTGCAAGTCGGAAGCTGGCTTTCTTGCCGAAGCAAGCCTGCGCGGTGTCGAAAAGGCCGCTTGGCAAGTTGCACAAGGTTACGTGATCGACTGCCTGGCGGCGGCCTGCAACTGGCACGATCTGCTGGTGCTTGGCAGCGACGACGCCACTACGTGGGGATCACCCGCGGCAATCGGCGACATCATGCTGAGCTGCGACGTGCCATGCCTTGTCGTGCCGGCCACTCATGCCAAGCCCTTTGCGTTGAACTGCGTGGCGATCGCCTGGAACGGCTCCATGGCGGCATTGCGCGCCATCCATTCAGCCTTGCCGGTGCTCAAGCATTCACGGCGGATTGTGCTGCTGGAAGGCGACCGCCTGCCCTCCCCTACGGATACTTGGCGGCCGGAGTTCGATCTTGGCCGTTACCTCGCACAGCATGGCCTGGCAGTGCAGCCGAGCGCGCTTGCGCCATCCGGCAACAGCATCGGTGATGATTTGCTGCAAGCCGCGCACCACGTGCAAGCCGACCTGCTGGTGATGGGCGCCTACGGCCACACCCGCCTGCGCGAGCGCATCCTGGGCGGCGCAACACGCGAGGTGCTGCAGCACCTCAGCTTGCCGGTGTGGATGCGGCATTGATCCCCATGGCACTAACTTGCGGAAGAGCTTGAGGACGTAGCGTAATCCTTCGCAGGTTGGCGGTGAGCGCAGCGAACCCCAACATTGCCATGCAGAATGCATCCCGACGTTGGGGTTCGCTTGCGCTCACCGCCAACCTACGCTGCCGCGATTTGCTCCCTCCCCTGCGAAGTAGGGGAGGGAACGGTTTGTCGCAATGATCCAGATGCCCGTTGCGCTTGAGTGCAATTTATAGAAGTGCCCTTAAGTTAGCGCCATTGTCCCTAGGCAAGCTGCTCGCGAAACCACTTCGCGGCCAGCGCACTCACTTGCTCGAGCGCCCCATGCTCCTCGAACAAATGCGTGGCATTCGGCACCAGGACCATTTCCGCATGGCAAGTCATTGAACTCAAGGCGAGGCGGTTGAGCGGGATGATCTCCTTGTCGGCACCGCCCACGATGAGCAGGGTCGGTGCAGTTACCCGTGCCAGCACGCCGTGCCCCGCGAGGTCTGGACGCCCTCCGCGCGACACCACGGCTTTCACTGCCATGGGATAGCGCGCCGCCAACACCAAGGCCGCCGCTGCACCGGTACTGGCGCCGAACAAACCGATCGGCAACGCCTTGGTGCCAGCATGCCGCATGGCCCACTGCAAAGCGGCATCCAGGCGCGAAGTCAGCTTGGAAATATCGAAACGCAACGCCACGTCCCTGGCTTCGTCCTCCGTCAACAAATCGAACAACAAGGTGGCCAGTCCATGCGCATGGAGCGCATATGCCACGTGTCGATTGCGCGGGCTCTTGCGGCTGCTGCCGCTGCCGTGCGCAAAAATCACCAGGCCTGCGGCGTTGTGCGGGATCGCCAGATCGCCGCTCAGCACGACGCCTGCCTCGGCGCCGATCTGCACGGATTCGACATCCGCATTCACCGAAGCGGAATGCTTCGCCTCCAGCAGGCGCATGACTTCCTCATCGTCGACGGCCGGAAATGCCAGGTAAAACTGGCTGACCGCACGGAAGTGCGCAGGGGCTGACAGGTACACCAGGTCATCCGCGAGGTCGGCGACCTCAACGAGGCTTGCGGGCGCCGCCACTGGCACAGCGCAAATCAGGCGCGAGGGCTTGCGCGCACGTGCCGCCTGCAAGGCCGCGCGCATGGTGGCGCCGGTGGCTAGCCCGTCATCCACCACCACCACCGTGCGCCCGGCTGCATCGACAGCGGCATGATGCGGGCTATACAGCTGGCGGCGAGCACGTATGGTTGCCAGCTGCGCCGCCGCTTCCTGTTGCAGGTAATGCTCGCTGGCTCCGGCGAGTACCGCTTCCTGCGAAACCTGCATGCGGCCGTTTTCGTCGATGGCGCCAACGGCGTACTCAGGGTGGCCGGGCGCACCGAGCTTTCTGACCAGCACCACATCCAGGTCACCCTGCAACCGGTCGGCAAGCACCCGGCCGATGGGCACGCCGCCGCGCGGAATGGCCAGGATCAGCGGATGCTTGTCGCGCAACGACGACAACGCATCCGCCAGCTGCTCCGCCGCATCGATACGGTCACGAAAGCGATCGGTTTGCCACAGCGCCATGAGGGGTCATCCTTGCGGCGTCGCTTGCGCCTGTTCGCCGGCGAAATCCACTACCAAGGTTGCGCGGCGATTGGGCTCGGCACCGTCGCCCGATTTGCCCTTCAGCACCTGGCGGTTGAGCGCCTTGCCGTAGCTGACCGCGCGTACCTGATCGGCGGACATGCCGTCCGTCTTCACTAGGTAGTCGCGCACGGCATTGGCACGCAAGCGCCCGAGCCGAATGTTGTATCCCGTGTCGCCCGCGTTATCGGCAAAGCCTTCTACCGT
>NZ_DATJMN010000206.1:0-13795 GCF_035508675.1 Dyella sp.
CTTCACGCTCAGCGCGCTCGCGCTCGGCGCGGTCGATCTCGTCGATGGTGGCCTGGTCGATGCGGCGATCGGCGATTTCACGCAGCGCCAACACGGTGGGCTTATCGTTATCCGGATTGACCGCCGGTTCGGCACCATTGGCGAGCTGGCGGGCGCGTTTGGTCGCCATCAGCACCAGTTCGAAACGGTTGTTGACTACCTCGAGGCAGTCTTCCACGGTAATGCGAGCCATCGGAAATCCTTGAACTATAAAAACTTATGCGGCCTTACAGTTTATCGGCCGGCTACCCGGCTGGCAACGCGACAGGGTCGCAGCCATGATGAACAACCTCTATCATGCCCGGCCGTCGCACGCCAGCTCGAAACAATGCTGCAACACGTGCACAATATAGAACTATAAAGTACAAATTTCCCCAACCCCTGCAGCGGACTCCCTCTCGATGCCTTCCCTGCCCCGCCCTGCCGCACTACGCCGTCTTGTACCCGCCCTGGCCATGCTTACCCTGCTGGCCGGCTGTGCCATCGCTCCGCCTCGTACCGACGACCCGCTGGAGAAGTTCAACCGTAAGAGCTACGCCTTCAACATGGCGCTGGACAAGCATGTGCTGCGTCCGGTGGCCGTGGGCTACACCAAGGTCACGCCCAAGCCGGTGCAGACCTCGATCAGCGACTTTTTCACCAACATCCGCCTCCCCATCAGCATTGCCAACAACCTGCTGCAGGCCCGCCCCAGTGACGCGATGGCCGATACCGGCCGCTTCCTGATCAATATGACGGTGGGCCTGGCCGGCTTCTTCGATCCGGCTACCAAGATGCAGATTCCGCTCAAGGAAACCGATTTCGGCATCACCCTGGCCCGCTGGGGGGTGCCGGAGGGCGACTTCGTGATGGTGCCGCTGCTCGGCCCATCGACCTTCCGCGACGTCTGGCAGTACCCGGTGGATGGCTACCTGTTTGACCCAATGAGCTATTTCTCGAGCAACCACAAGTTCCACTGGGGCCAGTACTACATCCCGCAAGTGGTGTACTTCATCCAGATGCGCGCGCAGTTGCTCGACGCCGACAGCTTCTTGCAGACCGCCTACGACCCCTATGCCTTCGTACGCGACGCCTGGCGCCAGAACCGCCTGAACAAGATCTACGACGGCAATCCGCCGGCGGACGTGATGCTCAAGCTGCAGCAGGGCCAAGGTTCCAACAACCAGAACCAGAATTTCGATCCCGCCGAGCTGTTGAAGGAACAGCAGCAATGGGAACAGAAGCAGAAGCAGCAGAACAACTCCGGCAAGCCGACCGGGGGCTGAGCTGAAAGAACGAAGCCCGCTCCGAGGCGGGCCTCGCTCAAGCGGCACAAAAAAAACGAGGCCTTGATGAGCCTCGTTTTTTTGTGCTCATTTTTGCCTGCTCAATGCAACAACGGATCCACACCGCAGACCCGTGCCAGCGCCTGCATGCCTGCAGGCACGCGGCTGACGGTCACCCGGCGACCGCCCTGGTCCGCTTCCGACAGCGCCGCCAGCACGCACGCCAGGCCGGCACTGTCGCAGCCATCCACACCACCCAGATCCAGCACATGCCGGTCGCTCTTGGCGAATGCAGCACGCATCGCCGTGAGCGCATTCGCTGCCGTGGCGAAATTCAGCGTGCCGGACACGGCAACCGTGTCCGGCCTGTCGGTGGCGACCCGAAACTCGCCGGACTTAGTCGGCGCCATGGGCCTTGCTGCCCTTGTCTTGCTGTTCCATCTGCTGCAGCGCCTTGTCGCCCTGCGTTTCCAGGTCGGCGGTCAGCTTGTCGAGGCCTTCCTTCTTGATCTCGGCATCGACCTGGTTGCGGTAATTGGTGATGTAGGAGATGCCTTCGATGATGATGTCGTAGGCCTTCCACTGGCCATCGGCGGTTTGGTGGAACACGAAGTTCACCGACACGGGCTTGTTGTCGCTCGTGTTCATCTGCGTCTTCACCACCGTGTACTTGGGATTGACGTCGCCCGCGAACGGCAAGATTTTCACCGTGCCTTTCGTATAGCTCAGCAGGCCTTCCGCATAGCGGTTGGTCAGTGAGTTATAGAAGGCCTTGGCGAAGCGCGCACGCTGCTCGGGCGTTGCTTCGCGTGCATGCATGCCAAGCACCAGAATCGATGCCCAGTCCGTATCGAAATGTGGCAAGAAAATCTGGTTGATCAGGGCGACCAGCTTGGGCTTGTTGTTTTGCAGCTGCGCCTTGTGATCGGCGATCTGCGTATCGAGCTGATGAGTGATCTCTTCTACAACGGCCTGCGGCGACGATGCGCTGGACGGTTGTGCGCTGGATGCACTCTGCGCGAAAGCCGGCGCGGCGATCACGACGCTGCCCAGGGCGAGAGCGGTGGCAATGGCCAGATGACGCAACATGCATGACTCCTCGAAAAGCCGGCTCAATGCTTGCCGGCGGGCTGATTGGATGAACCGTTGCCACCGGCATTGTTGCTGCCGCTGGACGAACCATTGACCAGGAACTTGCCGATCAGATCTTCCAGTTGCATCGCCGACTGCGTCAGCACGAACTGGTCGCCATCCTTGAGCGAATTCGGCGAGCCGCCGGGTTGGACTGCAACATACTGGCTGCCGATCAAACCACTGGTGAATACGGCCGCGGACGAATCATCCGGAATCTGGTTGTACTTGTTGTCGATGGCCATGGTGACGGTGGCGTCCAGCTTCACCGGATCCACCTTCACACCGACCACACTGCCGATGGAAACACCCGCCATTTTTACCGGCGCCCCTATCGAAAGCGTACCGACATTGCTGAAATGCGCGGTGACGTCGTAGCTGCCGCCGAAGGCATCGGCCGTACCGCCTGCGCCGAAGAACTTGCCGAGCATTTCCTCCAGCGGCTGGGTCGACCGGGTCAGCACCAGATGCCCGCCGTTGGCGAGATATTGCTTGGCACTGCCGAACTGCAAACCCACGTACTGGTCGCCCAGCAGCCCGCTGGTATAGATCACCGCGGTCGAGTCGGAGGGAATCTGGCTGAATTTCTTGTCAATCGAGAGCTTGACGTCGGCGATGTCCTTGCCCGGCTCCAAGCTGATCGACTGCACCTGGCCCACACGTACGCCTGCCACTTTCACCGGCGCGCGCTCTTTCAACTGGCCGACGTTCGCAAACTGCGCATCGACGGTGTAGCTCGCGCCCTGGTGGCTGTTGACGACCGAGGTCGTCTGCGTGGCGAGGTAAGCCAGTGCAGCGAAACCGAGCACGATGAACAGGCCGGTACCGACGGCATAGGATTTTCTCTGGCTCACGGCAAGGTCCTCAAAAAGAAGCAATTAGTCATGATGGTCACATCAGGAAGGCGGTGAGCACGAAGTCCAGCGCGAGAATGGCGATCGCCGAGGCGACGACGGTACGCGTGGTGGCATACGCCACGCCTTCGCTGGTTGGTGCCGTGGTGTAGCCCTGGAACACGGCAATCAGCGATATCACGCCACCGAACACCAGGCTCTTCCAGATCAGGCCGTTGACCACGTCGTCCCACACATCCACGGTGGCGGTCATGTTCGACCAGAACGTGCCGTTGTCGACGCCCAGCCAATCCACCGCGACAAGATGGCCGCCAAAGATGCTCATGCCGCAGAACACGCAGCACAGCAGCGGCATGGCGATCAAGCCGGCCAGAAAGCGTGGCACGGCCACATAAGCGATCGGGTCCACCGCCATCATTTCCATCGCTGCGATCTGGTCGGTCGCGCGCATCAAGCCAATTTCCGCCGTGATCGACGTGCCGGCACGGCCTGCGAACAGCAGCGCGGTTACCACCGGCCCCAGTTCGCGATACACCGATAGCGCCACCACCGAACCGGTGGCGGAAGTACCGCCGAAAATGGCCAGCACGTGGTACAGCTGCAGCCCCAGCACCATGCCCACGAACAGTCCGCAGGTCATGATGATGGTGAGGCTCATGCCGCCGACGAACCACAACTGGCGCACCGTCTCCGCCGCATGCCGCATGCTGCGCGGAATGGCGGAAAGAATGCGCAGCAGGAACAGACCGCAGCGCCCGATCTGGGCCAACGATGCGATCACGACATTTTCGTGTTCCATCCGCGCGCTCATGCAGCACCTTGTTTGAAGCCGAGGGCCGCGGCGTAGTCGTCGGCCGGATACTGGAACGGCACCGGGCCATCCGCATCGCCGCCGAAGAATTGGCGCGTCCATGACGAGCCGTTCCCGGCGATGGTCTTGGGATCGCCTTGCGCCACCACCTTGCCATTGGCGATCAGATAGACCATATCGGCCACCTGCTTGATCGCCTCCAGTTCGTGCGCCACCAGCACGCTGGTGATGCCCAGCGTTTCGTTGAGCGTGCGGATGAGCTTCAGCACCTGGTTCAACGCGATCGGATCCAGGCCGACGAACGGCTCGTCATAAAGAATCAGCATGGGATCGAACACGATCGCACGTGCCAATGCGACGCGGCGTGCCATGCCGCCGGACAGCTCGCTGGGCATCAGCGAAGCGGCACCGCGCAGGCCGACCGCCTGCAGCTTGGTGAGCACGATGTTGCGGATCAGCACCTCCGGCAAGCGGGTGTGCTGGCGCAGCGGAAACGCCACGTTTTCGAACACGTCGAAGTCGGTGAGCAGCGCGGAGTTCTGGAACAGGTAGCCAATGCGCTCGCGCAGCCCGAACAGGGCATCGCGCCGCAGCTGGGCCACATTGTTCCCATCCACCAGCACCTGGCCGGCATCGCCGCGCATCTGGCCGGTAATGTGCTTGAGCAGGGTGGTCTTGCCGGTGCCGCTCGGGCCCATGATGGCGGTGACCCTGCCGCGCGGGATGTCCAGGTCCAGCTTGTCGAACACGACCTTGCCGTTGAGCACCGTGGTCAGGCCACGGATGCTCACCAGAGCGCGATCGTCAGGTTGAGCTTGGACAGTATCGATCATGGCCAGGGGGGTGGCGGGAAAGTGGAGAAGTTAACTGAACTGGAGCCCTAATGCTATGCGGACCAGTACAGTAATCCTGAGCGAACGTTCAGGTTTCGGCCAAAAGCTCCCGGATCAGACCCTCGTGCCGCAGGCATTGCAGCACGCTGCGTTGGCGCACTGTCCGCACGATGGCCTGGAGGCCGTCCAGCGCCTCCTCGAACCGGTCGTTGACGATGATGTAGTCGAACTCGTGGGCATGGGCGATCTCTCCGCGCGAATTACGCAGCCGCCGCTCGATCACTTCCGCGCTGTCCGAGCCGCGCCCACGCAGCCGTCGCTCCAGTTCCGCACGCGACGGCGGCAGGATGAATACGCTCACCACGTCAGGCTTGGCCTTGCGTATCTGCGTGGCGCCCTGCCAGTCGATCTCCAGCAGGACATCGCGCCCTTGCTGGAGCAGATCCTGCACGGTCTTGCGCGAAGTCCCATAGAAATTGCCATGCACTTCGGCGTGTTCGAGGAAAATGCCCTGGGTAACCTCGCGCTCGAACTCGGCCCGCTCGACGAAGTAATAGTGGCGCCCGTATTGCTCGCCCGGCCGCGGCGGACGCGTCGTGTGGGAGATCGACAGCGAGATGCCCGGCTCGCGCGCGAGCAGCGCGTTCACCAGGGTCGATTTGCCCGCGCCGGAAGGCGCGGCGACGATGAACAGCGTGCCCTCGGTGCTGGAGGTCTGCGCGCTCATTCGATGTTCTGCACCTGTTCGCGCATCTGCTCGATCAGCACTTTCAGCTCCACGGCGGCATTGGTGGTGCGCGCGTCGACCGACTTGGAACCCAGGGTATTGGCCTCGCGGTTGAACTCCTGCATCAGGAAATCCAGGCGCCGGCCCACCGGCTCTTTCAGACCGAGCACACGGCGCGTTTCCGCAATGTGCGTACTCAGACGATCAAGTTCCTCGTCCACATCGGAACGCGTGACCTGCAGCACCAGCTCCTGCTCCAATCGGCCCGGATCGGCCGGCTGCTTGAGGTCGGCGAGGCGTGATTCAAGCCGCGCACGCAGCGCGGTGCGGATTTCCGGCATCCAGCCACGCACCTCCGTCACGATGCGCTCGATCGCATCGAGGCGCTCGCGCAGGATATCCGCCAGCTTGGCGCCTTCGCGCTCGCGCGTGGCGGTGAGCACATCCAAGGCGCGGTCAAGCACATCCAGCAAGGCCGCTTGCTGGGCGTCCTGATCCGCTTCAGCGTGCTGCAGCACACCCGGAAAGCGCAGCAACTCAGTGAATTCGATGCGCATGCGCGGGAACCGCGCTTCCATATCCAGCGCCAGTTCGGACAAGCGGCCCACCAATACGCTGTCGACCTGCAGTGATTCGCCGCGCGCTTCGCCACGCCGCACAATCACATCCACCTTGCCGCGCGACAACTGGCTCGTCATCCGCTCACGCAGCGCGGATTCGAATACGCGCATGTCGTCCGGCAACCGGGGGCTAAGCTCCAGGTAGCGATGGTTGACCGCACGCAGTTCGCACGTCAGCGCCCCCGCGGGGGTAAGGGCTTCGGCGGAAGCATAGGCCGTCATGCTGCGGATCATGGAGAACCTTTGGGGATGGAAGGTAAGGAAAGGGGGCAATGGTAAACTGTCCCGCCTCCCATTGCCCAAAGAGCCTATGCCTGTGTCCCGTCCAAGCGGTCGCACCAGTGATCAGTTGCGCAAAGTCACCATCGAGCGCCACTACACCCGTCATGCCGAAGGCTCCGTGCTGATCGCATTCGGCGACACACGCGTGCTGTGCACAGCCAGCATCGAAGACCGCCTGCCGCCTTGGCTGCGCGGCAAAGGTGAAGGCTGGGTCACGGCCGAATACGGCATGCTGCCGCGCGCCACCTCCACCCGCACCCAGCGCGAAGCCGCGCGCGGCAGCCAGGGTGGCCGCACCATGGAAATCCAGCGCTTGATCGGCCGCAGCCTGCGCGCCTGCGTGGATCGCCAGTCGCTCGGCGAACGCGTGATCACCCTCGATTGCGACGTGATCCAGGCCGACGGCGGCACGCGCACCGCCGCCATCACCGGCGCCTACGTGGCGTTGGTCGACGCGGTAAACGTATTGATGAAGCGCGAAAACCTGAAGCGCAATCCCATCATCGGCGCGGTGGCGGCGGTGTCGGTCGGCGTCTACCAGGGCATGCCCGTGCTCGACCTCGACTACGACGAAGACGCCAACTGCGACACCGACATGAATGTGGTGATGAATGACGGCGGCGGCATCATCGAAGTACAAGGCACCGCCGAAGGCCATGCATTCCGCCGCGACGAAATGGACGCCATGCTCGACCTGGCCGAAAAAGGCATCGTCGAACTTGTCGGCCTGCAGCGCGCTGCGCTGGATCTGGGCTAGGTGCTTTCCATGCGGCGTATCGTTCTGGCCAGCAGCAACCGCGGCAAGCTTGCCGAATTCAATACCTTGCTCGCCGATAGCCAATTCGAAGTGATTCCACAGGCGGAACTCGGCGTGGAAGATGTCGAGGAAACCGGCCTCAGCTTCGTGGAGAACGCATTGCTCAAAGCGCGTCACGCATCCCAGGTGACGGGCTTGCCGGCGCTGGCAGATGATTCAGGCCTGTGCGTGATGCACCTGCATGGTGCGCCCGGACTCTATTCCGCGCGATACAGCGGCGGCCATGGCAACGCGCAAGCCAATAACACGCGCCTGCTGCGCGAACTCGACGGCGTCCCGCAGGCACAGCGCCATGCCTTCTTCATCTGCGTGCTCGCGCTGCTGTGGCATGCCGAAGACCCTGCGCCGCTGATTGCCGAGGGCCGCTGGCATGGCCACGTGCTGGACGCGCCACGTGGTGCGCGCGGTTTCGGCTACGATCCCTTGTTCCTGCCGCATGGCCAGTCACTGAGCGCCGCCGAGCTGGAACCCGAGGTCAAGAACCGCCTCAGTCATCGCGGCCAAGCCATGGCGACATTGCACGCACGCATCGCCGAACTGCACGCCTGAGATGCCGCTGATCGCACCGCCGCTGTCACTCTACGTCCACATGCCGTGGTGCGTGAAGAAATGCCCCTATTGCGATTTCAATTCGCATGGTCTACGTGGCGAGCCGCCCTATGCGCGCTACGTGGAAGCGCTGCTGGCCGACCTGGACGCCGATCTGCACGATTTCGGTAGCGCGCTAGCAAACCGGCCCATCATCAGCGTGTTCTTCGGCGGCGGCACACCCAGCCTGTTCGCGCCGGAACTCATCGCCCGCTTTCTCGACGGCGCACGCGCGCGCCTGCCTTTTATGGAGGCATGCGAAATCACGCTGGAAACCAATCCAGGCACGGTCGAGCATGGGCGATTCGACGGCTACCTGGCCGCGGGGGTGAACCGGATTTCCTTCGGCATCCAGAGCTTCGACGACGACAAGCTCAAGCGCCTGGGGCGCATCCATTCCTCGATAGAGGCGGAAGCCGCGGTGAAGTCCGCGCAGGATGCCGGCATCGGCAACATCAATCTCGACCTGATGTACGCCCTGCCGGAACAAACCCTGCCCGGCGCATTGAACGACGTGGACCGCGCCGTGGCCTTGCAGCCAACCCATATTTCCCATTATCAGCTCACGCTCGAACCCAACACCGTGTTCGCCGCGCATCCGCCGCCGCTGCCCGACGACGACGACGCCTGGGCCATGCAGGAAGCCTGCGAAACGCGCCTGGCCCAGGCGGGCTATACGCAATACGAAGTCTCCGCCTACGCCAAACCCGGCCGGCGTTGCGAACACAACCTCAACTATTGGCGCTTCGGCGATTACCTCGGGGTCGGCGCCGGCGCGCACGGCAAGCTCAGCGATGCCGCATCCGGCCTGGTGTGGCGCCGCTGGAAAACCCGCCACCCCAACGCCTACCTGGAAGCTGCCACCCAGCCGGCCCGCATCGGCGGCCACTCGGCCGTAGCGGCCGACGAACTGCCATTCGAGTACATGCTCAATGCCCTGCGCCTTATCCACGGCGTACCGGTGGACGACTTCGCCGCCCGTACCGGCATGCCGCTGGCGCGGATCGCCAGTCAACTCGAGGCCAGCCGCCGGAAAGGCTGGCTGGAAGACGACCCGGATTGCCTGCGCACCACGCCGCTGGGGCAGCGCTTTCTCAACGATGTCATCGGTGGCTTCCTGGCCTAGGCAAAAATGTGATGCCCATCACAAAACCCATGACGAGCTCCTGTATCCAGCATACACTTGGCCCAGGGGAACTCATGGGGAATCCTGGTCATGGACGTCGAGCCGAGGGTCTATCCATCGCCTGCTGCCGGAGGTCGCCGCGCCGACCTCGGCCGGCTGCCCTTGCGCACGCGCAAACTGATCGAGGCGGCATGCACGCTTTGTGACCATTGGGCAGAACCCACGCTGCGGTTGTGCCTGGATCGCTTCGACAAGCGCCTCTACGAACAGGCCGAGCAGTCCCGCAATCATTTGGAACAGCAGCGCTGCTTCGACAGCCGCAACATGGTGCAACACGGTCGCGCGGCATTCATCCAGTCCTTCGCGGCGAAGTTGCGCGAGAGCTTTGAAAGCATGGGCGAAGCGCACGACGAGCAAGCTTCGCCGTCACTCAGCCTCGAATCGCTGACACTGCTCGATCGCACCGAGCATGAACTGACCGCCGCGCTCGACAAGCTCGCGGCGCGCAGCGAAGCCCAGAACGGGGCGATCCTCTCCGAACTGGCTTATCGCCTGGCCGTGCTGGTCGCGGCCCCGCCGTTGGAAGGCAAACAGCTGCCGCTTGGCCCCCAGAACATGGCACGCGTCCTGCGCGCGGCCAGCGAGCCGCTGAATCTGCCGCTCGAACATCGCTTGCTGTTGCTGCAAGTGTTCGAGAGCAGTGTCGGACGTACGCTGGTGTCGTTGTACGAAGGCATCAACGCCAAGTTGCTGGCCGATGGCATCCTGCCGCAACTACGCGCGTTCACCGCCGTGCGCGGGACGCATGGGCCTGCGCATGTCGGCGCGCAAGCACCCGCCGCTGCTGCAGCCGCAACATCCGCGGATGCTGCCGAACGCAGCCACGAACCGATTGCCGTACTGGAGACCCTGCGCGACATGCTTGCGCAGCAACGCGCCACGGCAAGCCCGGCAACGGCCGCCGGCGGGCGCACCGCCACACCGGATGAACTGCAAACAGCACTCAACGCGCTACAACAACACATGGTGCAGGTCACTGATCGCACCAGCCGCGAACTGCGCAGCGCGCAACGTCTGCAGGAAGAGCTGCTGTACCAGCTCAACCTCAACTTGCCACCCGGCGCGGCGCGCATGCAGTTGACCGCCGAGCAAGGCGATACGGTGGAACTGGTGGCGATGCTGTTCGAACAGCTCGCGCAACAATTGCATCATGGTCCGGATGCGCGCGCCCTGCTCGGCAATCTCCAGTTGCCGCTGTTGCGGATGGCTGTCGCCGATCGCGATTTCTTCAATCAACGCGAGCATCCCGCACGCCAGCTGCTCGGCAAACTCGCCGACACCCTCGACACCTGGCTGGATGGACCCGATGGCGAAACCGACCAGCAACTGCTCGCCAAGCTGAGTCAACTGGTGGATCGCGCCCAGGAGGAACCGCCGAGCGCCGGTCTCTACACCAGCCTGCTGGCAGATATCGAACATCACCTGATGCAACTGGTGCGCAAGGCGCAGGCGTCGGAGCGTCGCCACGTGGAAGCCATGCAAGGCCGCGAGCGGCTGGAGCAGGCGCGGCGGCGCGCGGACGAACTGATGGCCGAACGCTTTGCCATTGCCGCGCCGCGCGGCTTGCTGCGCACCTTGCTCGAACGCGCCTGGACGGACGTACTGGCGCTGACATTGCTGCGTCATGACGAACACAGCGAAGCCTTTCTGCATCAGTTGCGCATTACCGATGAGCTACTCGGCCAATTCCCGATCAGCGATCCGCTGGAGCTGCGTCGGGACGTGGAAACGGGCCTGCAGCAGATCGGCATGCACCAAGACGAAGCCGAGCAGGTCGCGCAGCGCCTGATCAGTGCGCAAATGCCGGCCACGGTTTCGTCGCTAACCGCTGCACCGGAGACACCGAAAGCCGCCGTGGCCGAACCGGTCATCGAAAAAAAAGCCGAGCAAGCGCCACTCCCAGCCGTCACGCCTCCAGCGGAAGACGCGACACCGCCACCTCGGCGCGTTGCCGAGGTGCCCAGTGCAACGGATCTGGCGATCCGGCTCAAGCAGCGCCAGCGGCTTGGCGAGCAGCGCAACCAGGAAGCGCCATCCTCGCCATCCTCCACGAACGCGGCCGTGGTGCCGCCGCTCGGCTTACGCGAGGCGCGCATCCACAACCATCTTCGCCAGTTGCCGTTCGGCACCTGGTTCGAGTTCACCGATCCGGCCACCGGCCATGCCGCGCAGCAAAAGCTGGCATGGTTTTCGCCCGTGTCAGGTAACAGCCTGTTCGTCAATCGCCGCGGCCAGCGCAGCGACGTGATGAATCTGCAGGAGCTGGCGCGTGCGATTGCGGACGGCCGCGTGCGTGAATTGCCGCCCAAGGATGAGGGCCTGCTCGACCGCGCCTGGCATGCGCTGACCAACAGCCTGCTGCGTCCCGCACCGCTGCTGCCGGAGGCACGCTCATGAACGAACAGCGCCGCGCGCCGCGCAAACGGCCCCATTACATCGTCAACGTGACGGATCTGATCACCGGCCAAACGCTCGGCCAGTTGGGCAACCTCTCCAGCAACGGCATGTTGCTGATCAGCCCGCATACGCCGCGCAGCGAAGCCGTCTATCAGGTGAGCCTGTCGCTGCCGACGCATGAAGCCAGCATGCCGACCATCGAAGTAGGCATCCAGGAACAATGGCACGAACCTGCTGCCACCCCCGGACAGATCTGGTCGGGATTTCGCATCATCGCCATCGGCAACAACGATGCCGCGCTACTGGAGCGGTGGCTGCAGCAAGCCTGATCGCTGGGCGGGAACCCGTCGGCGTTATGCCGACTTTTGCCTGTACCGCGACGATTTTTTTCCAAACGAGCGCCTATCGCAGCGCTCATGCACGCCCGCGCTACACTGGTTCAAGACCACCGCCGGAACTGATGCATGAGCCACGATCCTGCCTCGCTGTACGCCCAACACGTCGCCACCCTGCGCCAGCGCGCAGACCAGGCACTGGCGTTGGGCGGTTTCGATCATCTGCTGATTGCCGCCAGCACGCCGCTGCGCAAATTCCTCGACGACCAGGATTACGCCTTTGTCGCCAACCCGCATTTCCGTCATTGGCTGCCGCTGACCGACACGCCCGGCAGCTGGGTGGCGTACACGCCGGGCCATAAACCGAAACTGATTTTCGTGCAGCCGCGCGACTACTGGCACGTGGTGCCTGCTGCGCCCTGCGGTTACTGGGTGGATCAATTCGACATCACCATCGTGCGCACGCATGCCGAAGCCGTGGCGTTGTTGCCGAAAGGCCATCGGGCCGTGATCGCGCCGGAATGCCCCAGCATCGAAGGCGTGGAGGCCAACAACCCGGAAGCGGTGGTCAACTACCTACACTGGCATCGCGGCTACAAGACGCCTTACGAACTTGTATTGATGCGTGAAGCCAGCCGCATCGGCACGCGTGCGCATCGCGCGGCGGAGCAAGCCTTCCGCGCCGGCGAGAGCGAATTCGGCATCCAGCTGGCCTATCTTGCCGCCGCCAAGCAGACCGAAAACGAATTGCCTTATGCCAACATCGTGTGCCTCAATGAACACGCCGCCGTGTTGCATTACACGCATTTCGACCGCACGCCGCCACAGCAAGGCCGCTCGTTCCTGATCGATGCCGGTGCCAGCAAGTCAGGTTATGCCAGCGACATCACTCGCACTTACGCCGGCCACGGCCACGACGCATTCCAGGCGCTGATCGACAGCATGGACCGCGCACAGCAAGGCTTTGCGGCCAAGGTCAAAGCGGGGCAGAACTATGCGGAACTGCACCTCCATGCCCACCACGTGCTCGCCGACGTGCTGCGCGAACACGGATTGATTCGCATGAGTGCGGAAAGCGCCGTGCAATCCGGCGTTACCTCGGCCTTTTTCCCGCATGGGCTGGGGCACCCGATCGGCCTGCAAGTGCATGACGTCGCCGGCTTCCAGGGCAATGAGCGCGGCGGTTTCATTCCACGCCCGGACGGCCATCCGTATCTGCGCATGACGCGCGTGCTGGAACCGGGCATGGTGGTCACCATCGAGCCGGGGCTCTACTTCATCGACATGCTGCTGGAAGAACTGCGCGACAAGCCGGTTTCAAACGATATCGACTGGAACAAGGTGGCGGCGTTCCGTCCCTATGGCGGCATCCGCATCGAAGACGATGTAGTGTGCACCGACGACGAGCCTGAGAATCTTACGCGCGACGCGTTTGCCGAGTCGGCAAAGGCTTGAGTCGTTTCGCGCAGCCGCAATCGCTCAAGCCAGGAAGCAAGGCCTAGACGCAGACGAACCGCAACATGGCAGCCTGGATGGCGATGTTGCGGTTCGCGTTCGCGCACCGCCAAGCTACGAGGGGATGGCCCGGCCTACATGGCCAATCAGGCTTTTAAGGCAGCGCCGCAGACACGGCATCCGCCGTCAGCAGCCCTGTGGTCATTCGACGCACACGCCGCAAATGAATTGATCCTCGTCAACAATCCCGCCGCGCCGATGGCGTTGAATGCCCGCGGATAGCTTGATAGCGGAATGGTGAAACATGGCGATGCACTTTTCTTCGATACCGACGCGTGTAGGATGGGCTCACCCTGCTGGGAACGAGCCGCCTATGGCAATTCTTCGTCTCCCGTTGTTCGCGCCGTCCTGGGCCGTCGGCCCGCCTGCCCGGCTTGCATCATGCATGGCTGCTT
>NZ_DATJMN010000207.1:0-5344 GCF_035508675.1 Dyella sp.
GAAATAGCGCTTATCGTCGAACACGCCGTAATTGGGCAGGACCTGCTTGTGGGTGATCTCCACGATCAGGCCACCGCGCAGGAATGCGGCGGCGTTATAGACCTCGCCCAGGCTATGGGGAAAACCGACGATGGCGGTCAGGCCATTGGTCTCCGCGGCCAGCTCCTGCATGGCGTCCTGGCATGCGGCAAGAAAGCTGGGACGCAGCAACAAATCTTCCGGCGGATAGCCGCTGATGGTCAACTCGGGAAACACGGCCAGCGAGGCATGCCCGGCGCGCGCCTGCGCCATCAGTTCGCGCACCTTGGCGGTATTGGCGGCCACGGCGCCAACGGGGAAATCGTATTGGGCCAGAGCCAGACGGAGCGCAGCCATCGTTGTACTTGTTCAAGGGTGGTTGGCGCTAGATGGTAGTGGAAGCGCGAAGAACAAGAGCTTGCCTGAGCCGGTTTATAGCGGACAATTTTCGATGTATGGCCAAGTGAGTGCCATGCGATAGGTGCGCGAGACTTTAGACAGGCGCAAAAAAAGGGCCGCGTTACCGCGGCCCTTTCCTGATCACCCGAAAGCGATCGGCTTACTTCTTCAGCAGACCGGCGAGCGTCTTGCCGAGGTCGGCAGGCGACTTCACCGTGGTGACGCCGGCCTTTTCCAGCGCGGCAAACTTCGCCGCCGCCGTGCCCTTGCCACCGGAGATGATGGCGCCGGCATGACCCATGCGCTTGCCGGCCGGAGCCGACGCGCCGGCGATGAACGACACCACCGGCTTCTTGACGTATTCGCCGATGAACTCAGCGGCTTCTTCCTCGGCACTGCCGCCGATTTCGCCGACCATGATGATGCCTTCGGTCTGCGGATCGTCCTGGAACAGCTTCAGGCAGTCGATGAAGTTGAGGCCGTTGATCGGGTCGCCGCCGATGCCGATGCAGGTGGACTGGCCCAGGCCTTCGTTGGTGGTCTGGAACACGGCTTCATAGGTCAGCGTGCCGGAGCGCGACACGATGCCGACCTTGCCCGGCTTGTGGATGTGGCCCGGCATGATGCCGATCTTGCATTCACCCGGGGTGATGATGCCGGGGCAGTTCGGGCCGATCAGCACGGTTTCCGGATGCTGCGCCAGCACGTTCTTCACGCGCAGCATGTCCAGCACCGGGATGCCTTCGGTGATGGTGACGATCACGCGCACGCCGGCGTCGATGGCTTCGAGGATGGAATCGGCCGCGAACGGCGGCGGCACGAAGATCACCGACGCATCGGCGCCGGTTTCGTCGACCGCTTCGGACACGCTGTTGAAGACCGGCAGGCCGATGTGCTCGGTGCCGCCCTTGCCGGGGGTGACGCCGCCGACCACCTTGGTGCCGTAGTCGATCGCCTGTTCGGCGTGGAAAGTGCCCTGCTGGCCAGTGAAGCCCTGCACGATCACCTTGGTGTTCTTATTGACGAGAACGCTCATGCTTGGATGCTCCTCACTTCGCGGCAGCCACGGCTTTCTTCGCCGCGTCGTTGAGATCGTCGGCCGGCGTGATCGCCAAACCGGAATTGGCCAGCAGTTCGCGGCCCTTCTCCACATTGGTGCCCTGCAGGCGCACCACCACCGGAATGGTCAGGCCCACTTCCTTCACCGCGGCGATGATGCCTTCGGCGATCAGGTCGCAGCGCACGATGCCGCCGAAGATGTTGACCAGGATGGCCTTCACCTTGTCGGAGGAGAGGATCAGCTTGAACGCCTCGGTGACGCGCTCTTTCGTAGCGCCGCCGCCGACGTCGAGGAAGTTGGCCGGCTCGCCGCCTGCCAGCTTGATCACGTCCATGGTGGCCATGGCCAGGCCCGCGCCGTTGACCATGCAGCCGATGTTGCCATCCATGGTCACGTAGTTGAGGTTGTGCTGCACGGCGGCCGCTTCGGCAGCGTCTTCCTGCGTGAGGTCGCGCATCTTGGCCAGGTCCGCGTGGCGGAACTCGGCGTTGTCGTCGGAATTGACCTTGCCGTCGAGCGCGGCCAGGTTGCCGTCTTCGAGGATGGCGAGCGGGTTGAGCTCGACCAGCGAGAGGTCCTTTTCGTTGAACAGCTTGTACAGGCCCAGCATGATCTTGGTGAGCTGACTGACCTGCTTGGGGTTCAGGTCCATGGCGAAGCCGAGCTGGCGGCACTGGTACGGCTGCAGCCCTTCGACGAAATCCACCACGATGGTGTGGATGTCTTCCGGCGTTTCCTTGGCCACCTGTTCGATATCCACGCCGCCATGCTTGGAGGCGATGAAGGTGACGGCCTTGCTGTCACGGTCGACCAGGATCGACAGGTACAGCTCCTTCGCGATGTTGGTGGCGTCGGTGACCAGCACCAGGTTCACCGGTAGCGCACGGCCGGCGGACTGGTAGGTTTCCATGTTCTTGCCCAGCATGCCCTTGGCGGCGGCGTGGACGTCGTCCAGGCTCTTGCAGAACTTGACGCCGCCGGCCTTGCCGCGACCACCTGCGTGGATCTGGGCCTTGACCATCCATTGCGTGCCGCCCAGGTGCTTGGCGGCATCGACGGCGGCGTCGGGGGAGTTGGCAACTTTGCCCGGCGGCACGGCGATGCCGTACTGCGCGAACAGCTCTTTGGCCTGGTACTCGTGGAAATTCATTCAATACCTCGAGTGAATGGGGAAGGATCGAGCCTGCGCGGTAGCCACAGCACAAGCTAGGGAGAACGGACGGCGGTGTTACGCACTACCGGCGCGTGCAGTGCGCCGTGACCATGCCTCGACATGGGGGAAACCGCGCAATACGGCCCGGTATTTTCGCGGAAGCGGGAGGGGATGGAAAGGGGCGGCCCGTAGGCGTTTGCTTCTGCTCCCTCTTTGGGGAGAGGATTACGGCAAGGGGCAATCTTGCGAAAGTGCTGCATCGAAGCTCGCTTCGACGTTGTTCTGTCGCAAGATTACTCCTCACCCAGGCTCTCTTCCGGACGGAAGGGGGTCATGGCAGCCACTTCTCTTCGCGAGTGTTCAAAACCGTGTCCAGCCGCGCGATCGCCGATTCGCCCAACAGCACGACCACCCGCCACGAGTTGCTGTTTCTGAATTATTTCAGGCTGGCCCAGGCGCTGGTCTACGTCGGCCTGGCCTTTACCCCCAGCGGCATGGGCTGGCCCCATCTGGACAACAGCAGCCTTGCCCGGCTGGTGGCCGCCGGCTACCTGCTGTTCGCCCTGGCGGTGATTTCCATCACCCACCTCACCAAGGCGCTGGGCTGGCTGGGCATCCTGGGTACGTTGCTGGTGGATATCGTCGCGGCGGTGCTGGCGATCGCCGCCATGAACGACGCACGCATCGGCATCGCCATGATGCTGGCTGTCAATCTGGCGGCAGGCGCGCTGCTGCTGCCGCTGCGGCTGGCGCTGTTCCTGGCCGCGCTGGCGACGTTGGGAGTACTGGGACGCACGCTGTTTGCCCTGCCCCATCCCGGGCCGTCGGTCGACGACCGCGATTTTTTGGAATCGGGCCTGTTCGGCATGGCCTATTTCGCGATCGTCGTGCTTTGCAACGTGCTCGGCCGCCAGTTGCGCGCCAGCGAGGCGCTCGCCGAGCAACGCAGCATCGACCTGGTCAACCTGGCGCAGGTCAACGAACTGATCATCCGCCGCATGAAAACCGGCGTGATGCTGGTAGACGACGCCAACCGCATCCACCAGATCAACGAATCGGCGTGGATGCTGCTGGGCAACCCCTCTTCCGACCAACGCGACCTGGGCCGCGTGGCGCCGGAGCTGTCGCGCCGCCTGTACCACTGGATCACTTCCGGCAAGCTGGACGAAACCGCCACCCAGCTCGCCGACGGCATGCCGGAAGTGGTGCCGCGCTTCAGCCGCCTCGCGCCGAACGACGATTCACTGGTGCTGATCTTCCTGGACGACACCTCGCTGGTCTCGCGCCGTGCAGAAGAGCTGACGCTCGGTTCGCTGGGCCGCCTGTCCGCCTCCATTGCGCACGAGATCCGCAATCCGCTGGCAGCCATCCGCTACTCCGCGCAGCTGTTGGCCGAATCGAATGAAATCAGCCCCACCGACCTGCGCATGGTGGAGATCATCAACAACCACTGCAGCCGCCTCAACGACATCATCGAAAACATCCTGCAGTTGTCGCGACGGGAGCGCTCGCGCCCAGAAACGCTGAACCTCGGCGACTGGGCGCACGATTTCGTCGATGAGTACAAGCAGGGCAACGACATCGGCAACGATTCCTTGCGCGTGATCGACAACAGCGCACAGCCCGTCATCGCCGTGGCCGATCCACAGCAACTCCATCAAGTGATCTGGAACCTGGTGCAAAATGCGCTGCGCTACGGCCGCATGCCCGGCGAGCCGGCCCGCGTACTGGTCGTGGTTCGTCACGGCGAACACGGCGTGCCGATCCTGGAAGTGATCGACCGCGGCCCTGGCATTGCGCCGAAAGTGGCGGCGCAGATCTTCGAGCCGTTCTACACCACGCACGAGTACGGCACCGGTCTCGGGCTTTATCTCGCGCGGCAAATGGCGGAAGCGAATCAGGCGGTGCTCGAATACGTGCGCGTGGCAGGTGGCGGAAGCTGCTTCCGCCTGGTGCTGACGCCGCCGGTGCGGATCGAACCGGCGGCGTAGCCCGGGGCCTGTTTGCGATATTCCGCCGATATGGATGTCTGGCGCCGGCAACCCGAATGGACAAGCCGGCAGTCAGGCTCGCAGGGGAATCTTTTCGTCAACGCGGCTGGTTGTAGTGGGTCATGACCTGATAGGCCCTTTCCAGAGCAGGGCGGTAAGCATCAAATGCCGCCTGCTGTTCTCGGGAGAGATATGCAACCCGTTGATTTAGAGAATCCATCTTTTCTTTAGCTTGCTTGTATTTCTCATTTGCAAAATGCTTATGGGAAGTTGCCCGACTCACCTCTTTTTGGAGCTTTTCACGTTGCACAGGATCGGATTCCTGATTACGTGATACTTGCCGTTGCGTCTGCTCATTCTCTGCATCTCTAAGCGCTTCTGCGGCGTTATGAAAGTCTCTGGTAGCGGCGACGCTTTGAGCGGATAAGTCCATGTGCATGGCAACGGCAGCGTCCCATCGACTTTTTGCCTGCAATGCCCTGTCCCGTATCTGGGCTTCCTCGGCGAGCCGGCCCGACTCCATCCCAGCCTTGATCCTCACTTTGGGCAACGGCTCTGCGCCGCCTTTGCCGTCCAGCTTCACGGGCATGCTTTGGGTGGGGTCATGGGGCCGACTCGGATCGTACGCCAGCCATCCCTGCAGCTGCTTGTCGTACCTCACCGGGTGGTAGCCGTCGCCGCTGCGCACATAGCTATTGCCATCCTGACCGGGGAAAGTACCGT
>NZ_DATJMN010000208.1:0-6706 GCF_035508675.1 Dyella sp.
CCCTTGGCGATCCGAGGTGGGAAAAGCGGTGGTGGAATGTGTTGCGTATGCCACCGCCGTCGGCAAAGCCAATACGGCCGCGGCAGTCGCCGCGCCGATGAGCTGCGCGCGGCGGCGTTCATCGATCATCGAAAAAGCATCATCGGTCATCTCGGGTCTGGGGCCGGTGGTTGATAGCGTGTCGACACCAGGAAAACGTGTCGCGATGCGTGGATGTAAGCGTGTCATCGCATGACCCCACGCCCAAGCCCTGATGAGGGAAAGCCAACTCACTCCGAAGAGTGACGCACACAACGATTGCCCACGCGGGAGGCTTGTGCTTGACTAGCAAGGCTCGGCAGCGCACGCGACACGGACGCCGTAACGAGTGATGGGGAGCAAACTAATGAGTAGCGAAACACCGTCTATCCGCGTGATGGTGGTCGACGACCACCCGCTGTTTCGCGAAGGCGTCGCGGCAGTGCTGGAAGCACAAGATGACATGGCCTTGGTTGCCGAGGCTGTCAACGGCGAGGAAGCCATTGTCTGCTTTCGCAAGCATCGGCCGGATGTCACCCTGATGGACCTTCAGATGGCGGGCATGGGCGGGTTCGATGCCATTCGCAGCATCATCGGCGAATTCCCGCAGGCACGTATCGTAGTGCTGACCACTTACCGCGGCGACATGCAGGCCACGCGTGCGCTCAAAGCCGGTGCGGCGGGTTACTTGCTCAAAAGCACACTGCGCAAGGAGCTGCTGCAGACCATCCGCCAGGTTCACGAAGGCCATCGCCACATTCCCAGCGACGTGGCGCGCGCCATCGCCGAACACGTGGGAGACGATGTGCTGAGCATGCGCGAATTGCAGGTGCTGAGCCAGGTGGCCAGTGGCTTCTCCAACAAGCGCATCGCCGTGCACATGGGTATTTCGGTGGAAACCGTGAAGACCCACATGAAAAGCATCCTGGCCAAGATCAACGCCAGGGATCGTACTGAAGCGGTGGTCATCGCGATGCGCCGCGGCATCATCGACGCCTAAGGACGTGCGCGTATCAGCCTGACCGGCCAGCACCAAGCAGCCGTTTCATCCAGTTCGCGGATGTTTTGTGCCTGGCCGCGTAGGCGATCGAGCCTGGCACGGTCAAGACGATCTCCGTGCCACTGCCCTGTGCAGACCAGATGTGCAGCTGACCCCCGATGCATTGGGAGCGTTCGCGCATACCCACCAAACCCCAGTGACCCGGCCGATGCCCAGCGTTGAGCGTTTGCTCATCGATGCCGATGCCGTCGTCGCGTACGCACACACGCAATTGCTTGAGATCGAAGTCGAGCTGGACTTCCACGGCCTGGGCCTGGGCGTGGTGGAAGGCATTGAGCATCGCCTCGCGCGCGATCAGGTAAATCTCTTCGCGGATGACCGGATCGATAGGCTGTTCCTTGCCCGAGGCAATCACGCGGAACTTCAGTGAATGGCTCTCCGACAACTCCTCGCCGAGCGCGATGAAGCTGCCAGCAAGATCCTTGTTCGTGCCTGCGCTGAGGCGCAGATCCCGCACCTTGTCGCGGCCTTCCACGAGTACATCGTCCGCCCGGTCGAGCACCTGGTCGATCAATCCACGCACGGGATCATCCGGCCGCATTTTTTGGGTAATGGCATGGAAGCGCAGGATCAGGCCCTGGATACCTTGTAAAAGAGTGTCGTGCAGTTCGCGCGCGATTCGCTCGCGTTCGGCGTGACGCACTTCCAGACGCTCCTTCAGGCGCACTTCCACCTGGCGCAACTTCAAGCGGAACAAAGTCAGCGCAACCAGCACTGAGGCCAGCGCACATAGCAACAAAAACCAGCGGGTCTGGTAAAACGCCGGCTGGATTTCAAACGGAATGCTGGCGCCCTCGGGGTTCCACAAGCCATCCCCGTTGGCCGCGGTGACCTCGAAGCGGTATTGGCCGGGCGCGAGATTGGCATAGATGGCTTGGCGCTGATAGCCCGCGTCCTGCCAATGGGCATCGACGCCGATGAGGCGATAGCGAAACGTCACACGCTGGGGCGCAAGATAGCTGGCGGCGGTGTAACCCAGCGTCACCGCCTTGGTGTGCGGCGGCAGCACCAGTGCAGTGCCAGGCGGGTAGCGCTTGCCGTCTGCGATCAGCCACCGTGGTGCCACTCGTGGCACCACGTGGTTGACATGGACTTGCGTAGGGTCGATCCAGCCGACGCCCTGGTTGGTGAAGAACCACAACTTGCCATCCTCGGCAGCGGTGATGCTCGATTCGGGCTCCTGCTGCACGGCGATGCCCGGTACGCCATCGTCACAATCAAACAGCTTATAGGGGAGTTCATAACCGGCGGCGTCGAAAGCACGCGCCAGCTCGCGACCATGGATGCGCACGATGCCGACGCTGGTGTTCAACCAGACATCACCTTTCGGCGTGCTGGCGATACCCGAGATGCCGCTCAAAAACGCGCTGCGGTTCACGGCAATGGATTGGAAATGCTCACCTTGCAAGCGAGCCAGACCGCGTTCTCCGCCAAGCAGGACCGATGAGCCCTGCACGGCGATCGTCAACACGTCGCCGACATCCAACCCGTCGTGTGCGGTAAATGTGCGCAACTGGCCATTGCGCCAGTGCGCCGCCCGGTTGTCTTGATAGCCGAACCACATGCTGCCATCCGCATCGACCGTCATCGCCGTGGGTTGCGACCATGCCTTGTCGATGGGAATGGCCTTCCAGCCGCGGCCAGACCAAACATAGAGACCTTTTTGATTCACACTGATCCATAGATGGCCAGCTTGATCCAAGGCCATGGCATCTACCGGCGACGGATCGTCCTTCCCGGTGCGTGGCACCAGCAGTGGCGCCCCTTTCCCATCCACCCAGTAGAATCCACTGATGGATTCCAACCACACGCCGTTTTGGCCGGCAAAGGCATTGCTGATCACCGGCAATCCGCTCGCCATCAGGGCAGGAATGCCATGCTGAACGTGATACACGTAGCCAGCTTGCGCGATCCAGACGGCACCATCGTCGCTTGCCGCCAACACCGCGTTGGCCGCCGATTCGCCCGCGACGGGGGACACGACGTGAAAGTCCTCGGCGTGAAAGCTGTTCAAGCCAAAATTGGTACCTACCCAGACGTTGCCCTCCTTATCTTCCAGCAGCGGCACGGCAACCACTGAGGTAAGACCATTCGAGGTGTCGTAGGTGTCGTTGACCTGGTCGGGCTGCAAAGGCTGCCCGGTGGCAAGACGCGCGGGATCGGCGATGCGGAAGACGCCGCCACGCCCCTTCCCCGCCCACAAGGTGCCCCACAGGGCGCCGTGGTGATCGAACAAAAGGCGCTTGGCGCGCGCAAAGTCTGTCGACGGCAGCGGTGCCGTCAAGGCGAGCGGGACATGCCCAGCAGAAAGTCCCGGTAACGCACGTGTGCCATGAAGGCCATCGGACAGCCACAAGCTGCCATCCGGCGACAAGGCCAGAACGGCAGCGGCTCCCGCCGCAATGCCGGTGTGTTCGAATCGATGCGTACCCTTGCGCAGAAACATCAGTTCATCGCCGGTGGCGACCCATAGCGTTCCTTCACGATCCACCAGCGACCATGTCGCCCGCGCGTACGGATACCCCCAATCGTCGCCGATCTTTTCCCAATGTCCTTGCATGTAGCGCTCAAGGCCGGTGGTGGCCGCCACCCAGATGGCACCATCCTGTGTCTGGCTCAGGTTGTACACCATGCCATTGAACAAGCCATCGTGGGCGGAGTAGGTGACGATGTGCCCGTTGTCGAGACGACTGACTTCGCCGGTGAGAAACCCGATCCACAGGCTGCCATCGGCTGCCGGCATCAGCGCCGTGATGTCGATGGCTGATAAATCCAGGTTCGCAGAGGGCGCGTAACGTTCGAACTGCATGCCGTCAAATCGAAACAGTCCGCTCCCGGTCCCTAGCCAGATGAAGCCATCGGCCCCTTGCACCATCGCCCAGATATCGGCCGGTGCGCCATCCTTGATCACCCAGAAGCGGTGATTCATCTGCGCAATGCGCGGCGCCGGCATGTCGGATGATGCGGACCACACCAATGTTGAGGGCAACAACAGCCCCATGGCTGCAAGCCAGGCGACATATCGGCCTATCCAACTGGTCAAACTACCCTCCCCCTCGCTGGCGAGCTTCCATCTAAACCAACCGCCAGCCGATACGCATCCCTCATCGGAGGGGGGCATGCCATCTTCAAAAGCGGATTAATGACTTCCAAACCATGACGCAGGCCGCCTATGCAACGCACCTATTCCATGTTCCCCACCGGAGCGCCTGGGATCGGTCTTGTGCTGCTGCGGCTCTGCCTAGCAACGTTATTATGGCCCTTCCTGCACGCCGCATCGTTTGCGCTCGCCGGGCACATCATGTTCTGGAGCGTGATCGGCATCGCGCCGGCATTGGTCCTTGGCATGCTCACACCGATTGCCTGCGGGCTTTGCCTCATCCTGGCAAGCCTTGAACTCATCGCTCCGACGCTTTCCCTCCCGGCCCAAGTTTTGCCGTTGGCACTAAACGCTGTTGCCCTGGTTCTGCTCGGTCCTGGCGCTTATTCCTTGGACGCGCGTTTATACGGTTATCGGGTGTTGACTTTGCCGAGCGAAAAGTGATCGCCAAGTGCGGGACGATTGCAGCAAATAGCAAATAGCAAAGCCGGCGCTTGAGTAAGCACCACTCCCTTCTGACACGTCATTGCCCTCTTACAGTTCTGCCAGGTTCTACTGGTTGTGCATGAACTTCAGCATGGCCGCATACCCTTTCGGAAATGCGGCAACGCGAGTCGGCTCCGCGCGTCGTGCGCGCTTGGTGATGCGTGTGACGAGAATGTGATTTCCATCCAGCTCCTCTTCCCCCAGACCAGCCTTTTTGCGACGCAGCGTGACATCTCACGTTTTCAGCGTATTAATTTGTCGCACAAAAATTAGATCGATCCAAATAATAGGGTTATTCAGATCACATCGCAGCCGCGAAGGATCTGAGTGGCTTGGCAAGGGTGGAAAGTGGCGATGAACGCGCGCGTTGGGTGACGCGCGGGGAGCTGCTTCCTGCCTGACCGGTCGGAGTGGGAACTGCCGCATGAAACCTGAAGCTGTCCGCTTTGCAATGATGAGAGGCGCGTGCGCACCCGCATTCGCGGCAGCTGTTGCCACGGGCCGCAGGTTCCACTCACCCCGCCCCGACTGCGTTGGGGCAAGCGGCCACTCGCCGCTTTGGCAACACCAGACCCAGGTGCTCGCAGCGCCTTATCCAGAACCTTGAGCATCCACTGCTGACGCGTCGAGCAGGCCGTTGGCCGGCCAAACATTTAGATCGATCCAGTTCAACCGGAGGAGGAAGCAACCACGCAACCACAGCAGAAATCACCTATCAGCAACACGTGATCCAAACGGGGGATGACCGCGCCGACGCCAAAAGCGCGCACACCAGAAAGGGGAATTAAGGAATGAGTTACCTGCCACACGTGTTTACCCGCAAGCCGTTGTACGCCGCGCTCGCCTTGGCGAGTTTGTCACTGGCCGGCGGCCTGGGAATGCCGGCCATGGCGTTTGCTGCACAGACATCGCCGGCTCTTGCATCCGCAACAGCGACATCGCCGCCGACATCAGCACAGCCCGCATCCGCGTCCGACGATGCCAAGGCGAAGAAGACCGACAAGGACAAGAAAACCAAGGAAAAAACCGGGGATACCAACAACCCCACAACCCTGCAGACGGTCGTCGTCTCGAGCTTCCGCCAGTCGATCGACGAGAACATGCAGGAGAAGCGCGATTCCAATGCCGTTGTGGAGGTCATCAACGCGCAGAACATCGCTCAATTTCCCGCCAAGAACATTGCCGACGCCCTTGCACACGTTCCCGGCGTAGTCATCACGCGCAGCGCCGGCGAAGGAAAAACGGTCAGCATTCGTGGCCTGGCGCCCGAACTTACCTTGACGGAATTGAACGGCAATTCCGTGGCCTCGGCCGACACCTCCGATTCGCTGTCGCGTTCGTTCAATTACACGCTACTGCCGGCGAACATGTTTTCGGACATCAAGCTCTACAAAAGTCAGGAGGCGCGCCTGGACGAAGGCGGCATCGGCGGCGTGGTGGATCTGCACACGCGCCGTCCGCTGGAAATGTCCGCCAATGACGGCTTCATCTCGGTGAATGGCACAGGCGCGGACAACAACGCCAAGCTCAAACCGCAGGCTTCGGCCTTGTGGTCATGGCGCAACAAGGACGAGACCTTCGGCGTATTGGTCGCAGGCACCTACCAGGAGCGCCAGGATACCGACGAGTACGCCCAGGCCTCGAGCTGGCACTGGTGGGATAACAACTGCACCTCGCTGGCAAGTTGCACCTCGCCGCCGGTGAACGTGCATGGGCAGCAATTCGGCAGTTCGGTCGAGCCCAATATCAACCTGTGGCCCGGCGGCGGCGTGACCGACCAGGCCGGCAACAGCTATTCGGGCTACTGGATGCCGCAGCAGTTCAGCACCACCAAGTCGCAACTGGATTTGAAGACTAAGGGCGCGCAGGTGACCGTGCAGTTCAAGCCCACCAAGAACTTCCTGCTGACGGGCAACTACTTCCGCTTCGAGCGCGACCAGACGCAGATCACCAACACGGTGGAGATTCCCGAATGGGGCCTGCCCACCGGCAGCTATGCGGACCAGCAAGGCAACCTGCTCGCGCCCGGGGGACTGACGTTC
>NZ_DATJMN010000209.1:0-5217 GCF_035508675.1 Dyella sp.
AGCTACCAGCGTTACGTCGCACCGGTGTCGCATCTGCAATTCATCATCGCGGTAGTCGGCAAACAGGCGGTACTCGCGTTGCTGCCACAGGACGCCGCGCAACCGCTGCTGCGCCAGGCACTTGGCCTGGACCGTCCGGCAAAGAGCCTGCAGGACACCGATCGCCTTGCCGATCTGGCCAAGTCCAAGGGTTATGCGAAATGGGCGGTAGGCCAGGTCGATCTCACCCACCTGCTGCCGTTGTTGATCGGCGGCCAGGATCCGTTGGCGCAGGCCTTGCAGAAAATGCGTGCGGAAAACGAGTCGGCCAAGACCGGCGAACCGGTGGCGAACATCATGCAGTTGCCGCCCAGCTGCCAGAGCGAAGCCGCGCGCATTGCGGCGCGCGTGCCGCAGCTGAGCATGGGTTACACCACGCTGGATGAAAAGCATCGCGACATGCGTTTCGACATCTCGCTGGCCAGCGATATCGTCAGCGCATTCAGCGGCCTGAAGGTGGAATTGCCGGGCCTCGGCAGCGACCCCACCGCGCCGTTCGAGCTGAGCTTGGCCTTGCCGATGGCACAACTGCGCAGCTTCTGGAGCGCACAGGCGCAGGCGGTCGCGGACAAGCCGTTCACCTGCCCCATGCTCGACAACCTCAACGACACCTTCAGCAGCCTGGGCGACGCGATGCAGAAGGCCGCGGTGCCGCCGATCGGCGACCTGCTCGGCCTGCATGTCGCGCTGGACAGCTACACGCCCAACCCCAAGGGCGGCATGCCGAAGCTGGCGGGCCGCATCGTGATCGGCACCAACAACCCTGCCGGCCTGCTGGCGATGGCACAGGTGACCAGCCCGATGCTCAACGGCCTGAAGCTCACCGCCGACAACAAGCCGGTCGCCCTACCCGCGCAGCTGACCAATGCACTGGGTGAGTCGGGCTGGGCGGCGATGGGCGCCAAGTCCCTCGGCGTTGCGGTCGGTACCGGCGAAGACAGCAAGCTGGCCGACATCATGCAGCAACCGGGTGGCAGTGCCGGCGAACTGATGCGCACGCACCTGGACGGCGCCATGTATGCAAACTGGATCGACCTGCTGGAACAGCGTGCGGAAACCTCCGCGGCGATGAACTCCGCCTTGAATCCCGACGACGCCGGCGCGCAAAGCGACCCGAAAGCCGCAGTGGCCAGCACCAAGGCACAGTTCGAGGCGATGAAGTCGGAAGCCGCGCGCATCAAGGCGATCGGCATGCAGGTCAGGATGGAAGACCAGGGCGTGGTGATCACCACGCATACCGAATTGAAGTAATGGGGGTGCTGCCAGCAACCAACAAAAAAGGAGCCGCCGGCTCCTTTTTTGTTGGTTGGCGAGCGCTGGTAGGTTGGCGGCGAGGTGCAGCCGAATCCCAACGTCGCCATGCAGATCGCACCGTTGGGGTTCGCCCCGGATCAAGTCCGGGGCTCACCGCCAACCTACGTCCCATCCTGCGTCATCTTTAACGTCGCAAAAACCCGCCACCCAATCCATTCTGGTTGGACTTGTCTTCCTCCAGCTCGACGCCTTCCAGGCCCTGCGACAGGGTATGTGCATCACCACCCTGCGCCAGCTTGATGCGCAAGCGCACTTCGTTGGCGCTGTCGGCGTGGCGCAGCGCATCTTCGTAGCTGATCTCGCCGGCCTGGTACAGCGTCACCAGGCTCTGGTCGAAGGTCATCATGCCGAGGTTGGTGGATTCCTTCATCACTTCCTTGAGCTTGTGGATCTCGCCCTGGCGGATGTAGTCCTGTACCAGCGGCGTACCCAGCATCACTTCCATCGCCACGCGACGCGCCTTGCCATCGGGCGTGGGAATGAGCTGCTGCGCCACGATGCCCTTGAGATTCAAGGACAGATCCATGAACAACTGCTGGCGGCGATCTTCCGGGAAGAAATGCAGGATGCGGTCGATCGCCTGGTTGGCGTTGTTGGCGTGCAGCGTGCACAAGCACAAGTGGCCGGTTTCGGCGAAGTTGATCGCGAACTCCATGGTTTCGCGGGTACGCACTTCGCCGATCATGATCACGTCCGGCGCCTGGCGCAGCGTGTTCTTCAGGGCGTTTTCCCAGCTATCGGTATCGATGCCCAGCTCGCGCTGGGTGATGATGCAACCTTCGTGCTTGTGTACGTATTCGATCGGGTCTTCGATGGTGATGATATGGCCGGTGGAATTCTGGTTGCGATAACCCACCATCGCCGCCAGCGAGGTGGATTTACCGGTGCCGGTCGCACCCACGAAGATGATGATGCCGCGCTTGGTCATCGCCAGTTGCTTGATCACCGGCGGCAGGCTCAGTTCTTCGATCGTCGGGATCTTTCCTTCGATCCGGCGCAATACCATGCCCACGCAGTTGCGCTGGTAGAAGCACGACACACGGAAACGGCCCACGCCTTGTGCGGAAATCGCGAACTGGCATTCGTGCGTTTTCTCGAACTCTTCGCGCTGCGCCGGCGTCATGACGTTGAGCACCATGTCGCGCGACTGCTGCGCCGACAACGGGCTCTGCGTGATCGGCACCACGCGCCCCTGCACCTTCATCGACGGCGGCACGCCGGCGGTGATGAACAGGTCCGAGGCCTTCTTGTGGACCATCAATTTGAGAAACGAGGTGAAATCGAATTCGCTCATGGCTTGCTCCCGTTTGGGCGGGAATCGCTTGGCGACGGGAATCGTAAATCGTCAATCGGGAATCGTTAGAACACACTGCGGCACGCTCGCGCGCGACCGCTTTAAACGATTGACGATTGACGATTCCCGATTTACGCCCCCAAGCAATCCTGATAAATCACTTGAACACTTCCTTGTTCTTCGCATACCCGATCGCCTGCTGACGCGTGACCAAGCCGCGCTTCACCAGGTCGAGCAGTATCTGATCCAGGGTCTGCATGCCGTACTGCTGGCCAGTCTGGATGGAGGAATACATCTGCGCCACCTTGTCCTCGCGGATCAGGTTGCGGATGGCGGGAATGCCCACCATGATCTCGTGCGCGGCGATACGGCCGCCACCCACTTTCTTCAACAGTGTCTGCGAAATCACCGCGCGCAGCGATTCGGACAGCATCGAGCGCACCATTGGCTTTTCACCGGCGGGGAACACGTCGATGATGCGGTCGATGGTCTTGGCCGCCGAGCTGGTATGCAGCGTGCCGAACACCAAGTGGCCGGTTTCCGCGGCGGTGAGCGCCAGGCGGATGGTTTCCAGGTCGCGCAACTCACCCACCAGGATGTAGTCCGGGTCTTCACGCAACGCGGAACGCAGCGCTTCGTTGAAGCCATGCGTATCGCGATGCACTTCGCGCTGGTTGACCAGGCACTTCTGCGAGGTGTGCACGAACTCGATCGGATCCTCCACCGTGAGGATGTGGCCGTATTCGTTCTTGTTGATGTGGTCGACCATCGCCGCCAGCGTGGTCGACTTGCCCGAGCCGGTCGGACCGGTCACCAGGATCAGGCCCTGCGGCTGCTCGATCAGCTCGCGGAATACCTTGGGGCAGGCCAGGTCGTCCAGCGTGAGCACTTCGGAAGGAATGGTACGGAACACCGCACCCGCGCCACGGTTCTGGTTGAACGCGTTGACGCGAAAGCGCGCCAGCCCCGGGATCTCGAACGAAAAGTCGGTCTCGAAAAATTCTTCGTAATCACGGCGCTGCTTGTCCGACATGATGTCGTAAATCAGCGCGTGCACCTGTTTGTGATCCAGCGCCGGAATGTTGATGCGGCGCACGTCGCCATCCACGCGGATCATCGGTGGCAGACCCGCCGACAGGTGCAAGTCGGACGCCTTGTTCTTCACCGAGAAGGCAAGCAGTTCGGCGATATCCATCGGATGTGTTCCCCTAAAAAACCGATCGTCTGTACGAGCTGCAAGATTAAGGACGACAGAAGTCCCCCGGACCGATGTGCCGGCGCGGCCAGCATGCCCCGCCATTCCCCCGAACCCTTGCAGCGCACCCGATACTACTCGCGGGGCATGGCGGGCAGCCAGTCTTCGATTAGGAGCCGGTCTCCAGACTCGGCCCTGGGGGCTCGGAAACGCGCGGTGTGTCTCGCTTTTCGAGTCCGTCATCCAGGGTCCCGGGTCCCGCAAAAAAAGCGCTACTCCGGTAAGGTATGCGCCTGGAACACGTTGGACGACGCAACATGACTCGTATCGCATTCATCGGCGGCGGCAACATGGCCCGCAGCCTGATCAGCGGCCTGCTCAAGACCGGCGTGCCGACCGCCGACCTGCGCGTGGCCGAACCCCTGGCGCAGGCGCGCGAAAGCCTGGGGCGCGACTTTGGCGTGGCCACCTTCGACCACAACCGGCTGGCCGTGGCAGAGGCCGATGTGCTGGTGCTGGCGGTGAAGCCGCAGGTGATGCCGGCGATCCATGCCGAACTGCGCGACCTGCTTCAACGCCAACGCCCGTTGGTGATTTCCATCGCCGCCGGTGTGCGCATCGATCAGCTGGAGCGCTGGTTCGGCAACCTGCTGCCGATCGTGCGCTGCATGCCCAATACGCCGGCCCTGATCGGCGCCGGCGCCACCGGCCTTTGCGCCAACCTGCGCGTGACGCCGCAACAACGCGAACAGGCGCAACATATCCTGGATGCGGTCGGCATTACGCGCTGGATCCACGACGAAGCACTGATGGACACAGTTACCGCCGTCTCCGGCTCCGGTCCGGCCTACTTCTTCGCCTTGGTCGAAGCGCTGGAAGACGCCGCCGTGGCGCAAGGCATGCCGCGTGAGACAGCGCGCATCCTTGCCACACAGACCTGCCTCGGCGCCGGCCGCATGCTGGTGGAAAGCGGCGAGGCCCCGGCCGAACTGCGCCGCCGCGTCACCTCGCCCAACGGCACCACGCAAGCAGCGCTGGAAAGCTTCAGTGCCGATCAACTGCCGCGCATCGTGGCCCGCGCGGTAGCCGCCGCCACCCGTCGCGGCGCGGAACTGGCTGCGGCTTTGGACAAGGATTGATCCATGTCATACCTGCTCAGCGCCTTCACGCTCATCGTCCAGGTGGTATTCGGCGCCATCGCCACGCTGTTCCTGGTGCGCCTGCTGGCGGAAGCCAACCGCGCGGAATTCCACAACCCGCTCAGCCAATTCGTCTACCGCTAGACCAACCCGGTGTTGGTGCCGCTGCGCCGCGTGCTGCCTAACTGGCGGCGCATCAACCTCGCCGCGGTGCTGATCCTGCTGCTCACCTTCGT
>NZ_DATJMN010000210.1:0-2969 GCF_035508675.1 Dyella sp.
CATTTGTCTGCTTTTTTGTGATAGACATCACGCAGATGCTGCTTGAAAAGATGAATGCATTTCAGAAGCAGACAGCCATGGGGTTGAAACACGAACCCTGGCATTACAGGCAACCGTCCCCACGTTGGGGACTTCCTTGCCCGGACCTTGCGCATGATCCCGTTTTCCGTACTTGACCTTGCCCCCGTCATCGAAGGCAGCACGCCGGTGCAAGCCTTCGCCAACACGCTGGATCTCGCGCGCTGGGCCGAACAGCTGGGCTACACGCGCTACTGGTTGGCCGAACACCACAACATGCCCGGTATCGCCAGCGCGGCGACGGCAGTGCTGATCGGCCACGTCGCGGGCGGCACGTCGACGATCAGGGTAGGGGCGGGCGGTATCATGCTGCCCAACCACGCGCCGCTGCAGGTGGCCGAGCAATTCGGCACGCTGGCATCGCTGTATCCGGGGCGCATCGATCTGGGACTGGGACGCGCGCCCGGTACGGACCAGCCCACGGCACGTGCGCTACGCCGCTACTACGAGGCGGCAGAAACGTTTCCGGCCGATGTGCAGGAACTGCTTGCCTTCTTCGAACCGGCCGTTCCCGGGCAAGCTGTGCGCGCCGTACCGGGCGCAGGCATCGAGGTGCCGGTGTGGCTGTTGGGGTCGAGCCTGTTCAGCGCCCAGCTCGCGGCGGCGCTGGGTTTGCCGTTCGCATTCGCCTCGCACTTTGCGCCGGATGCGATGGACGAAGCGTTGCTGCTCTATCGGCGCGACTTCAAACCTTCCGCGCGCCTGGACAAGCCGTACGCCATGCTTGGCATCAACGTGGTGGTGGCCGAAACCGAGGACGAAGCGCGACGGTTGTTTACCTCGCAACAGCAAAGCTTCGTCAATTTGCGGCGCGGCCGGCCCGGCTTGATACCGCCGCCGATCGACGACATCGATGCGTACTGGGCGCCGCATGAGAAGGCGATGGTGGAGCGCGCATTGGCATGCAGCATCGTGGGCGACCGGGATACCGTGCGCCATGGCCTGGTCGATTTCATTCAGCGGCATCGGCCGGATGAGCTGATGCTGACGGCGAATATCTTTGATCACACGCTGCGCAAGCGGTCGTTCGAGTGGGCCATGCAGGTGCGCGAAACGCTGCCGTTGTCCTGACGAGTGGCACCGGCGTCGCATGGCGCCGATGACGGCCTCAATGGCTGATGTGTTCCAGCGCCACGCCCTTGGTCGACGGCCCGAACACCCCGATGACGGCAATGCCCACCCCCATCGCGACGGCGATGAAGGTGGCGACGGCGAGTGCGCCGCCGAGGTTGAGAAAATAGCCGATGGCCAGCCCGGCGAACGCGGCGGCGATGCGGCTCCATGAATAGACGAAACCTACGGCGCGCGCGCGGATGCGGGTGGGATACAGCTCGGCCTGATAGTTGTGATAGGCGTAGGACATGATGTTGGACGCCAGCGTAAATACCACGCCCAGGGCGATCAGCGCTGCCGGCAGGTTGACGCGTGCGAAGGCGAGCATCGCCACACCCATCACGATCAGCCCGAGCACGATCTGCGTCTTGCGTTCAAGGTAGTCGGCGAAGAAGGTGCCGAGCAATGGGCCGAACGGATTGGCGATCGCGATGATGAAGGAATACTCCAGGCTGTGCGTGACGGTAATGCCGCGTGCGATCAGCAGGGTCGGCACCCATGCCGCAAAGCCGTAGAAGCCGATCACCTGCGCCATGTTGAACACCGACAGCATCAGCGTGCGGCGCCAGTAGCGTCGCGAGAAGATTTCCGCAAAGCGGCCTTCGCTTTCTTCTTCTGGCGGCTCGGCATGCGGCGCCGGAAGTGGCGCGCCGGTTTCGGCCTCGATGCGGCGTTCGATGCCGGCGGTGATCGCTTCCGCTTCCCGGAGGCGTCCGCGCAACGCCAGCCAGCGCGGGCTCTCCGGCACGCTCTGGATCAGAAACCACGCCACCACCGCGCCAGCCGAGCCGATTAGTACCACCCAACGCCAGCCATCCAGCCCGAGCGGTGCCGTCGGCACCAGCAGCCACGCCAGCAAGGCCACCACCGGCACAATGGAAAACGACACCAGCTGGTTCATCGAGAACGCACGACCGCGCAACGCCGCCGGCGTCAGTTCGGAAATGTAGGTGTCGATGGTCACCAACTGCACGCCGAAACCCACACCCGCGATGAAGCGCCAGACGTTGAGCATTTCGCCGCTATGCTGAAACGCCATGATGACGGTGCTGCATACGTACCAGACCAGCGACCAGGTAAGCATCGGACGGCGGCCATAACGGTCGGCAAGTTGCCCCAGCAGCACCACGCCTACCCACAGGCCGGCAAACGTGCTGAACACGAAGGTGCCGAAGCCCGCCACCTTGATGCCGGCCAGGCCCGCGAACACGCCGAGCGACGAGGGCGAAAACAGCCCCGATTGGTTCATGCCCGGCGCCACGTAGCCGGTGAAGAACAGGTCGTAGTATTCAAACAAGCCAGCCAGGGAAATCAGCGCGATGATTTTCCACAGCGTGCGCGACGATGGCAGCCGGTCAAGACGCGCGGCGATCGCAGCCGATGCGCTGGGAGCGATGGCGCCAGGAGCGGGATCAGGTTGCATGGGCATGCGGGCCGTTGACGTCATGGAAGGTCTCGATGTGCTGGTTGGCGTTGACTGTGCATGTATGTAGGCTGGGATGAAATCCCAGCATCGAAGGCTAGCAAGATAGCTGGGATTGCATCCCGGGCCGTAGGTTGGCGGTGAGGCAACGCCGAACCCCAACATCACCATCTGCATGACGGCCTCGACGTTGTTCCTGCTTGAATGTGTATCGCGCAAGCTTATGCATTGCCTGCGGCGCTTTCGGTCGCGGAGCGACCGAGTCACTTTCTCTTGCGTGCCCACGCCCGCGTCAGGAACGCGGGCGAACAGCGCATGCTGGCCCGAAGGGCGAAGGGCAGGATGCCCGTAGTAA
>NZ_DATJMN010000211.1:0-15455 GCF_035508675.1 Dyella sp.
CCGGCGGCGGCACGCGATGCGGCTGAACCACCGGTTTCGGCTTGGCCGGCGCATGAAGCGGCGTGGTCACCACATTGTTGTGCGGGGCCGAGGCAGCGGCGGCCGGCTTGGGCGCACTGGCTGCGCTAGCCAAGGTGGGAGCGGAAGCAGGATGCGGCGCCGACACCGCAGCGGCCGGTTTGCTGGCAACCTCTGGCGCTGGCGCCGGCGTCAGGCTGGCAGCGGGAGCAGCAGGTTTGCCGGCGGCTTTGCGGGCCGCGGCCAGTTGCTTCTGCAAGTCGGCGATTTCGTTGTCTTTCAATGACAGCAGACGCTGGTTCTTGCTGTTGATGTCTTCCAGATCCTTCAGGCGCGATTTCAGCTCGTCGCTCTGCTGCTTCAACGAGGCGAGCGTTTCCTGGCTACGTTGCAAGGCTTGGCGCACGGCGGCGTTGGCGCCAGCCTTGCCGTTTGAGCCACCGGCGGCCTGGCCTTCGCTGCCTGGCGGCACCAGCGCCAGGCGATCGGCGTTGCTGTTGGCCGTCGGTGCGACCGTCGCGTTCTCGCGCGTACCGCCGGCCGCTACGGCCAGCGGCGTGGCAGTACCGTTGCGCCAATCGGTGTTCTGCTGACGAACGGTTGCCGCGGCAGCGGCCTCGGCCGTGGCCAGTGCGTCGTCGCGCGAGGGCACGCGCAGGATCGCACCGGCCTTCAGCGCATTGATGTTGTCGCGGTAGAACGCATCCGGATTGGCGGACTTCAGCGCCAGCATCATCTGGTCGACGTTGACGCCGGACGGCGCAACTTCGGTGGCGATATGCGAAAGCGTTGCGCCCTTCTCCACCGGCCCGAACTGGCCGTTCTTCACTTCCGGCGCGGCGGCGGGGCGGCGCGGCGGCGCGCTGGAGCGGCGCGACGGCACGGCAGCGCTTTCGCTGGCGGGTGCCGAGGTGCTGCTGGCCGGCGCACGGCGGCGAGCCGGCGCGCTGCTGGCGGCCTGCGTGACGCTGGTTGGCGGATCGAGCAGGATCGCGAATTCGCGTACGTTGCTGCCGGTGCTGCTGTTCACTTCTACCAGCAGGTCAAGGTAGGGGTCGTCGACCGGGCTGCCGCTGGTGACGCGGATCACCTTGTGGCCGTTGTCGTCCACCACGGTGAATTGCAGGGGGATGGTTGGCCGCTGGCTGCCCGCCTTGACGAAGGCATCGTTCGGGGCAAGCTCGGCGCTCAGGCTTTGCAGCTCGGCCGGCGTGGCATGGGTGACGGGTATGTCGACCAGCAAGGGCTGGCCCAGTGCCGATTTGACATGCGCCTGGCCCAATTCCACGGCTGCTGCCTGACTGCTGCCCAGCGCGAGCGCCAGCAGTATCGACAGCTTCAACGAACGATTCATCGCTTGGCTCCCCCGAGACACCCCGGACGCTTTACTGAAAAGGCACCGCGGCTTGCGGCGACTTCCTCTTGGAAGGCGTCACTTTAGTTAGATAACCATCAATCAACAATACCAGATTTACCCGTCAAGCCTGTTTCAGGATGGTTTGTTGCACCGGGCGTGACGGCCATCAATGACCGACGGCTGGCGTCTTGGCGCTGTCCTGCGCCGCCTTGAGCTGCTTGCGCAGCTCGGCGATGGCGCGGTCCTGCTGCTGCAAACGATCCGCCGCCTGCTGGCTGGCGGATTCCTGCTGGCTTACGTCCTGCTGCAAACGCTGTACTTCGGCCTGGTGCTGGGCCACGCGCTGGTTGAGCTTCTCGGCCTGGCGCGCGGTGTCGCCAGACGATTGGGCAAAAAGATTCGATACAAGCACGCAACCCAGCAAAACCAGACCGACATGACGCATTACAGGTAATCCTCGATCAGCAATTCCGCGATCTGCACGGCATTGAGCGCGGCGCCTTTGCGGATGTTGTCGGATACGACCCACAGATCAAGTCCGTGGTCGTGCGAGATGTCTTCGCGGATGCGGCCCACGTACACCGGGTCCTGCCCCGCCGCATCGCCCACCGGGGTGGGATAGCCGCCAGGCTTGCGTTCGTCCTGCACGACGATGCCCGGCGCCTGCTCCAGCAGCTCGCGCGCCTGCTCGGCGGTGATCTTGTCGCGTGTTTCGATGTGCACGGCCTCGGAATGGCCGTAGAACACCGGCACGCGCACCGCGGTAGGGTTCACCTGGATGGATTCGTCCTCCAGGATCTTGCGCGTCTCCCACACCATCTTCATTTCTTCCTTGGTGTAGCCGTTGGCCTGGAACTCGTCGATATGCGGGATCACGTTGAACGCGATCTGCTTGGGAAACTTGGACTTTTCCACGTCCTGGAAATTGAGCAGCGAGGCGGTCTGCTTGGCCAGCTCCTCCATGCCGGAACGGCCCGCGCCGGACACCGACTGGTAGGTGGCCACGTTGATGCGTTCGATGCCCACGGCGCGATGGATCGGCGCCAGCGCCACCAGCATCTGCATGGTGGAGCAGTTGGGATTGGCGATGATGCCGCGCGTGGTGTACTGCGCGATGGCGTGCGGATTCACTTCGCTTACCACCAGCGGGATGTCGTCCTGGTAGCGGTACTCGGAGGTGTTGTCGATCACCACCGCACCGGCGGCCGCCGCACGCGGCGCATGCACGCGGCTGACCGAACCGCCGGCCGAGAAGAAGGCGATATCCACGCCTTTGAAGTCGTAGTCGTCCAGGTTTTGCACGGTGATCTGTTTGCCGCCGAACTCCACTTTGCTACCGGCCGAGCGCGCACTCGCCAGCGGCACCAGCTCGCTGACCGGGAATTCGCGCTGGGCCAGGATGCTCAGCAGGGTTTCGCCGACGGCGCCCGTGGCGCCCACCATCGCTACCTTGTAGCTACTCTTCTTGCTCATCTCGTTAGGTCACTTGTCGTAGAAAATTGCCTGGGTTGAAGGATCACCGCGCTGCCAAAACCCAACCGGGGAATGTAGCCTTTGCAGCCTGCGAAAGGCGCGGTACGGCACTGCTGGCGTGAGGTGTATCACGTTTTCGTTTCATGCCCGCTCCCGCGCTTCGGGGTTGAGCAAGGAAGGGGGATGTCCCGCATCGGGCCCGTGGCCCAACGCAGCCAGCAAATTATCGGCGGCCAATTGCGCCATCGCGCGGCGCGTGTCGGCGCTGGCGCTGGCGATATGCGGGCTGAGTACGGCGTTGTCGAGTTCGCGCAGGGCAGGATGCACCACCGGTTCGCCTTCGAACACGTCGAGGCCGGCCGCACCGAGGCGGCCTTCGCGCAGAGCGGCCGCCAGCGCCGCGTCGTCGACGATGCCGCCGCGGGCGATGTTCACCAGCACGGCGGTCGGCTTCATGAGGGCCAGCTCGGCGGCGCCGATGGCATGATGGTTCTGCGCGTTGTACGGCAGCACCAGCATCAGGTGATCGGCCCGCTGGAGCAGCTCGGCCTTTTCCAACCAGCTCGCGCAGCAAGCGCGTTCGATGGCTGCCGGCAGGCGCGAGCGGTTGTGATAGAGCACCGGCATGCCAAAGCCATGCGCGCGCCGTGCAATCGCCTGGCCGATGCGGCCCATGCCGAGGATGCCCAGCGTCTTGCCGTATACGTCCAGGCCCAGCCACTCATCGAAGCGCATGCCGCCGCGCCAGTTGCCCGCGCGCAGCCAGCGCTCCGAGCTGCTCACCCGCCGGGCGGCCGCCAGCAACAGCGCCCAAGCGTAATCAGCGGTGGTTTCGTTGAGCACGTCCGGCGTATTGGTAGCGAGGATGCCCGCTGCCGTGAGCGCGGGCACGTCCAGGTTGTTGTAGCCGACGGCGAGGTTGGCGACCACGCGCAGGCGCTGGTTGCCGGCAATCACTTCGCCATCGATGCGGTCGCCAAGACCGACGATGGCGCCGTCGACGTCGGCAAGTTTTTCGCGCAGCTCGGCCGCCGAATGCTTGCGTTCGTCGGTTTCCGCCTGCACGTCCACGTACCGGGCCAGATGCGCCAGTACTTCCGGGAACAGCGGGCGGGACACCCAGACGTTGTGTTGCTTGCTCATCGTGTTCTTTGTCACCGTGAAAGCTGGCGATCCAGTTTCCACGTGGGCCGGGATGACTGCCCCGGCATGTTTAAGCCCTGCGCTGCAGGAATGACATCCAGCTCGCGCCGTCTCGCCGCATGGCGGCCGATCAGGGAATGCGCGGTTTTATCTCACCCACATCGCCACACTGCGCGCGGTGGCGCAAGGCGTGATCCATCAACACCAGCGCCATCATGGCCTCCGCAATGGGCGCAGCGCGGATGCCGACGCAGGGATCGTGGCGCCCCTTGGTCACGACCTCCACCGAATCGCCCGCCAGGTTCACGCTGTGGCCGGGAATCAGGATGCTCGACGTGGGCTTGAGCGCGATCGAGGCACGCACCACCTGCCCCGTGCTGATCCCGCCGAGGATGCCACCGGCATGATTGGACGTAAAGCCGTCCATATGCATTTCGTCGCGATGCTGGCTGCCGCGCTGCGTGACTGCCGCAAAACCGTCGCCGATCTCCACGCCCTTGACCGCGTTGATCGACATCAGTGCGGCGGCAAGATCGCCATCGAGCTTGCCGTAGATGGGCTCGCCCCAACCGGGCGGCACACCCTCGGCTTCCACGTTGACGCGCGCGCCGACCGAATCGCCGGACTTGCGCAGCGCGTCCATGTATTTCTCCAGCTCAGGCACCTGGGCCTGGTGCGGCCAAAAGAACGGATTGCCCTCGACCGCTTCCCAGTCGAAACCCTGCGGAACGAGCTCCCCCAACTGCGCCAGATAACCGCGAATGCGCACACCATGACGCTCGGCCAGCCACTTCTTGGCGATCACCGCGGCCGCCACGCGCATGGTGGTTTCGCGCGCCGACGAGCGCCCGCCGCCACGCGGATCGCGGATGCCGTATTTCTGCCAATAGGTGTAATCGGCGTGACCCGGACGGAAGGTCTGCGCGATGTCGCCGTAATCCTTGCTGCGCTGGTCGGTATTGCGGATCAGCAAGGCGATCGGCGTACCGGTGGTGTGTCCTTCATAGACGCCGGAAAGCAGCTCCACCTCGTCCGCTTCCTTGCGTTGCGAGGTATGTCGGCTGCGGCCGGTGGCGCGGCGGTCCAGATCGGTGCGGAATGCTTCCGGCGAAATCGCCAGGCCCGGCGGGCAACCGTCGATCACACAACCGATGGCCGGTCCGTGACTCTCGCCGAAGGTGGTGACAGTAAACAGCTTGCCGGTGGAATTGCTGGACACGTGGAAAAACCGATGGGCGTTGGGATGGACCGGGCCCCAGCCGGGGCGGCCTTGCATCTTGCCATGCCCGGCGGCGTTGCGCTTATGAATCGTCGGCGCATCGCCGGGATGCAACGCCTAGCAAACGGCAAGCGCCTAACCGCGACTGCGCTCAAGCGCTGCCGCGCGGATCGCATTGGCATGCTCCACCAGCTCGCGCCGCTCCAGCGCGAACACGCCCATCTGCCCGACCTTGAACTCGACCCAGACGAACGGCACGTCCGGCAACAATGCCACCAGGGCCTGCTCGCTCTCGCCGACCTCGACGATCAGCAGCCCTTCTTCGGTAAGGTGATCGGCCGCTTCGTCGAGGATGCGCAAGCAGGCGTCCAGTCCGTCTTCGCCGGAGGTAAGGCCAAGCTTGGGCTCATGGCTGTACTCGCCGGGGAGTGCCGCGTATTCGTCCTCGGTGACGTAGGGCGGGTTGGAGACGATCAGGTCGTACTTGCGGCCCTGCAAGCCTGCAAACAGGTCGGAACGGATCATGTCCACGCGCTCGCCCACGTGGACCAGCGCCACGTTCTCGCGCGCCAGCGACAGCGCATCGTCGCTGATATCGGCAATGTCCACCTGCCAGTGCGGGTTGTACGCGGCCATGGCGATGCCGATGCAACCCGAACCAGTGCACAGATCCAGCGCACGCTCGACATGCCGGCCATCCAGCCAGGGCGAGAAGCCCGCTTCGATCAGTTCGGCGATCGGAGAGCGCGGTACCAGGGCGCGGCGATCGCTCTTGAACTTGATCCCCGCAAACCAGGTTTCGCCGACCAGATAAGCCACCGGCAGGCGCTCGCTGATGCGGCGCTCGATCAGTTGCAGTACGCGCACCCGCTCCTCCGCGGTGAGCTTGCCGGCGCCGTAAGCCGGCGGGATGTCCGGCGGCAGATGCAGGCTGGCCAGCACCAGATGCGTGGCCTCATCGATCGGGTTGTCGTGGCTGTGGCCGAAAGTGAGACCCGCTGCGGAAAAGCGGCTGGCGCCATAGCGGATAAAGTCGATGATCGTGGCGAGTTCGGCGGTCACGTGGGAACGGTCCGGCTTGGGGGGTGTGAAGTATAGCGATTGCGTGTTGCCGGGCTCATGCGGGTTCATACGATCGACCCTAGGAGCCTGTCGGACTTGAATTGGCCGGGCTGCAAATGCGCCTGCGCGGTCCATATGTCCGTCGCTGCTTGACCCATAGAACCACTATGGGCCGGCGCATCGCCGAACATCTGTCCTCGCGCAGTCGCATTTTCGCCTCGACCATTCAAATCCGACAGGCTCCTAGTCATTCGCGGCCGTCAGGAATCGCTCCGATTCCTTATACTTGCCGGATGACCTTCAAGGTATTCCTGCAATACATCCTTCCCCATCGGGCGTTATCGCGCGTGGTCTACTGGGCTACCCGCTGGACGCTCCCGCCGTGGAAAAATTTCCTGATCGGCAAAATCGTGCGCAGCTACCAGGTCGACATGACCGAAGCCGCGCAACCGGATCCGCTTGCCTATCCCCACTTCAATGCGTTCTTTACGCGCAAGCTGCGCCCCGATGCCCGCCGGGCGGATGCGGCTCCCGGCGCCCTGATTTCGCCGGCCGATGGCCGCATCAGTCAGGCGGGCCCCATCGTCGACGGACGCATATTCCAGGCCAAGGGTCAGTCCTACACGGCTGCGGAGCTGCTTGGCGACGAAACGGCTGCCGCGCCTTATCGCAACGGCCGCTTCGTCACCATCTATCTGTCGCCGCGCGACTATCACCGCGTGCACATGCCTTTGCAAGGCAAGTTGAAAGAAACCGTGCATATTCCCGGGCGCATTTTCAGCGTGGCACCCTTCGCCGTGGATGCGATCCCGCGCCTGTTCGCGCGCAACGAACGGCTGGTTTGCCACTTCGAAGGTGCGCACGGCCCGTTCGCCGTGGTGATGGTGGGCGCGATCCTGGTGTCGTCCGTGGCCACGGTGTGGGATGGCCTGGTGATTCCGCCGTACGCGCCATCGATCCGCCGCAAATCGTTCGAGGGACAGCGCATCGAACTGGATCGCTTCGCTGAGATGGCGCGCTTCAACATGGGCTCCACCGTCATCGTGCTGCTACCGGAAGGTGCCGCCGAACTGGATGCACTCGCCTCGCAGCAAGTCATCAAGGTAGGCCAGCGATTAGGTGAAGTGCATCACACTTGACCGTCGAGACAAGCCTTGCAGACAAGCAAGGCTTGCCGCGTTTTGACATTTGTCGTCATTTTGTGACGTTTTCGGCGCACGCACTCGAAGCAGGCCGCTATCCTCCTGCCCAATCCGCATGCCATGCGGACTGTCCAACGAGGGGCCACATGCAGATTGTCACCCGCCTGATCGCGATGAGTCGCGCCCGGCAGTTGCAGCGTCAGTTCCGGCAGATCGAACGCAGCATCTCCGCTTTGCCGGTACGCACGCGCGCCCGCCTGGGCGTGATGACGCTACGTGAAATCGGCCACGCCTCCCGCTGTGAATTTCCGCACTTGTATGGCACCGCGCCCGAACAGCGCTACCGTCCGTGGGGCCAGGGTACGGACATCGGTTTCAGCCGCGCCCAATCCGACAACCCCGAAGTCGCGCTGCGCGGCATCGCACTCTGGCTGGCAGTGGCGTATCACGAAACCAAGGATTCGCCGCACACCAGCCTGCAACCGCAACACCGGCAGTTTTTACGCGTGCTGCGCGAATTGCGCGACGCCACCGGCGAACAGCCGGACACCATGGCCCAGTGGATGCGCTCAGGCGCGGCGGCCTGAGCTTTCTCTCAGCTACTGACGACGCCGGCTTAGCCATACGCCGGCGTGGCGCAGTGCGCCGCATGGCAGGGGCGAGCGACGAGTAGCGAGGGCGTCACAGCCTTCGCTCCCGCCGTGGATTGGAACGGTGACTGACGCGGCGAGAATTGGATTGCTCCAGGCGGCGTCCGTTTCAAGCAACCTCGCTACTCGTCACTCGGCCTTGGGGCGTCAAGCGGGGGCGTAAATCGGGAATCGAGAATCGGAAATCGTTAGAGCGACACACAGCAAACTTGCGGACGGCCGCTCTTAAAACGATTTACGATTTACGATTTACGATTCCCGGCTCCTTACGATTGACGATTCCCGGCCCCCAACCAACTCACCGACAACTCGGCAACTTCAACACCTGCCCCGCCCTCACATGGTGGAACTTGAGGTTGTTGATGCGCGCAACCTCGGTCTCGCTGCTGCAACCGCCGTGCTTGCGCACGATCGCCGCCAGCGTGTCGCCGCGGCGCACCGTATAGTGCACCACCGGATCGGCGGCCGGCGGATCAGGGAACACCGGCACCACCGCATTGTGCAGATCGCTGGCGAGAATCGGCCATGGGCCGTCCACGCAACGGGCGGCGTAGACCTTCTCCAGCGGCTTGGGGACCTGCAGCACGGCGCCGACCGGCTGCTCCTGTTGCGGATCGAGGCGCGGATTGAGATTGCGCAGGGTACGGAACCAGCCGTCCGGCATGTCGTTGGCCGAACCCAGACACACGGTAAGTTCCGAGATCGAAGCGCTGCGCTTGAGCGTGATGCTGCCCTGCTGGCCATCCACGCGCGGGAAACGCAGGTTGTAGCTGTCCGGATGCAGGAACAGCCAGGCAGCCGCCAGCACCGCCGGCACGTAATCGCGCGTTTCCTGCGACAACTGCGCATAGATGCGCGGGTCGTAGAAGCTCACCGAGGTATCGTCGCCGACCAGGCGCCGCATGCGCCCCTCGCCGCCATTGTAGGCCGCCAGGGTGAGTTCGAGATTGTCATTGAAGGCTTTCAGCTGCTCATTGATGTATTCGGCGTTGGCACGCGCCGATTCGGCCGGGTCGAAGCGCGTATCGAAGCCATCCTGATCGCTCAACCCGAAGCGCAAACCCGTGGCATACATGAACTGCAGCGGTCCGGCCGCGCCGGAACGCGACACAGCATGCACCTTGCCGCCGGATTCCTTGGCCATGATGCCGAACAACAAAGCCTCCGGCAGACCTTGGCTTTGGTACTGCGGCCACATCTCGTGCCGCAGGAACTGATAGTTCACGTAGGCATCCATCAGGTTGCCGCGCCACTGCGTCAGCCACATTTCCAGCGCGGCCTTCACCGGGCCATTCATGGCGATCAATTCCGAGAGCTGGTGCCCGCGTAACAACGTGACGCTGCGTTGCGCTTCCGGCAGGCTGCCGGCGCCGGCCTGACCGGCCAAGGGCGACAGCGGCGCGCTGCTGGTTTCCTCGTCCGGGGTCTCGTCACCGATGAAGCTGCCATCCTTCAAGCGCAGCAAATGGTCGAACACCGAGAAGAACCGCTGCGGGTCGCAGCCTGGCGTGGCGCCGCAGTGTGCAGCGGCATCGCGCAACTGGTCGAGCGAGCCATCCAGCGTTTTCTGCGCATCCTGCGTGTCGCCGGCACGCGTCTGCTGCAACGCGGTTTCGTAACTGCGGCTGGCCTGGTCGAGCTGGCCGTACAACAAGGTGACCGAGGCCGGCGGCGGCTTTGGCGTCACGCTGCCGTTGGTGGCTGCGCAGGCCGCCAGTTGCATCAGCGCTGCCACCGATAAAACCAGACGCAAGGAACGTAGAGCGGGACGATAAGGCATGTCGGGTTACACCGGGTACTGAAGGGCGCAGCCTAAGCCCGGCTGCGCGGGCAGACTCAAACACGTTCTTGTCGATGTCGCGCGGTCTTTTCGATACCGCGCGGCTACACCGCTAAAATCGGGCCCCAGTCTTCGGAAGCTTTCATGCCAGACATTTGCAACAAACGCAACATTTGTTTGCTGGAAACGAGCATCGCCTGCAGCAAGCAGCGCTCGGCTGCGCCCAGATGCGGCCCAGGTTTTCCGTGCGCGTCGAAGCGCGCGCAGGAAACCTGCTTGGGCAGCCCAACCTCGAACCTCGCATCACCATGACCCGCTGGCGGCCCCCTGCGCCACGCTCCACGGCGATCATCACCCGCGAGGGTTTCGAAACGCTCAAGCGCGAACTCGACCATCTGTGGCATACCCTGCGCCCGGAGGTGGTCAAAGCGCTGGCCGCCGCCGCGGCCGAAGGCGACCGGTCGGAAAATGCCGAGTACACCTATCGCAAAAAGCAGCTCGGCGAGATCGACCGCCGCGTGCGCTACCTGAGCAAACGCATCCCTTCGCTGAAGGTGGCCGAAGGCGCGCCCGCCGATCGTGAAACCGTGTTCTTCGGTGCGGTGATCGAACTGGAAAACACCGAAAGCGGCGATACCGTGCGCTATCGCATCGTCGGGCCGGACGAGACGGATGCGAAGCGTGGCTGGATCAGCATCGACTCACCGCTGGCGCGGGCGGTATTGAAGAAGAAGCTGGACGATGAGTTCGAGGCGGAGTTGCCGGGTGGGCGTACCCGCTTTGCGGTGATTGGTGTGGAGTACGTCGAGCCATGAACCACGCGGCTCCGTAGGCTGGGATGAAATCCCAGCCTACGGCAGCGTGGAGACAGCCAGCGGCGCCGGATAACGCCGCCCTTCGCGCAAGGGCTGATAACACGCCGCATGCCGATGAAACGTTTCCTCTTCGCCGGCCGCATGCCAACCCGGCATGCCCGACAGCGGCAACGGCCGCAATTCCTGCGGATCGCGCAAGCAGCGCCCACCGGCAATCGCATCCGCACAGTGGGCGATAACGTCCAATCGGTCCACGCGCTCATCCACCATCACCGCCAGCGCTTTGCCCACCAGCAGCTTGCCAGGTGTCAACGCATGCTCCAGCAAGGCATGGCCAAATACTTCCACCGCGATCGAGCCGTCCTGCCATGCCGCACGCCGGCGCCAAAACAGCTCGTACCAGTCGTGCCGGTCCCATAGCGCCAGCAAGGGTGGATCTTTCACGACCACGATCACGCCGGCTTCGTCGAAATGCGTCTGCGCACATTGCGGGCGCGAACGCTCGCGCCGCCCGACTTGCGCAATCTCGGCCATCTGCTGGCGGTTGAGTGCGCGCTTGAGCTGCGGATAGCGCAGCCAGACCATCGCGTTGAACAGGTCGTGCCAATTGGCCTCGCGCGTGGCGATCAGGCCGCGGGTGGCAATGCGTTCCTCGTAATGCAGGCCGTCTTCCAGCAGCTCGCGCGCCTGGATGGCGAAGCGTTCGCTGGCACCGGCTGGCCAGCGTGCGTTGAGCTGGTCGACCGATGGCCAGCGTGGCCCGTGCAGCCAGTCGGCGTAGTCGTTCCAGCCGTTCAGCGGCGCGTGCGTGAAGACGACCGGATCGACCGCCTCCCGCGCTGGCGCAACATAACGCACGGCCGCATCAAATCAGCTGATGAGCGCGGCGTGCAGATCGTGCTCGTCGGCGGACTCGACCACCACATCCGTGAACTGACCGGGTTTCAATTTTTGCCCGTTGCGGATGTGCACCACGCCGTCGATCTCCGGCGCATCGGCCGCCGAGCGCGCAATGGCGCCCTCGCTGCTCGCGCTGTCGACCAGCACCTTGATGGTGCGCCCGATCTTGCGCTTGAGCTTGGCCGCGGAAATCTCCGCCTGCACCGCCATGAACTGCTCCAGGCGATCTTCCTTCAATTCTTCCGGCACCGGGTTGGGCAGCTCGTTGGCCTTGGCGCCTTCCACCGGTGAATAGGTGAACGCACCTACGCGATCCAGTTCGGCTTCGCGCAGAAAGTCGAGCAATTCCTCGAACTCCGCATCGGTCTCGCCGGGGAACCCGACGATGAAGGTGCTGCGCAGTGTGAGATCCGGCACCTGCTTGCGCCAGTTCTGGATGCGTTCCAGCGTCTTGTCGATATTGCCGGGGCGCTTCATCAGCTTGAGGATGCGGGGGCTGGCGTGCTGGAACGGTATGTCCAGATACGGCAGGATTTTGCCTTCCGCCATCAGGGGCATCACTTCATCCACATGCGGATACGGATAGACGTAATGCAGGCGCGCCCACACCCCGAGTTCGGCCAGGCCTTCGCATAGATCGGTCATGCGCGTGCGATAGGCCTTATCGCGCCAGCTGCGCTCGGCGTATTTCACATCCACGCCATACGCGCTGGTGTCCTGCGAAATCACCAGCAACTCCTTCACGCCGCCCTTCACCAGGCGCTCGGCTTCGACCAGCACCTCATCCACCGGCCGCGATACCAGGTCGCCGCGCATCGAAGGGATGATGCAGAAGCTGCAGCGGTGATTGCAGCCTTCGGAAATCTTCAGGTACGCATAGTGTTTCGGCGTGAGCTTGATGCCCGTATCCGGGATGATGTCCAACAAGGGATTGCGTTGTGGCGGCAGCGCCGCATGCACGGCCTGCATTACGCTGGCGTAATCCTGCGGGCCAGTGATCGCCAGCACGTCCGGATACGCTTCCTTGATCAACTCCGAGCGCTTCCCCAGGCAACCGGTAACGATCACCTTGCCGTTCTCGTGCAGCGCTTCCCCAATCGCATCCAGCGACTCCTGCACCGCCGCATCGATAAAGCCGCAGGTGTTCACCACCACCGCATCGGCGGCGGCGTAACTGGGTACGATCTCGTAGCCCTCCACCTTCAGCTGGGTGAGGATGCGCTCGGAATCGACCAGCGCCTTGGGGCAGCCGAGCGAGACAAATCCCACCTTGGGCGTTGACTCGCTATTAATCTTTGATTCTACGGGGTTTTTCACTGGATCACCGGTTCTCGCAGGGAACTAGGTGCCCTGGCTGACGAAACCCACGATTTTACCCTGTTGAACCGTCCGCCGTCCGGAAAACCGGTCGCCACGGGGGCGTCGCCCCGGCTAATGTCCGCCATGGAAGGCGGACATCTCATATGGAACATTCGCATTGCTGAAGATGGGCTGCCAGTAGGACCTAGTTCTGCGTATCAAGGTCTGCGGGAAGCAATGCATCAAGCAAAAAATCCCCGCGCAGCTTTTTCCGCACCATGCCAAGTACAGGCGTGAAAACGCGGCCGTCCCAGCGCCAAATGCCAAGCAGGAGATCTTCGCTGCAGATGACGTCCCGAGTGGGGCTGTAGCAGCCGTTACCGATTCTCGCCAGCAGAAGCTCGTCCCGCCATTGAACGGGAAACAGAGTATCTCCGTCGAACCACAGGAAGGAGCCGTCGCCAACGTATTTTGCTCGCTGATGGAAATCAGGCAAGAACGCTAATTCGCCAAATCTATCTACAGTTGCGGTTGTTTCTTTTTCCGCCTGCCGCTGCATGGTGGTGAATTTGGCTTGTTGATCCGGTGAAAGATTCACGTCGAGCGCATTGTCATCATTCGTTTTGGCATAGTGGCCAATGATCTGAGCGGCCATCGCCGTGAGTTTCGTACAGTCCTTCTCCGCGCAATAGGATTCCGGAGCTGAAAGGTAGGTGTCGTAACGCAATTGCATGCGCACCGGATCCCCCCAATGCCCGCCTACATAGGGCTGTGCGGTGATGTTGCTCGTAGCGAGTCCGCCGTCGTCGCTGCGCAAGGCGTAGACAATACCCGCATACAGGGACAGCGCGCTGCCATGCGGGCCGATATTAGGCCGGAATACATCCGGAAGTTGGACAGCTTGCACGGTATGGTCGTGCCAACTAAACAGCTGCCAGACCGGAACGCTGCTCATACCATCCTCAACGTAAACACCACCAAAATGTGCGGTGTCGAATAGGATAATCGTGGGGGAATCTGCTGGCACGTAACCAGCAATGCCCGACAGTTTCAGTGCGTCCTGGGGATTGAATGCGAACGATTTTGCATCATCGAGTTTTGGTTCTATTCCCGTACTGAATACTTTTCCATCACCGCTGAGATAAGGCCACCAGTCAACGAGCCGTCCGGTACCCGTCGCCGCCGATGGACTGTCCGACATGTGCTCACCAATCGCTCGTAGAAGAGGTGACGTCGCTTTCGCATCGTTAAACAGATGATCCAGGAAGAGAATGCGATCTTGGTAGACCTTCGCGCCAGCGTCGCCGCCTCGGGATACCGCCGCGTTGCGCTCTGCGAGCCAGTTGCGCTGGTCACGCAGCAAGGCAACGAGTTGCTGCCCCGCGCGCGCATGGGCGCTTGCAAATGAGTGGGAAAGTTGCTCATCGAGTTGCGAAAGCTGTTCGTCCGCGCAGATACGCTGTTCGACATATCCCTTTGCACGTGTGCAATCGAATCCTGCTCCCCATGCTAAGGGACTTACCATTAGCAAGGTGATCGCCAGCAGACCAGCCACCCGGAATCGACTCATACCGCCCCCTGTATGAGAGCAATTCTTTCATAGCAGTTGAGGCAATGACATGCGATATCTGGCGATATCGGGCTGCAGCAGTGCTTTGGAGATGGCAGAACCCGTCTGAATTCATCTGTATGACATTCAGCTGGATGAGTGTCCACCATCGAAAGCGGACGTTACACGTGCGCAGCTTCGCTCAACGACCTCCGACTGGCAAAGGTCAGAATCGGCTTTAACTCACTTCTGGACGTGTGTGTGGCAGGCGGCGCCGAAGCCGTCATGGCAATGGGGACGGCCTACGCACCACTTTTGAATCCACCCCCCTTTTTTAAGCGTTGCCGGTATCGAGTCGGTGGTTCACCCATCACTGCGTTGAATTGGGATGAAAAAGCGCTCGCGCTGGCCAAGCCTGCCTCATACGCGATCTCGGCAACGGTTTTGTCGGTGAGGGTCAACTGCCTGGCGGCCTCCATCAACCTGACTCGCTTGAGAAATTGTTGCCAGCTCAGCCCAAGTTCGCTGGCAAAGCGGCGAGCCAGTGTTCGTTCGGACACGTGGGCCGCGGCTGCAACGTCGGCGAAGCACAAACGCTCGCCGAGTCTTTTCATGGTCCATTCGATCGCACGACGCAGGTCGGGAGACTCCGCGTTTGGAAACCACATCGGGTCCGGGGATTGCGCGGCGTCGATGGCAACGTTCCCCAGGGCTTGAAAGAACACCGCCGACGCCGGATCGCTTGCTGCATCGGTGGCGCTCCAGCGTTGCGCATGCGCAATCATCTGCACCATCAATGCATTGACGGGTATCACCTGGCATGGCTCGCCAAGCTGGCCATCCAGCGCGTTGTCGAACAATACGGAGGATGACGTGGCCGGCCCGGTCGTCCAGATTCTGATCGGGTATGCCTGCCGTATCAACGCGGCGCGGTGAGGAAGCAGCAGGCACGTACGCGCCGGTGTCTCCAGATGGAAAGCGCCCTCGGAAGCGTAGAGCAGATAGGGCTGGTCAAAGGTCCGCATGCCCGTGTCGAAGGCATCGATAA
>NZ_DATJMN010000212.1:0-5923 GCF_035508675.1 Dyella sp.
TTGTTCACGAACGACTCTTGAGAAGGACGAATTGGGAGGTGTCGTGGGGAACGACTCAGCTATGTTATCGCGCTGCAGCAAGGTGTGACTAGCCTGCGGCCCGCCGCGGCCGCTAGACAGAATGTCGCGGGCGATGCGCCGGGATGAAAAATCCGCGCACGAGAAGCGCAAAAGATGCGCATGCTGCGCCCGCCTGCGCAGCACATCCCTATGCATAAAGTCCGCACGATAGGCCTGCTACCATGCGCCAATGAGCAATCCGATTCCCGCCCGCATCGCCGCCTTGCGCGACATGATGGCCAGGCATGGCATCGCCGCCTGCCTCGTCCCCACCGCCGATCCGCATTTGTCGGAATACCTGCCTGCCCATTGGCAAGCACGCCAATGGCTATCCGGGTTCGACGGTTCGGCCGGCACCTTGCTGGTCACCGCGAGGGACGCCGGGCTATGGACCGATTCGCGCTATTTCTCGCAGGCCGAACAACAGCTTGCAGGCAGTGGTATTGCGTTGATGAAGCAGCGCGTATCGCATGCGCCCGAACATCTGACCTGGTTGCAGCAGCATCTGCATCAGGGCGATGTGGTCGCCGTCACCGGCGACAGCGTCTCGGTTGCAACACAGCGTCAGATCGAACGGCTGCTGGCCAGCGTCGGCGCTACGCTGCGCGTCGATCTCGATCTGCCTGGCATGGTGTGGCGCGATCGCCCCGCCCTGCCCCAGGCACCGGTGTTCGAACATCCGCTCACCTATGCCGGCACCACCCGCGCCGAGAAATTTGAGAAGCTGCGCCATGCAATGCGCAAGCAGCACGCCACGCATCACCTCGTCTCCAGCCTGGACGACGTCGCCTGGCTCACCAACCTGCGCGGCAGTGATGTCGAGTGCAATCCCGTATTCCTGGCGCATCTGCTGGTGGAGTCGTCCGGACCGACCACGCTATTCGTCGATCGGGACAAGCTCAAGGATGACACCGTCGCCGCGCTCAGCGCCGACGGCATTCGCGTTGCCAACTACGCCACGCTCACCGATGCGCTGGGCGAATTGAAAGCCAGCGACAGCTTGCTGTTCGATCCGGGCCGCGTGGTAAGCCAAGTGTTGCAAGCCGTGGCCCCGGAGGTGAAGCGCGTCGAAACCCAAAACCCCTCCACGGCGTTCAAGGCCATCAAGAGCAAGAGCGAATTGGCGCACATCCGCGAAGTGATGCGCCGCGACGGCGCCGCGCTGGTGCGCGCCTTTCGCCGCCTGGAAGAACGGCTCGCCGCCGGCATGGCGCAGACCGAGCTGGACGTGGACGCACTGCTGCGCGACGAACGCTCGGCGCAACCGAACTTCGTCGGCGAAAGTTTCGCCACCATCGCCGGCTACATGGAGAACGGCGCACTGCCGCACTATCGCGCCACGCCCGAAGCGCACAACACGTTGCAGCGCCACGGCCTGCTGCTGATCGATTCCGGCGGCCAATACCTGGGCGGCACCACCGACATTACCCGCGTGCTGGCACTGGGGCCGACCACCTCCGAACAACGACGCGATGCCACGCTGGTCATGAAAGGCGCGATTGCGCTTTCCCGCGCACGCTTTCCGAAAGGCGCCAGCGGCCCGCAACTGGATGCCCTGGCGCGCGCACCGCTGTGGGCCAGCGGCATGGACTACGGCCACGGCACCGGACACGGCGTGGGTTATTTCTTGAATGTGCACGAAGGGCCGCACGGCATCCGCCCGCCCGTTTCCGGCGCCACGCTGGTGCCGCTGGAACCCGGCATGATCACCTCGATCGAGCCCGGCTTATATAAGCCTGCCCGCCACGGTATCCGCCACGAAAACCTCGCCGTGGTGGTCGAAGCCGACGAGACCGAGTTCGGCGTCTTCTACGCGTTCGAAACCTTGACCCTCTGCCCGTTCGATCGCCGCGCGCTGGAGCCGGCGCTGCTGAACCCGGAAGAACGCGCCTGGCTGGACGACTACCACGCCACCGTGCGCGCAGCGCTGGCGCCCTTGCTGGAAGACGCGGACCTGGCGTGGCTGGAAAAGCATTGCGCACCGCTCTAGGCGTGCGCTGATACCGCCGCGCAGCCTCATGGCCGTCATGCCCGCGAAAGCGGGAATGACGGCTACACATACCCAACCGCTCTCAATCCAGCGTGCCGGCACCGAAGTGGTCATCACCACGCCGCGTCGCCGCAACCTCCAGCGCAATGGATAGCGCACGCACGACATCATCCCTGTTCATGCTCGGGGCATTCGGAAAACGCGCTGCCTGCTCAGGCAGATACGGAATGTGGATGAAGCCCGCGCGTACATCGCGGCGCGATGCAGCCAGGTGCAACATCAGGTAGGCCACGTGGTTGCAGACAAAGGTCCCCGCCGTGTTGGACACCTCGGCCGGCAAGCCCGCGGCGAGCAGCGCCTTGAGCATCGCCTTGATCGGCAGCGTGCTGAAGTAAGCAGCAGGGCCATCCGCCACCACCGCGACATCGATGGGCTGCGCGCCCGCATTGTCGGGTATGCGTGCATCCTGCACATTGATCGCCACGCGCTCGATGGAAAGACGGCTGCGCCCGCCCGCCTGCCCTACGCCAAGTAGGATCGCCGGTTCGAGCTCGTCCATCAGCGATGCCAGTTCGCGTTGCGATTCGGCGAAGGCGGTCGGCAGCAGGCGCGCCACCACCACATGGCCGCCAATAGGCGTGCCATCGAGCACGCGCACGGCTTCCCACGACGGGTTGACGTCCTCGTTGCCGAACGGCGTGAAGCCGGTGAGCAGGATGCGTGGCGGTGTGCTCATGGAAGCAATATCAATGGAAGACCAGCAGCCACATGGTAATGAAAGTGACGACAAAGATGGCCGCCGCGCTCCAGGCCTGTGCGCGGATCACACCATAAGGATTGCGCAGCTCCAGCAGTGCAGCGGGCACCAGGTTGTAGTCGGCTGCCATCGGCGTCAGCAGCGTGCCGCAATAACCGCACAGCATGCCCATGGAGCCGAGGATGGCTGGATGGGCGCCATAGCGCTGCACCAGCAGCGGCAAACCAATGCCAGCCATCATCACCGGGAACGCCGCAAACGCGTTGCCCATGATCACCGTGAACAGCACCATGCCGAACGCGAACACCAGCAAACACATGAAAGCGTTGCCTTCGGGAAGCAGCATGCTCGCCAGCGCCGCAATGTCGGCGCCCACGCCGCTTTGCGTGAACACCTCGCCAAGCGCCGCCAGCAACAACGGCAACAACGCCGTCCACCCAATCGCGTCGAGCAGGCGCCGGCCTTCTGCCAAACCTTGATGGGGTGGCGCCTGCGCGACGCGAGCGGCGGCGAGCAAAGCCACCACGCAGGCCAGCCCGAGTCCGGTCAGCGTCATCTGCGGCTTGGCAAACAGCGCCACGTGCCCGATAGCGAGATGCGCCCCCAACAGTGCAACCAGCAGCGTCACCAAGGGAATCAGCAAGGCCGGCACGAATAACTTGTGACCAAGCCGCAGGGCCGACGCCATGCGCGCCTCGGCGCTGGCGGTTTCCGGATGCGGCTGCCGGCGCAGCAGGGGCGCCAGTAACGCAAGTGCGATCACCATGCACCCGGCGAGCTGGGCCGGCCATGGATTGCCGGCTTTCTGCTGCGCCAGCACTTCGTCGCCGCCGGCGAACAGCGCGCCCAACAACAACCAGAACGCGGCACGCGCAAGCTGTCGCTCGCGCAGATTGCGCCACGCGCTAAACAGTAGAAAGATCGCGATCAGCCAATACACATGCTCGATGCGCAGCATGCTCAGGCTCCATTCCGGGCACGGCGCACCAGCCGGCGCTGAAACAGCCAGACGCGCACCGACTGGATCACAAAGGCGGCGATGGCCGTGGGCAAGGCCCATAGCGCAATGGACAATGGCGTGAGATCGATGCCGTGTTGCACGTAGAAACCCTGGATAAGCAGCACGGCACCCAAGGCAATGAAGACATCTTCGCCAAAGAAGCGGCCGATGTTGTCGGTCGCCGCAGCCACGGCGCGCACGTCGTCGCGATCGGCATCGCTAAGGCCCGGATGAATCTTCTCGGCAGCGGCCTCGCCCATCGGCGCCAACAGTGGACGCACCGTTTGGGCCGGACCCGCCACGCCGGTCAGACCCAGCATCGCCAGCCCTTCGCGCACCAGCAAGTAACCGATCAGCAGACGCGCGAAGGTAAGGCCGCGCATGCGGCCCATCCATTGCTGGGCATGCTCGCGCAAGCCGGCGTGTTCAAGTAGGCCGATAGCGGGCAGGGTCAGCACGAACAGCAACAGCAGGCGCGACGACACGAAACTCTTGCCGAGCAGCGCCAGCAGATCAGGCAGGTGCAGCCCGGCCAGCAAACCGCTGACGATGGCTGCGCAGACCACCACCGGCACCGCATTGAAGCGCAACGCAAAGCCGATGACGATGACGGCGACGCCCAGCAACGGCCAATAATTCATGCCTGTTGCTCCGCGCCGTGCGGGGCAACGATGCCGATGCCGGCGGCTTCCAGTGCGGCGCGCAGTTCCCTCGCAAAATCCACGGCATGGTTGCCATCGCCATGCACGCACAAGGTGTCGGCCTGCAATGCGACCATGCTGCCGTCGACCGCACGCACCTGTCCCTCGCGCGCCATGCCCATCGCCTGCGCGATGGCCTCGTCGCTTTCCTGGATCACCGCGTCCGGCTCGCGCCGCGGTTGCAGGCTGCCATCGGCACGATAACGGCGGTCAGCGAATGCCTCGGCCGCCACCGGCAGGTTCATCGCCTTGCCCGCGTCGATCAACGCCGAGTTGGCCAGGCCGAACAGACGCAACGCAGGGTCGAAGTCGCGCACGGCACGCGCGATCGCCGCCGCCAGCTTCGCATCGCGCGCCGCCATGTTGTACAGGGCACCGTGCGGTTTGACGTGGCGCAACCGCGTGCCGGCGGCTTGCGCGAATCCATGCAGCGCCCCGATCTGGTACAGCGTGAGTGCATAGGCTTCGTTGGGTGTCACCGCCATCTCACGGCGTCCAAACCCTTGCAAGTCGGGCAGCGATACGTGCGCACCGATGGCCACGTCATGCTCCACCGCCATCGCCACGGTGCCGCGCATGATGTCTGGATCGCCGCCATGGAAACCGCACGCGATATTGGCCGAGCTGACGATGGCCAGCAGCGCGGCATCGTTGCCCATGCGCCACGCGCCGAAGGACTCGCCCAGGTCGCTGTTGAGGTCGATGGTCCTGGCGGAGGAAAGTTTCATGGCGATTCCAGACGTTGTTCAATGCGTTGAAGCAGTTGCCGCAGGGATGCCTCGCGCTTGCGCAGGCGCTGCATGGCCGCGTCCATCGAGGTCTCGCGGAAATATACGGCATCGCCCGGCCGACGTTGGGCGATGCGCGGAAGATCCGCCGCAGCGAGCTGGCCGATGCGTGGGTAGCCGCCGGTCACCGGCGCCTCGGCCAGCAACAGGATCGGTTGCCCGGAAGGCGGCAGTTGCAGCGTGCCGGGCAAGCTGGCTTCGGAGATCAATTCCAGCGGTTCGCGCAAGCGCAGCGGCAGGCCGTCCAGGCGGTTGCCGGTGCGATTGCTGTCCTTGCTGATCACGAAGCGTTGCGCAAACAGGGCGCGTTGCGCGTGGTCGTCGAGCGCGGCGTAGTGATGGCCGCGCATCAGCGCCAGCGGCACTTGCGCATAGTCGAGCCACGGCTGTGGATCGAGCCCCCAGCGCAAGGCCTGCACGCGCTTGTCGGCACGAAACCAGGAAACCGGGTCATGCTGACCGATCGTCAGCACATCGCCGGCACGGATGGCCCGGCCGATGCACGCGTGCAGATCGGCGCTGCGGCTGCCAAGCAGGGGCACGCTGTCGAAACCACCGCGCACCGCAAGATAACTGCGGCAGCCATGGCGCATGCCGCCGAAGCGCAGTAGGCTGCCTGCGGGTAGA
>NZ_DATJMN010000213.1:0-6870 GCF_035508675.1 Dyella sp.
TCCATGCCGTAATGGCCGATGGCTTCGTGTGCCAGCGTCTTGGCCAAGTCAGCACGGCCAGCATCGGTATCGGGGTGGCGATCGGCAACGATCCAGATGCCTTTGCCGTCGTAAGCGCCCTTCGCCGTCTTGTAGCCGGCATCGGCCCGGAAGCGCGCAGGCAACTGGTCAGCGGTCGCCACCACGTGCACGCCAGGCAGGTCGTTACCCTTCCAGTCCTTCGTCAATTCGCCAACGGTGTCGGTGATGCGATCCTCGTGATCGCGCTGCGCGTCGGTGACCTCGGTGGCTTCCCCCTGCTTGCGGAAGAGTGCAGAACCTTCCTGGCTGCGCTCGGCGGCCGGCCGCGAGGTGTCGCCGTTCTTCAACCAATCCTTGAACTCGTCCATGTCCATGGCATGCACTGGCCCAACCTTCCAGCCCTTGTCGAAGTTCGACTTGTACGCAGCGATCGCATCCTTCTTCGACGTAAAGCCCAACATCGCCTTGTGTTCATCGAAGCCGCGCGTCTTCTGATCGAGCTGGTCGACCACGTATACCTTCTTGCTCTCAGGCTTCGGCCCGATGTACACGTCGACGTGCTCGCCGTCGGCGCCCTCCGTGCGCTTGATGTAGCCGTAGTGGTCGGACATCTCGTGTGACCAGGTCGAGCCATCTTCGCGCAGCCCGCTGCGGGTTGACCCGCGGGGATTCTCGATGCTGATGTCCAGGCCGTGCAGCGAGACGTGGCCCTTCTGGTAATTGCCAGCTTCCTTCTGGGCAGGCGTGGGTTCTGGGAGATCGTTGTGGGGTGACAGGGCGGCTTCACGCGCAGCATCTTCAACCTTGTCGCCGATGGTACGCACATCAGGTTGATGGCTACCTGCCTCATCAAGGCGATGAATATTGTCAGAGTCGAAGACGGAGAGAGTCTGGATTTTGCCTTTGTCATCCCGAACGATCACACCATCGTGACCGTCGTAACCAGCCTTTTCTATAGCGCGTTGCCGACTCTCGCCAACTTTTGCTTCGTACGGATTTTCGAGGCGCACATGAGCGGGAATAACGTTCTTTCCGTACATTTCCGTAGCGGGTTTGTGCGGCGTGAACCATACCCCTGCATCTCGAGACCGAGATTGGTCGAAAGGGCCAGAAAACATCTCGTTAGTACCGTGATACACGGTCAGCGGCTTACCATCGTCATCAACGACTTTGTTACCAGCCGCATATGGCGATCGCTCCTGATGCGCAACGCTTGACGTGGTTTTACTTTCCGCCGCGCTCGGCTTCTCGGCCCGCGTCGTCGCCTCTTCGGCGTAGCGAAGCTGCTTGGCTTTTAGCCGATGTCCCTCGCCGGCGTCATTCACCAGGCTGTGCACAAGGCGATCGTTCGCACGCACGCTGCGCACTTTGTTGTAGCCCTTGGCGACCAACTGATCGACGTGCGTTTGCCCGTTCACCTCGCCTTCTGGTGTCTTTACGCGAACGCTGCGTGCATCTTCGGCTGCCGTGTCTGGCTTCGGTACGACATGCGTCGCCGACTTGCTACCTTGCAGCGACGCACGCTGAACATCCGTAATCTCGTTTCCAAAATGCACGCGTGAGCCGTCCTTCCATAGCTCGACTGGGTATAGCCCCTTCTCAGGCTCGCTCTTCACGCCTACGACCGTGCGGCGCTCAAACTTTCCAGCGTCCTTGCCTTCCATATATTGCACGCCGTATCGGCCGTCCTTGAGCTTTGCAATGCGCATAGCCGGGCCGCCCTGCGCCTGGACCTCTCCAAGTGCATTCAACCCATCACGATCAACGTAGAACGTTGCTTGTGAGCGTGGTTGTGGGCCCTGCTCTTTCACGCCGTGCTCTGGTCGATAGGCCTTGTCTCGACTTGTAGTGCCATCTTCATGCACCGAGTATTTGCTTCCTTTGGATGTCTTGAAGCCGATTACCTTCGACTCGGTAGAGCCTTCTTTAGAAACAGAAACCCCGCCAGTGGGCGGGGTCTCAGGCTTGGGTTCCTTGGCAGCTACTTCTTCTTGTCGCTGTACCTGGTCACCGGCGCTTGGTTCGGCTTGCGCTGGGCGTTGAAGATCTTCGCCGCCTGCTGCTCCGCTTGTTGCTGCGGCAGGTGGCGTTTCAGGAACGCTTGCTTGATCGCTTCGTACTTCTGCGGCATGGTCATCCTCCTGAGTGGAACTTTGCGTTGGCGCAGCTGCAGCCTTATCAACTGGCTCAACGTTTGGCGATCGATCTGGATTCACCAGCGATTGTTCACCCTCATCGTTGTATGGCTTCGCATCCAATCCAGGAGGCTGATTCTGCCCCCTCTTCGCGCGAATCTTATCGATGAATGGTTTCAACCCATTTTGCACTGCTTGTGGATCGATACCCGGATATCGCTTTGCAATGCGATCGTTTTCATAATCCGTGGCAGCGTTATGGGCAGGAACATAGTCCTGCCCGTAGTGATGCATCAGCCAAGATTCGAAAATCTCGTGCTGAGCAGTACTCCAGTGGGTATCAACGTTGTGTTCGCCAATCTGCAGGCTCTTTGGATAGTCAGGATCGAATGCAATACCCTTGATCGATGTGCCGTCCTTGGGCTTGTCTTTCAGGGTGGTGGCTCCTGAATAGACGACATCGTGTTTATCATCTGCCGGAAGCCACTGATGATCGGCACGATTTACTGAACCTGGGGTGGCTCCTTCAACCGGCTTCAAACCCAATGAAGCGGCGTAGGCATCAGCAGCCGCACGTGCTTCAGTGGGGTCGTATATCGTGTTCCCATCCTCATCCTTGATTTCAGCCGCGCCCAAATTTGGGCCATTGTCCGTTGGTTGTGTCTGGGCGTTATCCGATGGATCGGCAGGTGTAGCGTTGCGTTTTGCAGCTTGTATGCTGGCGCTCGCCATTTTCTGCGCCTGCGTTCGAACGCTCTTTACATCGTCCTCTGGAACGTTCCACGCATCGGCGATTGCCTTCGTGTTGAAGCGAATATCGTTGGTTGCGGCGTATTGATTGACGAGGTGATTGGCGAGAGCAGCAGCGAGCTGATCTTTCGATGGTGCGGTGATCTCGCCAGTATCGGGATTGACCCATGATGGTGTTGCCGGCTGGATACGGTCGGTTGCTGAAGTCCCCGGCGCGGATGGCGCAGCCGGCCCCTGGGGCCCTGCGCTCGCCTCGGGCGCTGAGTTGGCTGCCGCATCATTCAACGAGGGCCGCTGCAGCACGGCCGTGCGTGCATTCGACGCAGCAATCGTATTCGCAGCGTCACTCATCGAGCCCGGCTGCGCTTCCGGATAGGGAACATGCGCGTGCGGAACGAGGCCAAGCCCAGCGCCAAGCCCGGCCGAGAGTAGCGCGCCGGTGCCAAGCGGCTGCCCATTCACCAGGTTCTGCGCCTCATTGACACCTTCGCCCGCGAGCGCGCCAGTCAGCGCTCGCTTCAGCACGCTGCCGCGGCCACCCATCGGCACCAGGTTGGCAGCGGTATCGAACACGCCTTTGCCCAGCAATGCCGCCGTCGATTCGGGTTGCTGCCCAGCAGCTTCTTGCTGCGCGGCTTCGCTACCCGCTTGCGTGAGGCCCAGCGCGGCCGCGCCCTGTAGCGCGGGACGTGTGAGGTATGGCGCCACCTTTGACAAAATGCCTGGCGCGGCAGCGGCCGCTTCTATTTCTGGCGCCTCGCCGCCACTCAACACGGCGGCCGATATCTGCGCGCCGAGGCCCGATAGCGCTTGCGTGACATTCGCGCCAAGGCCGGCACTTTGCGGCGCTTCGAATTGCGCCTGGCGCTGCGCCAGCGGCGTGGTGACATTGCGCTTCAACCACGCTTCACCCGTCGGGCTGACAACGCCGACGCCACGCTGCGCGAGTTCGGCGGCGCCAGCAGCGATGCTATTGGCCGCACCACCAAGACCGCGCGTCACGGGGTTGTCCACCAGGTATCCCAGGCCCTGGCCATAATCCTGCTGGCCGGTGCCTTGCAGCTGGGACCGAATCCAGCCGCCGATGCCTGAGGGTGGCTTCAGCTGGGCTTGCGGTGTGGCCGCGGGCTGGGCCCCATCCATCACAAACCCTAGTGGTGGTGCGCTAGGTGAGCGGAGCGTTGGCGACGCGTTGCCGTTGCTGCCGCTGTTGTCATCGAGCACGAAGCCGGCTGGCGGCTGGAGATTGTTGGCCATTAGAGCGCCACCCACTGCCCATTGATGTTAACGAGGCTCTGCCCGGTTTTGGGATTCGTGGCCGTCGGAAGCCCCATGGTCTTGGCGGCCTGCGTGCGCCACGCCGTGTAGTCGGACGCCGTCGGCGCTGGCTTGTCTTTCGTGGGCATGAAGTTCTTGCCGAATTCCAGCGCCGCCTTGTTGAGATCGTCCGTGACCTGGTCAGCGCGTTTTGTCGCCGCATCGTCCTTCGGCTGGAACGCCTTGGCCGGCTGTCCGTTCGGCAGCGTCGACATCGTTATCTGGCCAGTGATCGGATCCATGGTGGCGATCGAGCCGTCCGACAGGGTAAGCGGATGGCGTTCCCGGTAAAGCTGCGCCAGCTTGCCCGGCATCATGGCTTCCTGGAGCCCGTATTGCCCACGCAGGTTCTCCTGCTGCAGCGCCTGCTGCCCCTGCTGGCTGAGCTGTGCGGATTTCGCCGCCGCGTCCTGATCGAGCGTATCCGCCTGATTCATCGCGCTGGTGTATTGACCCAGCCGCTGCAAGGCAGCTCTCCGATTTGCGCCACTACCCGACTGGGCATCGACACCGAGGTTATGCGCGACAGTTCCCGCGGCGCTGCGCCAGTCGCCACTGGCGACATCGGCCGCATTCGCGCGCGCGTAATCCGATGCACTCGGCGTGAAACCGGTACCGGCATCCTGCATGTTGCGCACCAGCGTGGCGACGCGCTGATCAGTCGATGGCGTGTAACCGAGCACATCGCTGGTCAGCGGCCCGGAGTTGTGGTCATAGGTGCTCAGGCGCGAGCCAAGGTTCTGGATGTCGTTGTTTGTCATCGTGCGTGGAACGCCTGAACCGCCATCGCTGAATGTCGGCACGCCGTTGACCATGGCGCCGTAATTGAGGCGGCGTCCGCCGGGAAGCGTCACCCCCTGATCGACCAGCGATGGCCGCGGTCCCAGCGTGGTCTGCGCGGCACCCTGGACATTGGCTAGCGATGCCTGCGGCGCGCGCACGACCGCGGCAGGATTCGTTACGGAGGTCGGATCGACCGGCGCGCTCGCCAGACGCGAGAGATAGGCTTTGGCTTGGGGCGCCGCGGCGGCGACCTGCGCAGGATTCAGCGTGTTGGCATTGGGCGATCCGTTGCCAAAGTCGAGCGCCGAGAAGCCATCGCCGCCCCAGCCGCCCACAACGCCGGTGCCCGGTGCGGCCGCTGTTGGCGTAATGGATGGCAGGCTCGGCAAACTCAGCGATGCACGCTGCAGCGTGGCTGCTTCTCGCTGGGCGGTCTGCGTCGACGGCGTCACGACGCTGCCGGTGACGTTCGACAAGTCGGGATGAGGAACGCCGGCATCGGCAAGTGCCATCGCGGATCCTGGCGCGGGCGCCGTGCCCTGAGGGAATCCTTTGGTCACGCGGATGGGGCCGAGCCGAAACCAGGTGTTGTCACCGGGATTCGCTGCGGGCTTCGTGGGAGTCGTCGGCGCCGACGCGGGCGCATATCCGTTTGCGGCGCCCCATTTCAGGACGGGAAGCGCGCTGGGCACATTTGGCGCGGTGTTCTTGGACTCATCGTCCACCATGCCCTGATCGATACCTGCCAAGGTATTTGCCATATGCGTGTCCCCTTACGATGACGAAGTGGAATCCAGTTGACCGTAGTAGTCCATGCGCAAGCTGTAATCGATCCCTTCGGACGTCTGCGAGGACATGCTTGCGCCGATGTTGACCGCACTCATCGCGGCCGAGGCCAGCGAACTCGCCACTTGCGCCAGCGTCTTCTTGATCTCCAGCATGATGTTGGTGACGTACTGCAGTTGCTGGAACTGCTGATCAGCACGCTTCATCTCGGTATCGACGATGGCCTGTTCCTGCGACAGATTGAGCTGGAAGCGGCGTTCGTCGTATGCACCGGCAGCGGTGGCTACCTGGGCACTTGCTTTGTATAGATCCACCTGTGATTGAAACTCGCGGAGGAGCACATCGATCCGCGTTGTTTCCGCTTGCAGTTGGGTGTTGTACAGCTCTACCTGTGCGCGCCATTCGTCCAGCACCATGCGGTTCTGATCGATCTGCAAACGCTGGATCTCAACCTGCACGTCCGCTTCCGTCTTGAACACCTCGACTTGCGTACCTTCGAGTTGGATACCCGACGTCACCGCAAAGCGAAGGTTCTCGATCGCCACCATCTGCTCCTGGATGTAGATGTCGCGGTTCGTCGCCTGCCGCCGCATGCGCGCATCGGCCCGTGCGCGGCTAACCTGTTTGTTCAAGATGCCTGATGGCATGAAGAACCCGCGCGACGCGTATTCGTCGTACGCCTGGTCAACGGCACGCACCTCTTCGGTATTCGCCTCGGTATAGGCACGATCACGCAGCTGCCGCGCCACGTCGGGCGGCAACGGGTTGCCACCCAGCAGCGTCTGCACCGCGCTTTGCATCGTGTTGAGAAGATCGGACACGAACTGTGGTGCTGGCAGGATCGGAATCGTATAGATGGGAGGTGCAGCGGGGATGGCCGGGGCATTGAACGCCAGGCCATCCGGGGTGGGCGGTGCTTGGATATTCGGAAAACCAGGCAGCGCGATTTGCGGGTCGAAGTTCGCGTTGAAGTTGACCGTGGTGATTGGAATATTCGCCAACTGGCTGGCCAGTAGCTGCGCTGTGGCAAAGGCCTGTTGAGCGATTCCCGACCACGTCGAATAGGCGGCGTAGACGA
>NZ_DATJMN010000214.1:0-17432 GCF_035508675.1 Dyella sp.
CGGTAAAAAGCAGGTCGATACCTTGCTGATTCGACAGCAATTGAAGAGCCGTTTCAGCACTATCGGCCTCAAGCGGTGTGTATCCAAGGGTTCGCAGAAACGCGACTGCGACGCGCCGCACTTCAGGCTCGTCCTCCACCACCAGCACTGTTTCGTGGCCCTTGCGCGACAGCGGTGTCTGGACGTCGTCGTTCGGCATCGTTGCAGCTGTGGGAAGGTAGAGTTCCACGCGTGTACCGCGTTCCAACTGGCTGTCGATTCTCAGGTGTCCGCCTGATTGCTTCACGAATCCGTACACCATGCTCAGCCCTAGGCCGCTGCCTTTGCCCGGCCCTTTCGTGGTGAAGAAAGGTTCAAGCACATGTTCGAGTATCTCCGGCCGCATACCTATGCCCGTGTCCGCGACGGTGAACATCACGTAGGAACCCGGCATCAGATGTGCGTCGGTATGAGTGCCTGTCACCTGATGTAAACGTGCAGCGATAGAAAGGCGGCCGCCACGCGGCATCGCATCGCGTGCATTCAAGGCTAGGTTGATCAGTGCTGCTTCCAGTTCGCCTGGATCGGCATACACGGGTGGCACATCGTTGGAGCATTCGGCGGTGACGCTGATGCGCTCTCCCAGTGTACGGGCCAGCATATCGCTGAGATCGGCCAGCAGTTGCACGGTGCGAACCGCCCGCGGCAGCAAGTGTTGCCGACGCGAGAAGGCAAGCAACTTGCGTGTCAATGCCGCACCGCGTTCCACGGCGCGCGAAGCGCTTTCCAATGTCTCCCTTGTAGCAGGGTCCTCTGGCGCGTCGGCTTCCAGCAATTGCAGGTTGCCGGAGATGACGGTGAGCAGATTGTTGAAATCGTGCGCGATGCCACCGGTGAGCTGACCCAATGCGTCCAGGCGCTGAGCGTGCGCCAGTTGTTCTTCGCTGCGTCCTCGTTGAATGGCAACTGCCAGTATGTTGGCGACCGATTGCAGAAACTGCAGTCGATCTCGATCAAAGGAACCGTGCTCCCGCGAGAGCGCAAGTAGCAGACCCATCGGGCCGTGCCGGTCCAGCAGGGGCACCATCGCGGCATCTATAAAACCGTCGGCCAATGCTGGGCATGCCTCTTGAAGCCCGGTCATGACGGACGTTTGGGTGTCGGCCTCCGTGGCCACATTGTTCGCCATCGTTTGCAAGGCTGTATTGGAAGGAACGTCGGCTAAGGCCTCTTCCGGCAAACCGACCGAAGCTGGTACCTGCAGGCCGATGTTATGCGGGTTGATCAAAATAACCGCGGCAGCGGGAACGTTGAGCGTGGCGGCTATCAGATCCGGGATTTCACCAATGGCTTGATCGTCGTGCGTGGCCTCCAGGAGGCGACGGCTGATCTGTGCCACGACAGCGTCGAAGCGCGCGCGTTCCAACGCTTGGCGGGCACGTTGGGTTTCAGAGATATCGCGTATCGATGCCGCATATAACGTACCGAACGAAGAAACGACCGGACTCAGCCCAATTTCCACCGGGAAAGACTGCCCATCGGCACGCACGCCGGTGAGTTCATAACCCGCGCCCATGGGGCGTACGCGCGGGTTGGACATGTAGTGCGTGCGATGCGCGATATGCGCCTGTCGTACCGCTGCGGGCAGAAGTACCTCGACAGGCAGGCCGACCAATGCACTATCGGCATAGCCAAACAACCGCACGGCATGCGCGTTGGCCAATACAATGGCACCGCGCATGTCCACGACAATCATCGCGTCCGGGGCGGTTTCGAACAGTGAGCGAAACAAACTGGCATCGGGTGCTTGGCTGGAAAACATGTCGTTCATAAGCGCTGCACCCGAGGGGAAAACAAGTAACCTGCGCCACGAATCGATTTGATGCGCTGCGGGTTGGCAGCGTCGACTTCGATCTTGCGGCGCAACCGGCCGATCTGTACGTCGATCGAGCGATCGTAAGGGCCCGCGTCGCGCCCATGGATCTGCGTCATGAGCTGGTCTCGGCTAAGTACTTTGTTGGCGTTTTCCACTAACGTACGCAGTAGCGCGAATTCACCGCTGGTGAGTGAAATAGGCTTACCCTGCGGGTCGAGCAGACCGTGCGATTGCAGGTCCAGCTCATAGCCGTCGAAGGTAAAGCGTCTGGATTCGATATTCGGCGCAACGGTTTTGATAGTCGATTGCGAAAAACGGCGCAATACGCTGCGTACGCGAGCGAGTAGCTCGCGAAGATCGAATGGCTTGGTGACATAGTCGTCGGCGCCCAATTCCAGACCCACCACACGATCCACCGATTCGCCGCGCCCGGTGACGATGATCACCGGGCCATACCAGCGTTCGCGCAGATGACGCATCAGGCCAAGGCCGTCTTCATCCGGCAGACCCAGATCGAGCATGACGATGTCGACGGATTCGGCCTCGATAACGCGGCGAAGCTGAAGGCCGTTGCTTGCGGTGCTGACGCGAAAGCCGTGGGAAGCGAAATAGCGGGCTAAGATCTTGGTGATCTCAGGGTCGTCGTCCACGACCAGGACATGGGCCTGCTGACTTGCCGACGGAGCCTGGCTTGGTGAGATAGCCATCCGGACCTTATTCCCTCAAGTCGTGCCATTGTGTTTCAAAGCATACGCCAGTGCACGGCAACCCGCAGCAGCAGATATGGGATTTGACTGATTGATGGCACTCATAACCGAAGTCGCTTTCGGGGTTCCATGGGGCATAAAAAAGACCCGTCAAATGGTCGAATCACTTGATTTTCCTCAATCGTCGTCGCGTCCACTCTTTCTAGAGTGGCGACATGAAAACGGCAGCCATAAAAGCGAAAGGCCTTACCAAATCCTTCGGCGAAGGCGATGCGACAACGGTGGCCGTGCGCGAGGCTACCTTCGAAGCGTGTTATGGGGAAATCCTGTTTATCGTCGGCCCGTCCGGCAGCGGTAAAACGACGCTGCTCAGCATGATCTCCGGCATTCTGAGACCTACCGAGGGAGACGTCGCAGTTAAAGGCTTCAATCTGTGGCAAATGAGCGCCAACGAGCTCGCCGATTTCCGGCTGAAAACCATCGGCTTCGTATTTCAGGATTTCCATCTCTTTCCCAGACTGACTACCGCCGAGAACGTGGCCATCCCACTGATATTGCGTCATCAGGATTGGAACGCGGCGGTCATAAAGGGCGAGCAGACGCTTGAGATCGTCGGCCTGAAAAACCGCGCCACTTTACCACCCCTAAAACTGAGCGGCGGCGAGCAGCAGCGTGTGGCCATTGCCCGGGCCCTGGTGGGCGATCCGGAGCTGCTCATTCTCGACGAACCGACGGCGTCGCTGGACGGCGATACCGGCCGGATGATTTTGCAGTTCGTCCGCGAGCACGTTCTCAACCCCAGCCGTTGCATTCTTATTGTCACGCACGACGCACGTATTTTCGAATTTGCCGACCGCGTGATGCATATGGAGGACGGACGCATCACCGATCATGCGAGCGCGGCAGCATGAACAACAAAATCATCTTCAGTTTGGCGGGATGTGGCTTGCTGTTCGCGCTGGTCAGTGCATACATCTACGGTCAACAGAAGCCGCCGCTGGCGCCGGTCTTCAGTCCGCCCACCAATCCCTATGCCAGCGGCATCTATACCAATGGCATCGTCGAGAGCTACCAAGGCAGCGGCGAGAACATCAACATCTATCCCGACGTGCCGGGGCGGATCGTGCACATCTATGCGCACGAAGGTGATCGCGTCAAAGCCGGGCAGCCGCTGGCCCTGGTGGACGATTCCGTACAGCAAGCGCTCGTATCCCAGCAACAACACCAGGCCGAAGCCGCGTTAGCGCAATTGCAGGAGCTTAACGCCGAACCGCGCAGGGAAACGCTGGACGTTGCCGCGGCGCAGGTCGCTCAAGCCGAGGCGGGTGTCAGAACCGCGAGCGATGCCTATGAGAAGCAGCAGCACTCGTACCACATCGATGCTCGCTCAGTCAGCAAGGATGCCTTGGACAGCGCACATGACGCGTTACAGGTGGCGCAGGCCAACCTTCAATACGCACGGCGTCAATACGCACTCACCAAGGCCGGCGCCTGGGTGTACGACATCCATAACCAGGAGGCGCAGTACCACGCGCTGGAGCAGGCCTACCAATCGTCCAACGCGCTGTTGCAGAAATTCACGCTGCGCGCGCCTGCGGACGGCGTGGTGTTGGCCGTCAATACGGCAATAGGTAGCTATGTATCGCCACAGGGAGCCTATGACACGTATACGCAGGGCTACGACCCGGTTGTGGTGATGGGTGAACCGCAAGGTTATCTATCGGTGCGTTGTTTCATCGATGAGATCCTCGTTTCGCGCCTTCCTGGCGCCAACCGCGTCCGTGCGCAGATGTCGTTGCGAGGTTCAGATGTAAAGATTCCGCTCGAGTTTGTGCGTATCCAGCCTTACATCACGCCAAAAATAGAGCTTTCAGATCAGCGTCTCGAACGCGTCGATTTGCGGGTTCTGCCGGTGATCTTCCGCTTCAAAAAGCCGGACAACGTGGCGATTTATCCAGGGCAGCAGGTGGATGTGTATGTGGGCGAGAAATAGATCCGTCGCCAAGCGGGTGGCAGCGAGAAGTGGTGTGGCACTCGCATGGCTTCTCATAACGCTGCTGTCCGCATGTGCCGTTGGTCCGGATTTCAAGCGCCCGAGCGCGCCACCCGATGCGCGCTACTTGCCGCGCGGCGATCTGCCCAAATACATGACTGCTATCGGCCGTACGCAACATTTCGCATACGGTGCCGATGTAAGCGCCACCTGGTGGCATGAGCTGAAGTCCCCAGCCATCGACACGTTGATATCGCAAGCCATCGCCGGCAACCCCGATCTGAAAACGGCTCAGGCCAGCCTGCAGGAAGCACAGGACAATCTTCGCGCAGGGCAGGGCATTTTCTTTCCGCAGATCAACGCCGGTTTCGACGGAAACCGCCAGCGAATCGCGCCGGCACAAGCAGTACGCGGGGTCGGCGGTATCTTCAATCTGTTCACGCTGAGCACGACAATCAGCTACGCGCTGGATATCTTTGGTGGCGAACGACGGACGGTCGAAGGACTGCGCGCAGGCGTGGACGATCAACGTTACGCCATGCAAGGCGCTTACCTTGCACTTACCGGCAACGTAGTCAATACCGCGCTCGCCCGTCAGGCGTACACGGATGAAATCGCAGCGGTACGTCAACTGCTTTCCTTGCAGTCCCAGCAGCTGGATCTGGTGGAGGCTCGGATTCGGGCGGGTGAGGAAGCCTATGCGGATCTCCTTACCTTGCGCAGTGCACGCGCATCGAATTTCGCGCTGCTTGCCTCGTTGGAGTTCAAACGCGATCAGGCCGATCATCTGTTGCATACCCTGCTCGGCAAGACGCCCGGCGAAGACCGCATACCGGAGCTGAACTTTGCGCAATTACGTCTTCCGGCAATATTGCCGGTCAGCCTGCCGTCCGATTTCTTACATCAGCGCCCGGATATCCTGATGGCCGAAGCTCGCCTGCATCAAGCTAGCGCAAACATCGGCGTCGCGACAGCGGCTTTGTTCCCCTCGGTGATATTGAGCGGTGATTACGGATCGGCAACGAGCGACACCAGTGCGCTCGGTCAGAGCGGCACTCGTTTCTGGAATGCGGGCGCGTCCGTGCAACAACCGATTTTCCAGGGTGGTGCGCGCTGGTTCAATCGCAAGGCGGCGATCGACGCTTATCAGGCCTCGCTCCAGAGCTATCGCAGCACCGTGCTGGCAGCGTTTCAACAGGTAGCGGACGTGCTTAAGGCCCTGCAGCACGACGCAGAAGCCTTGCAGGCCAACGACGAAGCCTGCCGCGATGCGGCCCAGGCGCTGCGCCTAGTGGAGGCAAATTATGCGGCGGGGCTGTCCAATTATGTCGATGTGCTGGTAGCCGACACACAGTTTCGCCAGGCAAACATCGCCTACGTGCAGGCACTGGCCCAACGTTACCAGGACACCGTGGCACTCTATGTGGCGCTTGGTGGCGGATGGTGGCACACGGAGGTTTCCATGAGCGGTCCAGGCGTGGAACAACGCCCATGAAATACGCGGGCGACTTTAAGCTGGCCTACAAGCTGCTAGTGAACGATCGCGGCAAGTTTTCAGCGTTGCTGCTGGGCATCACCTTCGCGGTGTTCCTGATGGTGGAAATGACATCGCTGTTCGCAGGTATTTTGACGCGCTCGGCCTCCACCGTCACTAACGTCGGCGCATCCATATGGATCATGGATCCAGCCGTACAGACGGTAGCCAACGGCATTCCGATGCCCGATTACTTGCTCGATGCCGTGCGCAGCATCCGCGGTGTGCGCTACGCCGTGCCACTGTATTCGGGTGGCGCGCAGGTCAAGTTGAAGGACGGTACGTATCAGGCAGTCACCGTGATGGGCCTGGACGACACCAGCTTGGTCGGTAGGCCCTCGCTGGAACAGGGACATATCCAGGACATTTATGCTGAGAACGCCTTTATCGTGGTAAACGATGCCGAATATTCCAAGCTTCACAGTCCCGCCATTGGCACGGAGTTCGAGCTCAACGATCATCGCGGCGTGATCGTTGGCATCGCCAAGGTCAATTCCTTTGGCTTGTTCGGCGTTCCCACGCTGTATACCACGTACCGCCGAGCTATCGAATACATTCCCAATCCGCGTTTTACGATCTCCTATATCTTGGCGGAGCCGACAGATCCGCAGGCGATACCTGCCATTAAGCGCGAGGTAGCGGCACTTGGCTATCTTGCTTTGACCAAAGACGAATTCGACAGACGCATTGCTGACTTCTACAAATACCAGACTGGCGTGGGCACCAATATCATGCTGATGACTATCATCAGCTTCATTGTGGGCCTGACCATTTCCGCACAGACGTTTTACACCTTCGTGTTGGAAAATTTGGACAAATTCGGTGCACTCAAGGCTATTGGCGCCAAAGGCTACGAGCTCACCTACATGATTTTGTTCCAGGTGACGTTCACCAGTCTTACCGGCTATGGCTTAGGCACAGGCTTGTGCGCGCTGATGATTACCGTCGCTCGCCTGCGCTTGCCCGACTACGCCGCGCTGATTACCGTGAGCAATCTTGGATTGGCATTGGGCATGGTGGTGCTGATCGCGGCAGTGTCGAGCTATATCAGCATTCGCAAAGTGCTGAAGGTAGAGCCGTTTGACATTTTCCGCGGCTGACGCCGGTTCAATCCTTGGTTTTTCCCGGAGAAGAGTCCAAGCGCTTCGCTTGACCTGCGTCAACGAACACCCCTTTAAACCGTGGCACCGTGGTTCCATGACCGAGGACTACGTCGTGACCCAATTGAAAGTACCTGCTGCCGTCACTCTCGATCCGCCCGTGCATGCGCTGCAGGCGCGATGGAGCGCATCGTTGTCGATGGAATCCTTGTACCTGGCATTTGCCGATTGGATGTTGCACTTGTTGCGCTCACCGGGGAAACGTTTGGACTTGTTGCAGATGGGTCTGGAGCAAGCGCGTCAGCTGCAGGCATATCTATTCAAAATCGCCATGACGCGCGATGGCGATGCAATGCCGTTTGCTCAAGTCCCCGCGAATGACAATCGCTTTATCAATCCCGCATGGCAACTCTGGCCATTCAATGTGCTGTATCAGTCTTTCCTTTTGCAGCAGCGCTGGTGGCATGCCGCCACAACCGGTGTGCATGGTGTATCGGCACATCATCAGGCCGTGATGGATTTCGTCACGCGACAATGGTTGGACGTGTTGTCGCCGGGCAACTTTCTTTTCACCAATCCGGTCGTACTTGAACGTACGCACCGACAAGGGGGGCGCAATCTAGTGCGCGGAGCGCTGAATTGGATGGAGGATGTCATGCGCCATGTCAGCGGCGCCGCCGAACCCGGTAGCGAACGCTTTGTGGTGGGCCGTGACGTTGCCGCCACGCCGGGGCGCGTAGTGCTGCAAAACGCACTGATTGAGCTGATTCAATATGCGCCTTCGACCGAAACGGTACGACCGGAGCCGATTCTGATCGTCCCTGCCTGGATAATGAAGTACTACGTGCTGGATCTCTCGCGCAACAATTCGCTCGTTGCCTATCTGGTTGCGCAGGGCTACACGGTCTTTTGCATTTCGTGGAAGAACCCCGACCGTTCGGACGCGAACCTGACGATGGACGATTACCTCAATCTTGGGGTGCGTGCCACGCTTGGCGCGATAAACGCCATCCTTCCGCAATGTCGCGTGCATGCGGTCGGCTACTGCCTGGGCGGCACACTATTGTCGATCGCGGCAGCCGCCATGGCGCGCGACGGCGACGACCGTCTAGCATCGCTCACATTGCTCGCAGCGCAGACCGATTTCACCGAACCCGGCGAGTTGGCCCTGTTCATCGACGAAAGCGAGATTTCGCTGCTTGAGGATCAGATGGGCCAGGCGGGTTATCTCTCGGCTTCACAAATGGCTGGCGCTTTTCAGATGCTGCGATCGTATGACTTGTTGTGGTCGCGCATGATCAACGATTACCTCCTTGGTGAGCGTGGCCGCATGAGCGATCTGATGGCGTGGAATGCCGACACAACGCGGATGCCAGCCACCATGCATTCGCAATATTTGCGCCGCTTATATCTTGGCAACGATCTCGCCGAAGGGCGGTATACGATGGAAGGCAGACCCGTAGAGCTGAAAGACATTGCTGCTCCGATTTTTTGCGTAGCCACGGAAACCGACCATGTTGCGCCATGGCATTCGGTCTACAAGGTGCATCACTTGTTCACTGGCGAAGTCACGTTCGTGCTTACCAGCGGCGGTCACAACGCCGGCATCGTCAGTGAACCAGGGCATCCGCAACGACGGTTTCGCTTGCTGCAACGCCCTCGTGGGACCCCAACCTTGTCTTCGGAAACGTGGCTGTCACGCGCAGGGCGTAAGGAAGGTTCGTGGTGGCCGGCGTGGATCGATTGGTTGAACGCGCATTCGGGTGCGCCATGTGCGATTCCTGCCATGGGCTTGCCTGGCAGATCCGAAGGCGACTTGCCGATGGCACCTGGCAGATATGTGTTGGAAAAATGAAGAGTCGCACGGTCATCGGTAAAGAAATATCTTCTGCGTTCCCTACGCAGCCACTCGTCACGCCGGAGTTAGGCGTGATGCTCCAATGCAAGGAGTGCCTTTCAGTCCGTGAGGAAGCAATCATGAGCACAACCCATCAAACCGATATCCCGTTTGAGCTGTACAAGGCCAATCTGCAATTTGCGCTGCGTACCAACAAGCTGATGAAAGAATGCGGCCAACGTTGGCTGAACGCCTTCGATCATGCGGTCGATGAAAGCATCGCCGAGACGCAAGAAGAGATCGACAAGGTGTCGCTGAATGACGATTGGCAATCGTTGGCGGCGGTTCCGGGCGAGACCATTTTGCGTTTGATGCAGGAGCGCGCTGGCGACGCGCAGTCGGTCGCGCAAGCGGCCGTTACCAATCAGACCCGATTTCTGACGGGCCTGCAGGACGCGTTTCTGATCTGGCAGCGCGATACCGCCAAAGCCATGGGGACGCTGGAAGCTGCCAAGCCGTTCAATGCGGCCGTAGGCGATTTCTTCAAGTTGTTCAACAACACCGCTGCCGCCGTGGGGAATAAATCATGAGCCCAAGACATGTCGCACTGGTGACCGGCGGCATGGGCGGCATCGGGGAGGCGGTAGCCAAAGCCTTGCACGACGCCGGCTGTACCGTGCTGGTAACGCATTCGCCCCGCAACGACCATGCCGATGCCTGGCTGCGAGATCGGCTGGCCGAGGGCTATCGGTTCAAGGCTTACGGGGTTGATGTCGCCGATTTTTCTTCCTGCCAGCACATGGCCGCCGAGATCGCGAAGGATGGCTACACCGTAGACATCCTCGTCAACAATGCTGGCGTCACGCGTGACGGACGCTTTCTCAAAATGAGCAAGGACGATTGGGAAACGGTCATGCATACCGATTTGGATTCGATGTTCAACGTGACTAAACAGTTTTGTCCGGATATGGCCGAGCACGGCTGGGGCCGCATCGTCAACATCGGATCCATTAACGGAACCAAAGGGCAGTATGGCCAATGCAATTACGCGGCTGCAAAAGCCGGAATACACGGCTTCACTGAGTCGCTGGCCTTGGAAGTGGCACGGCATGGCGTGACCGTCAACACGGTTTCGCCCGGCTACACCGACACGCATATGGTGGCTTCGGTACCCAAGGAGGTGCTGGAAACCAAAGTGATTCCGTTGATTCCCGTCGGACGCCTCGGGCGGCCTGATGAAATAGCCGCCTTGGTTGCGTTCGTTTGCAGTGATTCCGCTGCGTTCATGACCGGCAGCAACATCGCCATGAACGGCGGCCAGCATATGTACTGAAGCGAGCATTCGCCCATGCATAAGATCATCGCCCATCGCGATCGCTTCCGTGCGTTGCTTGCACGTGTGCAAACGGACGCGGCGATATCCACGGCAATTGCGCACCCGTGCGACGAGCTTGCGGTGGCGGCGGCCGTCGAGGCTGCGGAGGAGGGATTGATCGCCCCGATCTTCGTCGGCCCCATGCCAAAGATTCGCGCCGCGGCACAGCTGGCAGGCGTCGAACTCGCACCGTATCGCATCGTGGACGTGCCGCACAGCCATGCGGCCGCCGCGCAAGCCGTTGCGTTAGTCAAACGGGGGGAGGCCAAGCTGCTGATGAAAGGTTCGCTGCACACGGATGAGCTTATGCATGCGGTCTGCGCCGACGGAGGGCTGCGCACGGATCGTCGTTTGAGTCATGTGTTTCTGATGGATGTACCCAACTATGCGCGTCTGATGTTGGTGACGGATGCGGCGATCAACATTGTGCCGACGCTGATGGAAAAACGGGACATCATTCAGAACGCCATCGATCTTGCGCATGTGATCGGTATCGACAGGCCCAGGGTTGCCGTGCTTTCTGCCGTGGAGACGATCAATCCGGCGTTACCTTCCACGGTAGACGCGGCGGCACTGTGCAAGATGGCCGAACGCGGCCAGATCGTCGGCGGCATCGTCGATGGACCGCTTGCGTTCGACAATGCCGTGGATGCCACGGCGGCGGGCGGGAAAGGCATCGTTTCGCCCGTGGCGGGCGCCGCCGATATTCTCGTGGTGCCTGACCTGGAATCGGGCAACATGCTTGCAAAGCAACTCACGTTTCTTGCGGGTGCCGAATCGGCCGGCATCGTCATGGGGGCGCAGGTACCCATCATTCTCACCAGTCGTGCGGACGCGCCACGCGCGCGCATCGCTTCCTGCGCGCTAGCCGTACTGATGGTTCAGGCGGCTAAAGCGCCTGCCGCGGTCATGATGGAAAGCTGATATGCCCAAGGCTATTCTTACGCTCAATGCAGGCTCATCCAGCATTAAGTTCGCGTTGTACGAGCATGCGCTCCGTTCTCAGCGCCTGATCTCGCACGGCGCCATCGAGAGCATTGGTGGCACACCGCATTTCACGGCGCGCGCGATGGACGGCACCGTGCTAGAACGTCGCGCGTGGCAACGTCGTGCAGCGATGTCGCATGAAGATTTGCTGCAGCCGCTTCTTTCCTGGATAACCAGTCATCTTGGCGAGGAGGCACTTACTGCCGTCGGGCATCGCATCGTGCATGGCGGACAGCTGTACCACCAGCCTGTGCGCATCGATGGAACTGTCTTGGCCGAGCTTGAAAAACTGGTGCCGTTGGCGCCGCTCCATCAGCCCCACAATCTGGCCGCGATCAAGGCAGTAAGTAGCTTGCGCCCCGATTTACTGCAGGTGGCCTGCTTTGACACTGCGTTTCACCATGATATGCCGGCGGTTGCCGCACGTCTTCCGTTACCTCAGTCCTATGTCGACTCAGGCGTGCGCCGCTACGGGTTCCACGGCATCTCTTACGAATACCTGATTGGGCGTTTGAGTGCACTTGCGCCGACGTTGGCGAAGGGGCGCGTGATCATGGCACACCTTGGAAACGGCGCGAGTCTATGCGCGATGCGTCACGGAAAAAGCATCGAGACCACCATGAGCTTCACTGCATTGGATGGCCTGATGATGGGCACGCGTTGCGGCAGTATCGACCCCGGCGTTGTGCTGTATCTGCAACGGGAGCGTGGGCTCGATCCGGCAAAGGTCGAACACATGCTGTATCACGAATGCGGCTTGCTCGGCGTTTCCGGTATCAGCAGCGACATGCGCGATCTTTTGAAAAGTCAGGATTCTCGAGCCAGCGAAGCGATTGAACTGTTCGTCTATCGCATCGTCAAGGAGGTTGGCGCATTGACTGCCGCATTGGGCGGTCTGGACGCGTTGGTCTTTTCGGCTGGCATTGGCGAGCACGCGTCGCCGATCCGCTCAAAAGTGTGCGATGCACTGTCGTGGCTAGGTGTGGAGTACGACAGAGCAGCGAACGACCGGCACGAAACCGTCATCAATACAGTGCATAGCGCCGTGCATGTGTTAGTCATCGGTACCGACGAAGAGGCCTTGATCGCCGAACGCACAGCCGATGTGATGCGTATACCGTCACAGCCACGTCAAACAACTTCACTATCGATTTGAGGAAGGGAGAGTGTCATGAGTACATCGATTTACGACTTCGATACCGGTTACGCCCCATTCGAGGCGTTTGCGCCGCTTGCTCCGGTCGCGCCATTTGCTCTATTTGCGTGGTTCGCGGCACCCATGCAGTGGTGGGCGGATGCCTATCTCAACACCTGCAGTACGTTTTCGGACGCGATGATAAGGGCGATGACTTACCCCTATGCGATGCCAGCAGGTCGGGAAGAGCAGTGCGCCGATACCAGTGCGGCACATGCTGCCGCGGCTTAAGGGAATAAGCGCCGTGCCGATGCATAAGCATGCCTCGCCATTGTCCCCACATAAGCCGAGACAATAGCGAGGCTATGCAATGAGTCGCAAGTTGATGTGTTCCGCTCAATGACAAATCAAAACAGGAACCTGCGACTTCAAAATGACTTTGTGGGTTTCGCTGCCCATCAATAAGCGGGCAAGTCCTTCCCAACTATGCGCAGCCATGACGATCAGATCGCAATCGCGGTCCTTGGCCGTTTGCAAAATCGCTTCGTAGGGCTGAGAGCCGAACAGCAGCAAGCGATCAAACGGTACGGCCGCCTGCTCGGCAATGGCATGTGCATCCTGCAGGTAGCGGTCGGCAAAACGGGTAGCTTCCTTGGCGTAGTCGAACTGCACCGACGCCATGATTTCGGCGATGTAGGCAATGGTTTGTACGGGTGGCACGACGTGCAGCGCGATCACGCTCGCACCGCAGGACTTGGCCAGCTCAACACCAAGTCGTATCGCTTTGAGCGACAGCTCTGACCCGTCGGTCGGAAGTAGGATACGTTTAAACATGAGCCCTCCACGGCATCGCGTAGTGAATGTACGTGAATGATGCTGGGTGAGTGCGTTCGGTGTATTGAGCGAGGTCAACTCCGATAGACAGCCGTGGCGCGATGATGGACCCGCTCCAAGAGAGGCAAGGGCCATGCATGCAATGGTTTTAGGCAAGGTCGGCAGCCCGTTGGCGTGGCAGGAGCTGCAAGATCCTGCGCTCGGGCACAACGAACTGCGCCTACGCGTGGAAGCGTGCGGCGTTTGCCGCACCGATTTACACGTAGTCGACGGGGAACTGCCGAATATCGTGACGCCGATAATCCCCGGGCATGAGTGCGTCGGCATTGTCGAGGCCGTGGGATCTGGCGTGTCCGGCGTCGAGCCCGGCGTTCGCATGGGCGTGCCATGGCTGGGCAGCACCTGTGGTCGTTGCCAGTATTGCCGAGAAGAGCGCGAAAACCTGTGCGATACGCCGACATTTACCGGGTACACAAGGCCTGGCGGCTACGCCACGCATATCGTCGCGAACGCGGACTATTGTGTGCCGCTTCCAGCGGATGCCGATCCAGTCGCTTTGGCACCATTGCTCTGCGCTGGCCTGATTGGTTGGCGTTGCCTCAAAAAAGCAGGTGTCGGTCAGCGTCTTGGGCTGTACGGCTTTGGCGCAGCTGCGCACATCATTGCCCAAGTGGCACGCAGGCAGCGACGGGACGTGTATGCCTTCACGCGCGCTGGCGACACGGCGGCGCAGGCGTTTGCGTGTTCGTTGGACGTGACATGGGCGGGTTCCTCTGAAGACTTGCCGCCGGAACCACTGGACGCGGCCATCGTGTTCGCGCCCGTCGGTGCGTTGGTTCCCCGGGCGCTGCGTGCCGTAAAAAAGGGCGGTCGTGTGGTGTGCGGTGGCATTCATATGTCCGACATCCCTTCGTTTCCATACCGCTGGCTGTGGGAGGAGAGGGAGATCGTGTCGGTGGCGAATCTCACGCGTGCCGATGCACGGGAGTTCTTCATGGACGATGCGTGCAAAAACGTACACACCTTCACGCATGTGTATCCCCTGCAAGAGGCCAATCATGCGCTGGATGATCTACGGTCCGGTCACCTGAGTGGCGCGGCGGTTTTGCGGCCGTAACCGCTACTTTGCGCTACGCCGATCATTTACGCCTTGGCCGCCTGTTTGCCGGTCAGGTCATGTGCGGGCCAACGCCAGGATTGCACCTCCGGCATATCCTCGCCATGCTCACCGATGTACAGCCTGTGCTTTTCCATGATCGACCAGTAGCGCTCGACGGCATGTCCGACATGCTTGTTGAATCGCGGAATGCGCATGATGGCGTCGAGCGCGAGTTGATAACGATCCAGATTGTTGAGCACGACCATGTCGAACGGCGTGGTGGTTGTGCCTTCGTCTTTGTACCCGCGCACGTGAATACGCTCCGAGCAACTGCGGCGGTAAGTCAGCTTGTGAATCAGCGAAGGGTAGCCGTGGAAGGCGAAGATCACCGGCTTGCCCGACGTGAATATCGCATCGAAATCGCGATCGGACAGACCGTGCGGATGTTCGGATTGCGGTTGCAACACCATCAGATCCACCACGTTCACCACGCGAATGCGGATATCAGGCAGATAGCCTCGCAACAACGTGACGGCTGCCAGGCATTCCAAGGTTGGCACGTCTCCAGCACAGGCCATCACCACATCGGGATTGCCTTCGTCGTTGCTGGCCCAGTCCCATATGCCGATGCCGGCAGCGCAGTGCTTGGCGGCAGCATCGATGTCCAGCCACTGCCACGACGGCTGCTTGCCCGCCACGATCAGGTTGACGTAGTTGTGGCTGCGCAGACAGTGATCGGCCACTGACAGCAGGCAATTGGCGTCCGGCGGCAGATAGATGCGTACCACCTCGGCTTTCTTGTTCGCCACGATATCGATAAAACCAGGGTCCTGATGCGAGAAGCCGTTGTGATCCTGCCGCCATACGTGCGAGGTAAGCAAGTAGTTAAGCGATGCGACAGGCGCACGCCAGGGGATGTGACGGCTCACTTTCAACCATTTTGCGTGCTGATTGAACATCGAATCGACGATGTGGATAAAAGCTTCGTAGCATGAAAAGAAACCGTGCCGTCCGCTGAGCAGATAGCCTTCCAGCCATCCTTCGCACAAATGCTCGCTGAGCACCTCCATCACGCGGCCGTCGACGCTCAGGTGATCGTCATTCGCCTCGATGCCGGCCATCCAGGTTTTGCCGGAGACGTCGTAGACAGCGTCCAGCCGGTTTGAGGCGGTCTCGTCAGGGCCGAACAGTCGAAAATTCTTCTGATCAAGATTGAGCCGCATTACTTCACGCAGAAATGTGCCTAGAACACGAGTGGATTCTGCTTCCACCGTGCCTGGTTGCGGCACGTCGACGGCATGATCGCGGAAATGCGGCATGAGCAGTGGCACCAGCAGCTCCCCGCCATTTGCGTGAGGATTGGCACCCATGCGACGGTGGCCGGTTGGCGCCAACGCAGCGATTTCTTCGCGAATCTGTCCGTTTTCGTCGAACAATTCTCGCGGCCGATAGCTTTTCATCCACGCCTCAAGTTGTGCTACATGTTCGGGTTTATCGAACTTGGCCAGCGGTACCTGATGGGCGCGCCACGTACCTTCCACTTGTGCGCCGTCGACGATGGTGGGTCCGGTCCAGCCTTTCGGTGTACGGAATATCAGCATGGGCCAACGTGGCCGTACGTTGCTTGTTCCAGCGCGCGCCGCCTGCTGGATGGCTCGAATGCTGGCGAGAATGCTGTCGAAAGTCTCAGCAAGTCGCTGATGCACGAGCCGCGGATCGCTGCCTTCAACAAACCATGGCTCATAGCCGTAGCCATGGAAGAGATCGACCAGCTCTTGGCGGCTGATGCGTGAAAGCAACGTAGGATTGGCGATCTTGAAACCATTCAGATGCAAGATCGGCAACACCGCACCATCGCGCGCCGGATTGAGGAATTTATTGGAGTGCCAGCTCGTTGCCAGCGCGCCGGTTTCCGCTTCGCCGTCACCGACCACACACGCCACCAGCAAGTTGGGATTGTCAAAGGCCGCGCCATAGGCGTGCGCCAGCGAATAACCGAGTTCGCCGCCCTCGTGAATCGAACCGGGCGTCTCCGGGGCGACATGGCTAGGTATGCCGTAGGGCCAGGAAAATTGCCGGAACAGACGCTCCATGCCATTCCGGTTGCGCTCGATGGCCGGATAGCGCTCGGTATAGGAGCCCTCCAAATAGGTCTGCGCGACCAACGCGGGCCCGCCATGGCCTGGCCCGGTCATAAACAGTACGTTGAGATCATGCTGTTTGATCAGCCTATTCAAATGCACGTACAGCATATTCAGCCCGGGGGTAGTGCCCCAGTGCCCGAGAAGTCGCGGCTTAATGTGTGCGCGCTCCAGCGGCTGCTCCAGCAGTGGGTTGCTGCGCAGATATATCTGGCCGACGGACAGGTAATTGGACGCACGCCAATACGCGTCCATCCGTTGCAGTTGCTCAGGGGAAAGGGGGGTGGACATGATGGGCCCTTGCGCGATGGGTTTGGGCCATTTTTACGCCGCGAAGCACAAGGCATATTGACGAAAATCAACCTATACCCGGACGTTAAGTGGCTCGCTGTTGACGGGCATCAAGCGCACATGGGGGCCGCACCCGCACACTGCCGCCGTCCCTGCTGCCAATTGCCTAACGTGCCTTCATCGCCTATCCAACCCCAAAAAACGACTGGCTTCGCGCGCCCACGTCTGGAAGCAAGCAAGTTGCGTCGCCTGGGAATCGACACCGGCTACGAGCGTGTGGTGTATCTCGATCCGGATTCGCCCATATGTCGCAGCGAAGGGTTCGGTCCGCATTCGCGTTTGTCTTTGCGTGTCGGCGAACGCGAGGTCCTGGCAACGCTTAACCTTGCGCATTCGGGGTCGCTGGCTGCGGATGAGGCCGGTCTTTCCGAATCGGCATGGCAATCGCTTCAGCCCAAGCCTGGCGAAAAGGTTGTCATCGCGCATCCACCGAACGTGGATTCCATGGCGTATGTGCGCGCAAAGGTCTTTGATAAGGAACTCG
>NZ_DATJMN010000215.1:0-5318 GCF_035508675.1 Dyella sp.
AGCATGGTCAGGATCATGGAGAGATTCCAGATCACCGGCGCCGCATACGAAAGGAAGAACTTGTGGTGGCTGTTGAGGATGCCCAGGCACCATGCCGACCACACCAGGATGCCCGTGCCGGGAAAAAGAATGCGCACGATCAGGATGGTCAGCTCGCGCTTTTCACCCGTGTAGCCCGGTGCAATCAGCCAGAGCAGATACGGCGTGGCCAAGATCCCCAGCGCAACGATGACCGAAATGATCAGCGCCAGAATCGCAAAGATCGCACCCGCCAGGCGGTCGGCTTCCTCCTGCTTGTGCTGCGCCAGCAGGCGCGCATAGACCGGAATGAAAGACGCCGAAAGCACGCCTTCCCCAAACAGGTTCTGCAGAAAATTCGGCACGCGCAAGGCGGCGCTGAAAATGTCGGCCGCGTCGGAAAGACCGAAAAAATGCGCAAAAACCCGCTGCCGCACCAAGCCGAACAAACGGCTGCAAAGTATGCCTGCGCCCACCAGCAAGGCATGGCCGCGGCCTGCGTCTTTCGTCATGGCTGCCTGGGTTGCCGGAAAAACGGCAAGGTTAGCATTGCGGGCTGTGCGTAGGTTGGGGTGAGCGCAGGCGAACCCCAACCTACAACTGCAGCGTCAGCGGCGCGCCTTCGACAGCAAGCGCAGCAACTCCATGTACAGCCACACCAGCGTCACCATCAGCGCGAAAGCGCCATACCATTCCATGTACTTGGGTGCGCCGGCCTTCGCGGCACGGTCGATCATGTCGAAATCGAGCACGAGGTTGAGCGCCGCCAGGCCGACCACCAGCAGGCTGAAGCCGATGCCGAGGGCGCCGGTTTCATGGATGAAGGGGATCTGGATATGCGTGAACGCACGCAGCGCCATATCCACCACATACAGCAGCGCAATGCCGCCGGTAGCCGCCACCACGCCCATGCGGAACCTGTCGGTGACCTTGATCAAGCCGGAGCGATAAGCCAACAACATCACCGCCAGCACGCCGACGGTAAGCATCACCGCCTGCAGCACGATGCCGGGGAAGCGCAGGTTCATCACGGCCGAAATGCCGCCGAGCGCGAAGCCTTCCGCAATCGCATACAACGGCGCAGTGATGCCGGCCCAGCGCTGCGCGAACGTGGTCAGCAGCGCCAGCACCAGGCCAACCAGCAGGCCGCCCCACATGAAGGGGCTGATCGCGGCCAGCGCAGCGTCGAGGCTGCCGCCTGCTGCCACGTCGGCGAAGCGTTGCCAGGTCCAGCCGCCGGTGATGACCGCCAGCATTAGCAACAAAGCCGTGCGCGTCACCGTGCCGTTGGTGGTCATGCGCTCGCCCGTGACGGCCAAGCCTTGAAACGCCTTTTCCCGCAATACCGGATTTCCCGATGCCATGTCTGCTCCTAAGTTGAACCCATCGATTGGGATGGTGCCCTGTCAAGGCGCCCGTCCCCGCTCATCCACGACGATGTAATGCCGCTCCCCGTCGCGTGGATCGAAATATACGGCAGTAAGCTGCCCGCTGCCCGGATCGACGAAACGCTCGCCTGTATCCTGCCAGCGCGGATCCGGGCCGCCGCGCAACAACGGCTTGTAGCGCCAGCGCTCGATGGCCAGGCCCACCACCAGCAACAACCCGCCGACGATCAGCTGCGGCAGCAAGGCCACCATCACGCCGGTCAGGAAAGCAATGCCGGCACCCACCAGCAGCAGGCCGCCGATCACATACAGGACGATGGTCAACATGATTCAAGTCGGCGGGTCGAGCACCACGGCGGTGCCATAGGCCACGATCTCGCTCATGGTCTGGCCGATTTCGGCCGAGTCGAAGCGCATCATCACCACCGCATTGGCACCCATCGCCTTGGCGTTGGTCACCAGGCGATCGAGCGCGTGGCGGCGTGCTTCTTCCAGCATCTGCGTGTATTCGTGGATCTCGCCGCCGACCAGGGAGCGCAAACCCGCCACCAGGTTGCCGCCGATGCCGCGGCTGCGCACCACCACACCGAACACCTGCCCCTTTACCTGGACCACCTGATGGCCCGGCACATTCTCGGTCGTCACCACCAACATAGCCTCGCTCCTTTTTCGGGAAAACTTGCGATGTGCGCACGATACTCTGTCTTCACCGTCGTATGCAGGTCCTTGTGGCACTTAAGGGATCGCGCGGCACTATGGCAACATCCGGCGGTCTATCGCTGTCATCCCACAAGGAACCCGAACATGATGTCGAGCCCGTTCAAGACATTGGCATGGAGTGTATTGCTAGGCGTGGGGCTGCTAAGCGCCAGCATCCCGGCGCGCGCCGACGCACCCGCGGCTCCCAAGGCCGTAGCCAACGACAGCCAGGTGTTGCGAGCCACCCTCGACAACGGCCTGCGCGTGGTGATCGTGCGCGAAACGCTGTCGCCCATGGTGACCACGCAGATCACCTATCTTGCCGGCGGCTACCAGACGCCGGCGGGTTTCCCCGGTACTGCGCACGCGCTGGAGCACATGATGTTCCGCGACAGCAAAGGCATGACCGGCGCCCAGCTCAACGAAATGACCGGCAAGATGGGCGCGGACAACAACGCGTTCACCACCAATGACGCCACGCAGTTTTACTTTGTGGCGCCGTCGAATTACCTTGATTTGCTGCTGCGCATCGAATCGACCCGCATGGACGGCGCATTGCTCACCCAGCAGGACTGGCAGCGCGAGCGCGGCGCGATCGAGCAGGAAGTATCACGCGACATCTCGGAGCCGGAATTCCTCGCCTTCGAGAAAGCCGAGGGCATTCTGTATGCCGGCACGGGTTATGCCGAGGATCCGCTCGGCACGCGCTCTTCGTTCAACAAAACCACCGCGGCGGATCTGCAGAAGTTCTACCGGGAATGGTACGCGCCCAACAACGCCCTGCTGGTGATCGTCGGCGACGTCGATCCGCAGCAGACTCTGGCCAAGGTGCGGCAACTGTTCGGCCAGATTCCCCAGCGTCCGCTGCCGCCGCGCGAGCCGGTGAAACTGCAGCCGGTGAAGCCGGAAACCATCGCCTCCACCACGCCGCGCGGCACCGGCGCCGTGCAGTTCATGTATCGCATGCCGGGCATGATGGACAAGGACAATGCCGCCGCCCAGGTGTTGCTGGATGTGCTGAACAATGCACGCAGCTCGCTCTCCCAGCTTGCCGTCCAGGGCAAGGTGCTCAGCACCAGTGCACAATTGCAGCCTTTCAGCCATGGCGGCATCGGCATCGTTGAAGTCGACTTTCCCAAGGGCGGCAATGCAAACCAGGCGCAAGCCGATCTGGATGGCGTGATCAACGATCTGCTGAAGAACGGTGTACCCGCCGACCTGGTCGAGGCATCGAAACAAGCGGAAATCGCCCAAGCCGAATTCAACAAGAACAGCGCGGTGAGCCTTGCCAGCGCATGGTCGCAAGCCATTGCCTGGATGGGCTTGAAGTCACCGGAAGAAGCGGAAGACCAGATTCGCCAGGTCACCGTCGCCGACGTGAACCGCATTGCCCGCCAGTACTTGAAGCCGGACGAACGCGTGACCGTGGTGCTCACGCCCAACCAGAACGGTCAGCGGCCACCCGATAGCGGCGGTTTTGGCGGTTCCGAGTCCTTCAACAGCAACGAAAAGCTGGATGCGCCGCTGCCCACATGGGCCGCCGAAAAACTCAGCAAGCTGGAGATGCCGCGCTGGACGCTGTCGCCGGTGGACATGAAGCTCGACAACGGCATCCGCCTGATCGTGCAGCCCACGCGCATCAGCAAGACCGTTACGGTGGTCGGCCATATCGACAACAACCCCAAGCTGCAAGAACCGGCCGGCAAGGAAGGCGTAGCGCGCCTGTTGGATTCACTGTTCGATTACGGCAGTAGCACGCTGGATCGTGATGCCTTCCACAAGGCACTGGATGACATTTCCGCCTCCGAAACCGGCGGCACCGACTTCGGCGTAGCGGCGCTCAGCGATCACTTCGATCGCGCCATGCAGTTGCTGGCCGACAACGAACTTCACCCTGCCCTGCCGCAACAAGGCTTCAATGTGCAGCAGGAAACGCTGGCACGCGCGCTCGCCGGCGAGATGCAATCCCCGCAGTACAAGATGATGAAGGCGCTGCGCGCCGGCCTGCTGCCCGCGGGCGATCCGGATCTGCGCCTGCCCACGCCCGACACCATCGGCGCGCTGAAACTGCAAGATGTGAAGGATTATTTTGCCAACACGTACCGCCCGGATCTGACCACCATCGTCGTAGTCGGCGACGTCACGCCCGCGCAGGCCAAGGCCACCGTCGAGCGTTACTTCGGCCAATGGAAAGCGCAAGGCGCCAAGCCCGACGTGGTATCCCCGCCAGTCCCGGTCAATCCTCCCGGCTATGCCGTGATCGACAACTCATACGCCTCGCAGGACCAGGTGCTGATGGGGCAGATTCTCCCGCTCAACATGCATAACCCCGATCGCTACGCACTGCAGCTGGGCAACAACGTGCTGGGCGGCAACGGCTTTGCATCGCGCCTGATGACCGACATCCGCGTCAAGCACGGCTATGCCTATGGCGCGGACTCGGGCATGCAGTTCGACCGCTCGCGTTCGGTCTTCTTCGTGCAGTACGGTAGCGACCCGGACAAGGTGGCGCCGGTCAATGCACTGATCCACCAGAACCTGCTGGCGATGCAGACCACGCCGATCAAGCAGAGCGAACTGGACAACGCCCGCCAGTATGAAATCCGCTCCATTCCCGTCGGCGTATCGAGCATCAACAGCATTGCGCGCGCACTGCTCAATTGGGCGTGGCACGACGAGCCGCTGGACCAGCCGATGGTGGCGGCAAAGCACTACCTCACGCTCACCCCGGAACAGGTGCAGGCGGCGTTCAAGAAATATCTGAAGCCGAATAACCTGATGCAGGTGGTGCAGGGGCCGCCGCCGGCGAAGCATTGAGCGCCCAATCGTGCTGATGCCTCATCGCGCGAAGAGGGCACATGGATGTGCCCGGCTTTGAAGAGCCAGGAAAGCCGGGCTCAGCGCTTTTCAGGCGAACCTGCCTGTATCTCTTTTGAGATACAAAATACCTCCGACCCCAAGGAGGTATATTCATGGCTGCCCACAGCTCGATGTTGCATGTCCGCATTGTTGACGACCTTAAGAATGCCGCTACAGAAAAATTGGCCAACTTCGGATTGACCGTCTCCGACGCGGTACGCATTCTGCTCACATGGGTGGTCAAAGAAGGCGCGCTACCTGCCGGGCTCACGACGGATACGGAAGCCTACGATGCATGGTTCCGTGAAAAAGTAAGAGAGGCGCTTGCCGATACACGGCCAACGCATTCTCACA
>NZ_DATJMN010000216.1:0-11522 GCF_035508675.1 Dyella sp.
CGATGGACGCGGCGATATCGTCGGATTTACCGGTGACGAGCTCGTTGATGCCCCGGCCCAAATCGTTGTTGATGAATTGGCGCAAGTCAGTGCTGAAGAAGTTCATGGAACAGGCGGTGGTGACGATGAGCGCCATCTTGGCCATGTTGACGGCCACGGCCATCAGCGGTTCGCGCAGGGTGCCGGTGATGGCGCGGTAGCCGGTGAACATGACCCACAGCGAGAAAAGCAGATAAGCCATGGCAGCGACCCAGTGCATGGAGCGATCCATGAGTGCACTTGTTAAGCCGCTTATCTCGTTGTTCAGATATTTGTAAAGGCCAACGAAGAGAACAAAATCCATGAATATGTGTCCTTGGAGACCAGTTTGTGGCTACGGGTGACCACTGCGAAGCAAGCGCCGTCGTACGTTGCCTGTCACGATTACAAGTTGCCAAACACGGCGTTCAGCGCGCTGCCGGCAACACTGCCACCGCCGCCACCATTCAAAGCAGCGCGCGCCAACATGCTTTGCTGATCTTCCAGCGTGCGGATGATGGCGTCGTCGGCTTCCATCTGCGCGCGCCAGTTGGCCATCTCGGTGGTGAGGGCATTGCTGTAGGTCTGTGCCTGTGTGTGGGCACGGCCGGCGTCTGCCAACGTGTCAACCTCGTCGATGATGTCGGAAACCTGGTCGAACACGGTGTTGTATTTCTGCACCTCGTTGAGCATGGTCACGGTTATGTTGTACTTGTCGACCTGAGCGATCACGATCTGTGCGCAGATTTGCTGCTGGCTCTGGCGGATGGACTGGGAGGCCAGGGAGGTCAAGGCGTTCACGGCGCTGCCGATGATGCCGCCTGACTCACCCTGGCAATTCATTTGAATGAGCTGATCGCGGCTGGCGTCGCTGACGGGTTGCAGCGATTGATTGCCCAGGTTGATGCCGAAGTGCAGGCCGCTGATCTTGGACATTAGCTGCTCAAGTTGCGCTTTTTCGGTGAGCAATTGTTGGATGGTTTGTTGCAGCTGGTTGTAGAAGCCTTCCTGGTTGGCGGCGAGATTGGCCTGGTCGATGACTGCCCACTGCGCGCAGGCGGAAGAGGTGGCAAGTCCGAGGCCAAGGGTCAGGCCGGTTCGGCGAAGACAGCGGTTAAAACGAGACATGGATGATCCCTCTTTGTAATTCATGCGGAGCGCGTAACGGATGTCGCCCCGGCTCTTGCGGCGACCGTTTTTCCACGCCCCTTGCGATGCTCATAAAACGCCATTAGCCATTGCTCCGGCCGCAGCGCATCGACCTTCACCCCTGCGGCCTGCGCATGCTCCCGCAGCAAGTCATGCAGGATCTGGATGTTGTCGGTGCTGGCGGAAATCACGGCCAGCGCGTCGTCGAGTCCGTTCAAGTCCAGCTGGCAAATGGCTGCGGCGTGGCCTTGCTTGACCAGGAAACGGCGAGAGCGCTCGTCCAGGTTCACCACTTCCTGGTATTCGGCTTCGGTGAGCTTGAGGCCGTCGATATAGTCTTCGCGGTTGGCGTTGGGGTTGGGCAGCAGGATCATGGTGGCGGTTTGTTCTATCAGTGCCGCGGCGATGTCGCTGGATAGGGCGTCTTCGGGGCTTTGCGTGGCGAAGATGCCCAGACCGTTCTGCTTGCGGATGGTTTTCTGTTTGTTCTTGGCGAAGTCCTTCAGGCCACTGTCCCCTTCCAGCACTTTCCAGAATTCGTCCATCACATAGATCAGCGGGCGGCCGTCGATCAGCGTTTCCAGGCGGTGCAGCAGGTAGTGGATGACCGGTACGCGGATCTGCGCGTTGTCCAGCAGGTCGGTGTAGTCGAAGCCGACCATCGGTGTCTGGCTTAGATCGATGGTGTCGACCGGGTTGTCGAAGACCCAGCCCAGGGCGTGGCCGGCCGTCCATTTGCGCAGGCGGGCGAACAGGCTGTCTTCGCCCAGGTTGGGCAGGCTCTTTTGTAGATTGGTGAGCGTGCGCAGGTGCGGTGGCGTATCGAGCACGTTGGTGACGGCGCGATGGATGTCCTGTTCTTCGCCTGCGCTGTATATGCTTTTGCCGCCGAGAATCTTCACCAGCTCGATCAGGAACTGGACGTTGTCCTGGTTGGCGTCGCACTGGAACGGGTTGAAACCGGTAGGCTGGCCGTTTTCGATGGCGAAATAGGTGCCGCCGCAGGCGCGCACGAAAATCTCCGCGCCGCGATCCTTGTCGAAGAAGAAGATGGTGGGGCAGGGCTCGAACTTCTGCGCCTGGCTGAGCAGGAAGTTGATCAGCGCGGTCTTGCCGGTGCCGGATTTGCCGATCACCAGCGTATTGCCGATCGCCTTTTCGCCAAAGGACTTTTCCGACGCATGCGTGGCGTGGAAATTGAAGTAGTAGGGCTGGCCGTTGTTGGCCTGCAGCACCGTTACGCAGTCGCCCCAGGGGTTGTCGTGCGCCTTGCCGCCGGCAAAATTGTGCAGCGGCGACAGCCCCAGGAAATTGAGCGAGCTGACGTTTGCCAGGCGCGTGCGGTAACGCCAGTTGGCTGGCAATTGTGCATAGAACGCGGCGGTTGCGGCGAGGTCTTCTTTCACCGAGACGAAGCCGGAATTGGACAGCGCGGCACGCGTGGTGGCCAGATGCCGGGCCAGCGTGTCCTGGTCGGGGGCGTAGACGGCGAGGGTGAAGTGATACTCGCCCAGCACGAACAGGCCGGAGGCGAGTTGATCCATCGCCTCATCCAGTTCGGTGATCTGGCTGACGGCCTTGTCGCCGGAGGAAATCATCATGCCCTTGGTGCGCTCCAGCGCCTTGAGCGCTTCGTGCCGGCCCATCGGGCTGAAGGAGTGCGTGACCACGTACTCGAAATCCAGATATTTCAGCTGGTTGAGCACGCCGGGATAGGTGCTTTCGGGATACTCCTTGATGTTGAGCAGCGCGCCGAAGTGATGGCGCCCTTCCGGAGTGGTGATGATGAAGTCCCCGCTCTTGCTGGCAAAGCGATGACGGCTGACCGGCAGATACGCATAGGCAGGCGCCTTGAGCACCGGCACGGGATCGTTGATGCGGTTGAGCAGATAGCCGAACAAGGCCAGCGTTTCGGAGAAGACCACGCCGGTGTCGTTTTCGACCATGCCAAGCCGGCGCGGTGCGTAATCCTTGAGCGCCGCCTCGACGTTGTCGGCCAGTTCCATCACCTTGGCCACGGCGTGTGCCTGTTCGGCTTCCAGCTGGCCCAGGTCGGCCGACTTGGCGACGAAGCGCTTTCCGCTGACGACGGGCCGATAGATCATCGTCAGGTACAGCTCGTTCTGCATCAGGGTTTCTTGCGGCAGCTTGTTGAAATAACCGTCGGATAGCTGCTGGTTGAACGCCTGGCGAAAGCGCGGGGAATACGCGGCACGGCAGCGGCGGCGCACGTCGTGGCTCCAGAACGCGACGTTGACGAAATCCGGGGCGCGCAAGGTTTGCAGCAGGCGATTGAAGCTGTTGTGGCGGTGTTCCAGCTCCCATTCTTCGCGGCCGACAAAGGGCAGGCCCTCCATCCGCCACGTGATCAGAAAATCGCCGCCCGTGGTCTTGACCACATGGGGTGCCACGTGAGTGGAGAAGGGGATGAAGTCGCTGATAGGGGCGTCAGGGTTGAACATGCATGTGATCGGATAGGGTCGCCATCAAGGCGGCCGTAATGTCAGGGCTTGGGCTTGTGCCCGCGATAGCTGTTGGGCGTGAACACCCACTCGCCGTCGTGCTGCTTGAGGTTGCGCGCGCGGCTGCGGAACTGCAGGCGCAACCCCAGCAGGCGAAAAATCATTTCGTCACGCTTGGCCATCTGGCGCATGACGAAGATGACCGGCGGCAACAGCAGCAAGTACAGCAAGTTGAAGTACATCGACAACAGCAGGCAGCTGCCTGCGCCGAGGATGAATGGCACGTACGGCACGCCCATGAACATGGGCGGGCGCGTGCAGCCGCGGAACATGGCGTTTTTGCGCATGCCTCAGGCCAAGTGTTGCAGCGCGTTCGCTAGAGCCGCGATGTGTTCGACGGCGTGTGGAACGAAGCCGTTGGTGGGTTGGCACTGCGAGGAGCCGGCGGAGCCTGAGAGGAACAGCTTGGCGATCTGGCTGGCGGCGCCGATGAGAACGGCGCCGATCAGTACGGGTGTCACTTCGGCGATGCGTGCGTGATTGAAAGCCACTTTGTAACCGGCAAAGATCACCGCAATGGTGACCACCGTGATCGAAATAGCGTTGAGCACGGTGTTGATATTGCTGAAGAAGCCGCAGGTGGTATCGACGAGTTCGCCGGGTCCTTGCTGCGCGAGGGCCATGCCCGGCAATGTCAGCAGTGCGGCCAACGTGAACAAAGTGGACAGGTTGGTGCGGGGGAAGTGGTTCCCTGAAATCATCGGTTGGTTTCCTTTCGTTGGGTGGAGTGGTGCGTACGTGCGTGACGCCGATGGACATGCACGAAATCAAAATACGAAAGCATCGTCTTTCACCATCTGTTGCGGATCGCTGGAATCGCCCGACTTGGCAATAGGAGATGATGTCGTGTTGTTAACTGAAACACTGTGGGTGTTCGCTGATGTTTGCGTAGCCAAATCACCAGACCCGTGTACGACTGGCACGAAGACATCCGAAGTGGCTGGTTGCGCTGCTGCGGGTGTCGCTACCAACGCATCGGTAGAAGATGAAGCTTGAGGTGGCGTTGCGCTGAGTGTGCCGGCGGCAGTGTCCAGCGCCACGCTGCGCAGGGCGATGCGATACGCCGGGCCATCCTTGAGCACGATGGGCTGGTTGATGGCGGCAGGTTCGTCCGTTTTCGTCACCGGTATGGCATTTGGTTGCACCCGTTGCAGACTGCGGCCCATGGACTCGTAGACCTTCTGCACGTAGCCATCGCGGAAGCCGGTAACGAAGTTGCCGGAGTAGTAGCAACTGAAGGCCTTGCCCCAATCCTGGTTGGCGCTGGCATAGCATTCGGCCAGGATGTGCGAGCCTGCAGATAGGTTGAGGCAGGCGTCGAAGGCTTTTTCGTAGGTGTCCAGGCCGTATTTGGCGAGATTGGCGCGATTGATCTGCGCCACACCGAGCGAATAGTTGTAGCCCGCCGCTTCCAGCATGTGCGCGGTGGCGACGGCTTCGGCCAGGTTTTCCGGTTGGCGTTGCAACTGGCCGTCGACCACGCCGATGGCATACGGGTTGTGGCTGGATTCGATGTTGACCAGATGGCGCATCACATCCGGCGATACGGCCAGGTTGGGGCAGGTCATCAGTTCCAGTCCGGGAAGCATGGCGTGTTCTCCAATGCGGGAAGGTCAATGGCTGCGCGCCGGATCGAAATCGATGCCGGTGATGTGGCGACGACCGGCGTGTGCCTTGATGTGCACGACGATGTCGATGGTCATTTTCAGGAGTTGCTTGATGGTGGCGAATTCCAGCCCCGCGCCCTCGGCGGATGCCTTCACCATCAAGGCCAGCTGGTCCCAGGTCTGCTCGGTGTTGCCGGCGTGGCAGCTAGTGATGGAGCCGGGATGGCCGGATGCGCAGTTGCGGATGAAATAGAACGATTCATCGCCGCGCAGCTCGGCCAGGATGATGCGGTCGGGCTTCATGCGCAGGCAGGCTTCCATGCAACTTTTGGCGGTGACGTTGCTGATGCTTTGCCCGCCCTTGGAGTACAGCAGATGCACCACATTGGGTTGCGGAATGAACAACTCGCGCGCGTCCTCGATGGTAACCAGCCGCTCTTCCGCCGGGATGTGGTGCACCAGCGATTTCATGAAGGTGGTCTTGCCGCTGCCGGTGGCGCCGGAAACCACGATGTTTTTCTTGTGCAGCACCGCCTGCTTGAAGAAATCCGCGTAGTTGCGTTGCGCGCGCAGCCGCAACAGTTCCTTGTCGTGCTCGGACAGTAGCTGGGTGTCTTCCAGGACGTGGTCGAAGAAGCCGTCCTGCTGGTACTGATCGAGCGTCCGGGTGTGCTTGGCCGGCAAGCGGATGGTGATGGATACGGTATCGGCCGCACACGCCGGCGGAATCACGAACTGGGCACGCTGGCCGGTGGGAAAGGTGAGCGAGACCATCGGATCGGTATCGGTGATGCGCTGCCCGGTGTTGCTTTCGTTGACCACGGCGGTGCAGAACTGGCGGGCGCGCTCGAAGGTAAGCGTAGGTACCTCCACGCGCTGCCAACCGTCACGCGTCTCCAGATACAGTTCGCCAGGGCGGTTGATGCAGATTTCCGTGACGCCGGGTGACGTCATGAATCCACGGATGCCCAATACCTCGTATTGGTATTGGAGGAAATCCGGGGATACCTGGGCGATGTCTGTCGTCGCGTCCATGGGTTTAAAAGCGCGCCACCACGCCGCTGAAATCCACGTCCTTGGCGACGTAGATGTTGACGATGCTGCCTTGGTTGATGGTGACGGTAGCCGGCCGATTGGCCGACTTGCGCACCGCCTGGCCCGCCAGTTGCTGCAGGGTTTGCGCGGTGTTGCTCTGGAACGGCGTCTGCACGACCACGCCGTTGGAAATGCTGGCTGTGCTGGGGCCGTGCTTGGCGGCCTCGTAGGAAAACGCATCGCTGAGCAGGCTGATCAATAAGGCCGAGCTGATGCGGCTGCCCCAATGCTCATTGAGGTGTCCGGCGTAACCCGCGCCACCGAGTCCATCCACGCCGGGGCTTGCCATGTTCACGTCGATGCCGGTAGGCGTGATGATGCGATCCCAGATCACCGCCATGCGGTCGCCTTCCGGCCCGCTGTCGTATTTCCCGAGCACCTTGGAGCCCTTGGGCAGCAGCAGGCGGCGACCGGTGAAGGAGTACACCGGTTCGGTGACGACGCAGGAGGTGAAGCCGGGAATGTCGCTGATGATGCGTGTTTCCAGCACGCAACGGATATAGGTGCCGCGTGTCATCAGGGTTTCCGGATTGGTCAGCGGCTGGGCGCTGGTGGGCGCATCGGGCAGGCTGTGCGGTGTTGGGTTGCCGGGCACCCCGAGCTGGCTGGCCAGGTTCTGCAAGTCGCTGCCTGGCGCGCTGCCGGTGGCGCCGGCATCTTGCATGCGACGCTCCAGCAGGCTTTGGCCCTGCCGCACAGGCTTCTGCGCTTGCGCTAACCCGGGCGATCCAGGCTTGTTGACGAGGCCAATGGGTTGCGCGGGTGGCAAGACAGGTTGCGGCTGGGTTGTCACGGGGGGCGTTGCAGGCGGTAGCGTCGGCGCATGCGGTGCATCGGGCACGACGACGGTTTCCGCTTTCGGCTTCACCTCGGGTTTGTGGCCCAGGCCGTTCTTGAGGATGGCGAGGCCAAGCAGCACCAGCGTGGCGGCGACCAGGCCGATAAGCACCACCGCGCGCTTGTTGAGGCGGCCCATGTCATACGACTTCAAGACCGGCGTGGCGGCATCCGGGTCGAGCGCGTGGCCCTGCAGGTAGCGATCGTTGTAAGGATTGCCGCCCCGCGGGTCGCGGTCGGATGCGTTGGGATGGTTCGTGCTCATGGCTGGGCGTTCCTTCTTAAGCCGACGACGTCATCGCCGTGACGAAGAACCAGATAGGGATAAGTCCCGTGCACGACGATGGTGTTGCCTTCGATGGTGGTATTGACCAGGGCATCCTCTCCGTGCGCGGCGCCGCGCTTGTAGACGGCGGGAAAGTTGCCGGAAGGAAACTGTTTCAGCTCGTTCATCTTGATGTAGGTGAACTGGCCATCGTCGTACACGTAAACAGGGATCAGCCACGGCGCCTTGTTGTTGCGCGCGGCATAGTCGTAGCGGAAGTTGTAGCTGCGGCCCTTGACCAACGACACGTCGAGTTCGGGCGTTTTATCCAGCTTGTTCACCTGGTCGGAGAAGCTGGCGTTGGCCGGGTAGGTGAAGCTGATCTTGTACTGCACGCCTTCCCGCTTGGCCTGGTCGAGCGTTTTCCAATCGGTCGCCACTACCTTCAGTTCGAAAATGTAGGCATGGGTAGCAGTGCGGATCAGCATGTTGGTATCCACGTCGACGTTCTTGGGTCGCAGATAGAACACGTTTTCGCGGCGTGTGAGGTCCCAGCCGTTGCTGAAGCCGGTGCTGAAATCCAGGATTTTTTCGTGCGGGCTGAGCTCGATCTGGGTGGTGATGCCAAGCCCGGTACGCACGGGATAGATGGCGTCGGGTTTGTATTCGTACTGCTGCACCACCTGGGCGGCTGAGGGTATGGCGATGGCCATGCCGGCCATGCACAACAGCATCGGTAAGATGGTTCGGATCGACATGTTCATCGGGCGCCTACTCCCTGCAGGGCCCGGTTGGCCACGGGAGAGATCGCGGGCGGCTGCGTGGCCGTGCCCGGTGCCGACGCAGCCGCGGCGGGCGCGCTATCGGCGGGGATGGGAGCCGCGCTGTCCGCTACGGGGATGGGCTGGGTGGTGGGTTGCACCTCGCCAGGCGTGGCAGCCGGTGGGCGCGTGTCGTAGTCGTCGTCCACGCGGTAATCCGTCACCTGGAAGCCGAGCGGATTCTCCACGCGATACTGCTCGTTCATTTGCAAATCCGGCTTGTAGGTGAAAGTCAGGGTTGCAATCTTGCTGTCCAGCGGCTGGATGGCGCCGCTGTTGTTGTTGAACAGTTGGCGCTGGAATCGCACGGTGGCGCTTTTGGGCGTCTGCCCTGGGCCGCCGCCATTGAGTACGATGCTGAGGATCTTGATGCGTATCGATTGGTTCTTCCCATAAACGGCAATCGGGCCGTCCGTGGCGGTGGACGACAGCCAGCTGCGATACGCCGCGGCGACGTTGGGCGCGGCCATGGTGAGTACGGTGGGCCAGTCGCGCAGGCTGATGGTGCCCCAATCGTAGGATTCTCTCGCAAGGACAAAATGCGCCACGTTGCTGCGGTTGATCGCTTCGCTGGTGGTGATCTGACGGTGCGCAAAATCGCCGGTCAGGCGCGCGACCGAGCTGGTGCCGGTATAGGCATCCGCCATGACTACGTACGGCACCTTTTCCTTCAGCGGAAGCAGATAGAAATAGCCGCCCAAAAGAATCAGCGCCACGACCGTGGCGATCATGGCGACGAGCCAGGCGCGCCGTTCGCTGCGTTTGGCGATGTCGGCAAGGGTGACTTCGAAGTTGACGGCCGCCGCTACCGACTTGTCGATGTTGGCGCTGTCTTGTTTTCTGCTTGGCATGAGTAAACCTGAAAAAGAATCGTGACTCGGTAATCGCTATGTCCGTGGCGTGACGTTAGGGCCGGGGTGTCGGCGCATCGGGCGCCGCTGGTGGTGACGTTGCAGCAACGGGCTGGACCAGGATCTGCCGGTCGGTAACACTGATCAGCAACTGGTTCGAGCTGTAGATGACGTTCAATTGCTCAGCGGCGCTGCGCAGGTCGGTGGTTCGGATCTGCGCGACCGGCTGCACCAGGGTGTAGTCATTGGCAAGCGCGTACGACAAATCCAGGCCGGTATCGCGCGCCCAGCGCGCCAACATGGTTCGGAGCGTGATGTCCGTAGGCGCGGCAAAGTAGATGTATTGCGGATTCAGTGGAATCGCCGTCGTCGTAGCGGGAAGGCGGCTGATAGGGTGCCAGCGGCCGCCAAAATCCTTGGCGGCTGGCGTGCTGCATGCGGTAAGCGTGAGGGCGGCCAGGAGCAATGCGGCCCGCATGCATTCATTCCTGAAAAAAACGAAATCCATCTGCGCGTTGTGACTCCCCATGAGTGAGGAAAAATCATACCGGTGCAGGGGTGGTTGATAGATGTCGGCTAATGAGCAGCCGTTTTGTACGGGCTTGCTATGCCGGTGTCGCATGGCCACCGGATGCGGCGTGTCGGCTTTTTCGTTTGAAACATGCCGCATCGGAAAAGCACGGCAAGACATACATTTCATGTTGGAACGCACCCCGGCCCAGCACTCGCTTACCGGGGGAAAGGCCCGAATATGGCAAAGACTTACAAAGCAATAGGACAAAGATTTGCGCAAAAATCATCTTTCGATGTATTTGCTGGTTGGTCCATTCTGGCTGCGGGGAATCCTTACGCCCAAATAAAGGACGCGCCATGTTTGATCTTTCCAGCAAGCTGTTCCGTAACTCCATCCTGGTCGCCGTGATGGCTACGGGTGTGTCCACCGTCGTCGCTGCGCAGGATGCAGTGTCCGCCACTGGCCTTGGACAAGCATGGCCGAATGCGCCGGACGTCAGCAGCAATGCGCACTATCACGTGTACCGGTTTGAGCGTGATGGCATTACGTATATACAGATCAACGATCTTCAGGGAAGAGTGCGTGCAGCCGTTGCAACCGCGAAGGAGGTGACGTTCGCGTTACCGATTGGCGTCGATGCGCAAAACGTCGCGGTCAAGACGGTGCCGTCACCGACGGATTTGACGCAGGTTGTCTATCAGGACGATGGCTTGACAGTCACGGCGGCGCCGCAAGACGACGGCAGTGAAAACGTTATGGTCGTGGTTGCCTGTGACCCGGCGCAGTGCACAATGAACCGGGTTGCCCAGTGATCATTGGGGCATGAATGCCGCTATCTTGTTATTGAGCCCACAGGCGAACAGGACCCTTGGCAGCACGCTGACTCAAATCCTGTGGAGGCGCATCGCATAGCAATGCGGTGAAACGTACCCCGGCTGGAATAGTGCGCAGACGTGCATTCCCTTGAAACAAGCGCGCCAATAGTTGTAGTTCGCTATCGGGTTTTATGCTGGCGCCCAATTTGGGCGCCACGCTTTGCCGCTCTTTCGCTTGCAGTATGCCGTATGCCACCTGCGACTCCTCCAGCATGCCATCCATGCACAAGGCTACCCGTTGAACGCCATGGCGCGTCCCGGTGCGTAGGGTGAGGTGGACGCCGATACATGCGGGCGAAGCACTGATCGTCGCAGCTGCTTCGCACGCCATGCGATAGATGGTTGCCTGCAAAGCTTCGCTCAGGAATCGAAGCTTGCGTCCTGGCGTCTCGCAGGAATAGGCGATGCCCGCTTCGCGCAGTACCTTGCCAATGGATTCCTCCAGAGCGGCGGCCAACCCGCGTTCCCGCCACGCACTGGGATGGATGCTTTCAGCAAGGTGATAGACCTGTTTCTGTACATCCAGAAAGTCTTTGCCATAATCGCGGCGCACTTCTTCTGGTACGAAGCGGTGCATGACACGGACATAATCCATGCGAAGCGCGCCCGCTACGCACTCCAAGGCTTGAGAAGTTTGTTGCAGCCGCTGTTCGCCGAACACCAGGCTCCTTTTGGCTATTTGTTGTGCTCGCAGGGTTTCGCGTTGGAGTTGTTCGAGAAGCCGCATCTGCATGGAAAGGCGCGCGCCAAAGACATAAAGGCACGTGATAGTGAAGGCAAGCACGCTTTGAATCAGCTGGGTGTTGGGGTCTGGTCGCCATTCAACGAGCACACTAATGCTGATAAGACAAAGCGTTCCTCCAAAAACGGAGGCGCGCCATCCGTGTTTGAGCGTCAGTCCAAGCGCGGGGAAAAATAGCACCATCAGGACAACTGGGCGGGTAGCTGTCGGAACGATCCAATAAAGT
>NZ_DATJMN010000217.1:0-16249 GCF_035508675.1 Dyella sp.
CAACCGTGGCGATCCATGGGCCATGAGCAGGAGGACAAAAAGCCCAGCGGCGATATCTCGCGTGCCCTTCACGGACAGCACGCTTTAAACCCGGGCGAGGCCGGCGGGGAGTCGGCGATACCAAAGTCGGCCGATGCAGCAGCCGGCCCCCACCCAAAGCGCGACCCGAGACACACGATGCCGGCCGCGATCGGGCCACACAGCCAATTACCCGCTAAAACCATACGGTTCTCCTATCGAGTGAAGAAATACTAGCATTGCTAGATTCCGTGTCAACGAAAATCTAGCGTTGACAATATTTCTTGCACCAATAGGATGCTGCGATACCCTGATGACCGAACGCAGGAGCCGCAAGCCACGCGGATCGCCATGAACGCATCCCGGCCGAAGTGCGAGCCCAAGCCGCGTACAGCCATGGCGTACATGGCTATGCCGCGGTTGCATGTTTGAGCCACATGCGCCGGGGACTGCAAGGCAGCGCGCTTAAACAGGCCCCAAGAGCACATCGTGCAGGAGAGCGAAGCTTGAGTATCGCAGAGCGAAAAGGCAGGCACCGGGCAGAACGCGAAAACCGCATCATCGCGTCGGCGCGCGCAATCGCGGAGAGCGAAGGGTGGGACGCTGTAACACTCCGCCGCTTGGCCAGAGAGATCGAATACAGCCAGCCGGTTCTTTACTCCCACTTCGAGAACAGGGATGCGATCGTCGCCGCGGTTGCACTCGAGGGTTTCCGGGAGATCGCAGAAGCCCTTCGGGAAGCCGTGCGCGGATCGAGCGGTCAAAAAGATGCCGTAGAGAAGGCCGCCATGTCCTATCTCGGCTTCGCAATGCGCCATCCCGCGGTCTACGACGCCATGTTTACTCTCCCGACAGATCTGCGGTTCGCCGACGCTGAAACCAAACCGGCATTGCAGGCGGCTTTCCAAGCGCTTGCTTCGGTCGTAACCCCGTTCTGCGCCGACGTGGAAGTCGCGACCGAGACTTTTTGGGCCGCCCTTCATGGGCTCGCCGAACTTGAACGGTCAGGCCGAATCAGGCCCAGTGCGCGCGTTGAACGCGTTGGAATGGTCGTGCGGGCACTCCTCTTTTCGCAAAATCATGCTTAAGGATGCTCTGATTTAATCCACCGCAGGCCGCGCATGCACTTACGACGCTTCGCTCGCCGAGTTGACCAGGCCAAGCCGAAGCAAACTCTCGGCGGTGGCCACAATGGCCTCTTCACTGGAGCGCGGCGTCCATCCGAGCAGGCGCGTGGCTTTTTCGCTCGTGGCATTCATGTTCCTGCCCAGTAGCGTCGCCATACCGCGCAGGCTTGGGTTGCGGCGCGCCCAGAGGCGTACCAGCCAGTTGGGCAGTTCCCATGTCGGCGCCTTACTGCCCGCAGCGCCCATGCGACGGCGCAGCACTTTCGCCACTTCGATCAGCCACAGGCTTTCGCCGGCCGTCGCAAGAAAGCGTTCGCCCTTGGCACCGGGATGTGTCATGGCGCGCAGGTGCAGGTCCGCCACGTCTCGCACATCGACAAAACCACAGTTCAGCTTGGGGCAGCCACGTTGACCGTTCAACATGCGCGTTATCAGCTGGATCGAATGCGAGTAGTCGGCGCCCAGCACCGGGCCAAGCACGGCGGTCGGGTTGATGGCCGATAGTTCCAATCCTTGTCCTTCGCGCGCGATGAATTCCCAGGCCGCACGTTCGGCCAGGGTTTTCGACTTCTGGTATGGCCATACGTGACCGGTCAGGTTGCTCCAGTCCGTTTCATTGAAAGGCCGCCCCAGCGGTGGATGTCCGGCACAAATCGCACCGAAGGCGGAGGTCAGCACCACGCGCTGCACGCCTGCATCGCGCGCCGCGCGCAGAACCCGCAAGTTGCCGCCCACCGCCGGTTCGATCCAATCCTTCTCTTGCGCGTGATGCCCGGAAGGCGTTGGCGAAGCGCCGTGCAGCACATACGTGCAATGCGCCACCGCCTCTGCCCAGCCGTGGTCGTCGTTCAAATCGGCCGTGACAAACGAGAGGCGATCGCCGGGATCAATGCCGCCCGTCTTGAGGTTGCTTCGCACTTCCAATTCGCGGCCGGGCGAGCGAACTGTTGTTCGCACGCGATATCCCTCGCGCAGCAGGGCGAGCATGCAATGCTGCGCAATGAAACCGGTTCCGCCCGTGACGAGTACCAACGGTTCGTTCATGCCTGAGCCTCAATGGATGAGCCATCAGGTTAGACAGGGGTTGCCGCACTGTGAATAATTAAAAGTACAACTTACTTGCGCGAAAGTACGGACGTGAGCGCCGATCCCTTCTCCGACATCCTCAGGTTCACCAAGACCGAATCCGTCGTGACGGGCGGCTTTACCGCAGGCGGCGCATGGGCCATCCGTTTTCCGGCACCGGACAAGATCAAGTTCTTTGCCGTGGTGAAGGGCCATTGTTGGGTGCGCATCGAGGGCATGGCAGAACCGATTCACTTCGACACGGGCGATGTGGGGCTGTTGTCGGCCAAGCGGTCCTTCATCCTTGCCAGCGCCCCGGATATCGCGGCGGTAGACGCCATGAGCGTGTTTTCCGCTGCAGGCAAGGCAGCCGTGCAATGGGGCGAGGGCACCGACTTCGCGCACATTGGCGGGCATGTCCTGCTGGACGCGACCAGCGGGCGGCTGCTTTCGGATGTCCTGCCGCCATGGATCCACGTGCCGGCCAGTTCGCCGCAGGCGACCGCCTTTCGCCGGTTGCTCGATCAGTTGATGGAAGAACGGGCCAGCGAACTGCCGGGCAGCCAGCTTGCATCGGCGCAACTGGCCCAGCTTCTTTTTATCCAGATCTTGCGCGCGCACTTGAACACGTCCGCCCCGATGCCTGCCGGATGGCTGCGCGCGCTGGGCGATCCGCGCATTGCACGCGCCCTGCGGTTGATGCACGGCGATCCGGCACGCGCCTGGCATCTGGACGAACTGGCCACGGCATGCGCCATGTCGCGCACGACGTTTGCTTTCCATTTCAAGGCCGCCGCGGGCGTGGCGCCGCTGACCTACCTCACGCAATGGCGCATGCGCCTGGCCGAGCGCGCACTGCGTGAGGAGAAGCGCCCGATCGCAGCCATTGCTCAAACGCTTGGCTATGCATCGGAGAGCGCTTTCAGCAATGCGTTCAAGCGTGTTACCGGGCAATCTCCGAAAGCGTTCCGGCTATCCAGTGAGCGCAAGCTGGCTTACGGTGGACAAAGCGAGTAGCGACTTTTAGCGGTGATTGGGTAAGAAAACTTTCGAGGTATTTCAAAATTTCGCCAGGATCATTGCCAGATCCTTCAGGCGATAGGGCTTTTGAAGAAACGCATCGTAGCGGGCATGGTGGTTACGATGATCCTGCTCCGGAATGGCGCTGCATACGACGATGGGTCCTTCGTACTGCATCGCCCGCGCTCGCTCAATCATTTCGAAGCCGGACATCACCGGCATCATGACATCGGTGATGACGATGTCCGGGTGCATGCTCATGATGAGTTCCAGCCCTTGGCGGCCATCGTTCGCCAGTAGAACGAAACACCCCAGATGTTCCAGCATGGCCCGGCAAGCTGCTGCGACGTCTGGATCGTCTTCGACTAAAAGCACTCTTGTCATGATGAATATGATCGGCTGATGCTGTTTGGGCGAATACGATGTGTGGAAAGCGCACGCTCCGCGGCGTGATCGTAAAAGCTACTTACGGGCAGCGGCGGATTTTGGATGCACCGATCCTGCCGGCGAACGTGCGTCGCGCCCGGCCTTTGCCAACGCTCCGAACGTAGGCTGGCGGTGAGCGTACGCGAACCCCAACGTCGCCATGCAGGTGACGCCGTTGGGGTTCGGCTGGCGCCTCATCGCCAACCTACGAAGGAGCGCGCTACGTCCTTAAGTTCGGCGCCTTGCACCATCCCGTGCATCCAAACGCCCCGTTCGTACGTATGAAGGGTGAGCAGGATCGCGCCCCAGCGGGCGCTGGCCCCATCGTCGTCCTGGCGGCCGCGGGGTCTGGCGGGTTGATTACAGCTACCATGGTGCGCGGTACACATGTCATGAACGTCACACCCTTCCAGCTTAGGCGACGCGCATCCACGATGGTGAATCAAACGGTTATCGACGCACGCTTTTGGTCGGACCAGATCGCCGCGATTGCCCGGAACCGGGATGTCGACAGCTTCATGCGGATCTACGATTACTTTTTCCCGCGCTTGCATCGATATCTGCTGGGGCTTGGGCTGAGTGAAGCGCAAGGGCAGGAACTGGTGCAAGAGACCATGTTGCGGCTATGGCGGCGCGCGGACCTGTTCGACCCTGCACGCGCCAGTCTGTCTACCTGGTTGTTTCGGATCGCCCGCAATCTCTACATCGATCATGCACGCGGCGAGCCAGCCGCCTGGGTGCCGATCGAAGAGGGGGCCGATTGGCTGGAGGAGCAAGCAGCTTCCCATCTCGATCATTCCGCCGAGTCGTTCACCGACCAGGCCAATCTGAAGCGGGCGATCGATGAACTGTCGGCCGTACAGGCACGTTTGATACGCATGTCTTACTTTGAATCCAAAAGCCACAGCGAAATCGCCAAGGAACTGGGGATGCCGCTCGGTTCGGTCAAATCGCATTTGCGCCGGGCGTTTTCCAAGCTGCAGAGCAGCATGAGGTCCACCCCATGATGCCGCACCATCATCTTGATGAAGCCACGATCGTCGGCTATTCGGCGGGGGCGCTTCCCGACGCATTCGCGGTGGTGGTAGCAGCGCATCTGTCGATCTGCCAGCGTTGCCGCGACAGTGTGGGCGACGCCGACGCCATTGGCGGGGCGTTGTTGGCACAGCCATGGGAAGGCGCGCAGCCCCCGGCCCAGGCGCGCGAGGCGATGCTGGCCAAGCTGGCATCCACGCCCATCGAGGCGCCGTTCACGCCGCCAGCGGCCCCCAAGGTGGTCGATCCTGATGCGCTGCCGGCAGCGCTGCACCCTTATTTTGGAGAGCGCTTCAGCGCGCTGCGTTGGAAAAGCGTGGCGCCCGGTATGCACATCATCCGCGCCGCGAACGTCTCCGACGGCAGCTTGATGCTGCTGCGCATCGCCCCGGGGAAAAGCGTGCCGATGCACAGCCACGGCGGCAACGAACTGACGATGATCCTGCGGGGCTCTTATCAGGATGGCCTGGGGCATTTTGCACCAGGCGACGTGGCGGACCTCGACAGCGACGTCACGCATCAGCCGGTCACGATGCCCGGTGGACCATGCATCTGCGTTGCCGCGACCGATGCGCCGTTGCGCTTCGAAGGCTGGCTTGCGCGCATGCTGCAGCCTTTGATCAAGCTCTAACGCCTGGCGGCGCCGAGAACAGACGACACCGCGTAGCGATCCATCCATGACGACTGCCATCATGCTTTTCCGCCGCGATCTGCGGCTGAAAGACAACCCGGCCCTGGCCGCCGCCTGCGCGGCGCACGCGCGTGTCTTGCCGTTATACGTGCATGCCCCGCACGAGGAGGCGCCGTGGCAGATCGGGCGCGCCAGCCAGTGGTGGCTGCATCACTCCTTGCAGGCATTGCAGCAGCAGCTGCAGGAGCAGGGTGCCAGCTTGCATCTGCGCCAGGGGGATACCCTGGAAGTGCTGCGGCACGTCATCGAGCGCAGCGGCGCCACGGCGGTGTATTGGAACCGCCTGTACGAGCCGGCGCTGATCAAGCGCGACATGCACATCAAGCAGGTGCTTGGCGGGCTCGGCATCCAGGTCCATAGCTATTCGGCCGCGCTGTGGTGCGAGCCGTGGCAGGCGCAGACCAAGCACGGCGAGCCGTATCGCGTCTTTACGCCCTATTGGCGCAGTGTGCGCCCTGGCGTGGCTGCCGTCGCGCCGTTGCCGGAGCCCATGGGAACGGGCTGGGCCGAACTTCCGGTGAGTTTGCCGCTGGATGCTTTCAAGCTATTGCCACGCATCCGTTGGGATCACGGCTTCGGGTCGATCTGGCGACCCGGTGAGCAGGGTGCATGGGAGGCGCTGGAGCTGTTCTGTGATGATGCGTTGACCGACTATGCAACGGGTAGGGACCTGCCAGCGCGGCATGGCACCTCCCGGCTCTCGCCGCATCTGCATTTTGGCGAGATCTCGCCGCGGCAGATTCTGCACGCCTTGCACCAGCATGCGCATCGCCTGGACACGCGCCGGCGGCCGGATATCGAGCCTTATCTGCGCGAGCTCGGCTGGCGCGAGTTTGCCTATCACCTGCTTTATCACTTTCCCCACACGCCTACCGAAAACTTCAACCCCAGGTTCGCCGACTTTCCCTGGGCGGCCGACGACGAGCGGATGTTGCAACGCTGGCAGCAAGGACGCACGGGTATTCCGCTGATCGACGCGGGCATGCGCGAACTCTGGCATACCGGCTGGATGCACAACCGTGTGCGCATGGTGGTGGCGAGCTGGTTGACCAAAAACCTGCGGCAGCATTGGCTGCATGGCGCACGATGGTTCTGGGACACCTTGGTGGATGCAGACCTCGCCAACAACACGCTGGGCTGGCAATGGGTGGCCGGCTGCGGGGCAGATGCCGCGCCTTACTTCCGCGTGTTCAATCCAGTGACGCAGGCTCGAAAATTTGATCCGGATGCCACCTATCTGCGCCGATGGCTGCCCGAACTCGCCGCCCTGCCAGCCGAACTGGTGCACGAGCCGTGGCGGGATCCCGGCGCATGCGTCCGCACGGGCTACCCGATGCCCATGCTGGATCTGGCCACCTCACGCGCGCAGGCGCTGGGGGCTTACGCATCATGGCGTGAGTGAAGCGCGACCTGCATCCGTTCACCGGCCGCTTCCGTATGAAGCCATACAAGGTCGAAGGACGGCATCATGGCTACCGGCAAACAGCTCGCGGTTTCTGCGCAAAAGCAGGCAGTAACACCTCGCAGGCGCGTAGTCGCCGCATTGCGCTGCTGGTTCGATACGGCCTCGGCCAGTGAGGCCGCATCCAAAGACGAAGACGCGATCGACTGGCTGCGTGCGATCCCCTTTCTGGGCATGCACCTGGCTTGCCTGGGCGTGATATGGGTGGGCGTGTCCAAGCTGGCGATCGCAACGGCGGTGGCGCTGTATGCCATTCGGATGTTTGCGCTCACCGGGTTTTACCATCGGTACTTTTCGCACCGCACTTTTCGTACGTCGCGTGCCGTGCAGTTCGTGTTCGCGGTGATTGGTGCCTCCTGCGTGCAGCGTGGCCCGCTGTGGTGGGCCGCGCATCATCGCCAGCATCATCGTCACGCCGACACGCAGCAGGACCCGCATTCACCGACCCTGCGCGGGTTTCTCTGGAGTCATCTGGGCTGGTTCCTCACCACGCAGGCGTTTCGCACGGATATCGCACGCGTGCCGGATCTGGCCGCTTTCCCGGAACTGCGCTGGCTCGACCGCTACGACACGTTGGTTCCCGTCATCCTGGCCGGCGTGCTGTTCGGCGTTGGCACCTGGCTTAAGCATGTGGCGCCTGCGCTGGGCACCAGCGGCGGCCAGATGCTGGTCTGGGGATTCTTCATCTCTACGGTGGTGCTGTTTCATGCAACGGTCACCATCAATTCGCTGGCGCATCGCTTCGGCGCGCGCCGTTTCCAGACCAACGACAACAGCCGCAACAATCTCTGGCTGGCGCTGATCACGTTCGGCGAGGGCTGGCACAACAATCATCATTTCTATCCGGGGTCCGCCAGGCAGGGCTTCCGGTGGTGGGAGGTCGACTTCACCTTTTATGGCCTGAAGGCGCTCGCCGCCCTCGGCCTGGTGCGCGATCTCAAACCCGTGCCGGCGTGGCTGGCCGCCAAGGCGAGGGGTTGAGCCATGCGGATCGCCGTGGTCGGATCGGGCATAGCAGGCCTGGCATCGGCGTGGCTGTTGTCGCGCAAGCACGCCGTGACCCTCTACGAAGCCAACGATTACCTGGGTGGCCACACGCATACGCATGCCATCGAACTGGATGGCCAAACGTATGCCATCGATACCGGTTTCATCGTCTTCAACCCCCAGCATTATCCCTTGCTCACCCGCCTGTTTGCGGAACTGGGTGTCGGCTCCAAGCCCACCAGCATGAGCTTTTCCGTGCACAACGAAGCAAGCGGGCTCGAATACAACGCCACCTCGCTGGACGCCTTGTTCTGCCAGCGCCGCAACCTATGCTCGCCGCGCTTTCTCGGCATGGTGCGGGATCTGTTTCGTTTCTACCGTGAGGCGCCGGCGCTGCTGGACGAGGACGGCGAGGAGCCAACCCTGGGCGAATGGCTGGCGCAGCACCGGTACGGAACGGCTTTCCGCGACGATCACCTGGTGCCGATGGCATCGGCGTTGTGGTCCGCGCCGCCGCGCGACATCCTGCGGTTTCCGATGCGCTACCTGGTGCAGTTCATGGCCAACCACCAGATGCTGCAGGTGAGCGGCCGGCCGGCATGGCGCGTGGTGGAGGGTGGATCGCAACGCTACGTGCAAGCCATGCGCAGGCACTGGCGCGTCACGGAGCGCCTCAACTGTCCGGTGCTGTCGGTGCAACGGCAGCTGGATGGCGTGTCGATTCACACACACCGCGGCGTGGAGCGGTACGACCATGTCGTCCTGGCCTGCCACAGCGACCAGGCGCTGCGTGCGCTGGCCGAGCCGAGCGACGCGGAGCGCGCCGTGCTGGGCGCCATGCCTTACCAGGCAAACGACGTGGTATTGCACACCGATGCGCGCCTGTTGCCGCGTGCCAGCAAAGCCTGGGCAGCGTGGAATGCTTTGGTGCCCGCCGGTGCGGATGATGCGTGCACGGTGAGCTATTGCATGAACCTGCTGCAAGGTATCCAGGCGCAAAAGCCGTTCGTGGTGACGCTCAATCGCAGCCACGCGATCGACGAGAACAAGGTTCTTCGGCGCATGCGTTATCACCATCCCGTGTATACGCGCGCCTCAGTCGCCGCACGCCAGCGCAAGCAGGACATCCAGGGCAAGCAACGCACCTGGTACGCGGGGGCCTATTGGGGCTGGGGCTTTCACGAGGACGGCATCCGCAGCGCGGTGGACATCGCCCACGCGCTCGGCGTTCGCTGGCCGGAGGAAACGCGCGCGCCAGTGCAGGCGGCGCAGGAGTGTGTCGCGTGAATGCGCTTGATGAGGTGGCCGGGGAAACGCTGGCCAGCGCGGTTTATGAAGGTGTGGTGGAGCACCGGCGGCTGGCGCCCCATCCGCACGCTTTTCATTATCCGATCGCACAGCTCTATCTCGATCTGGACGAAATCGACCAGGTGTTCGCGCGGCATGCATGCTGGTCGGTCAACCGTGCGAACCTGGCGCAATTCCGCCGCAGCGATTATCTGGGCGACCCGCAAGTACCTCTGGCCGAGGCGGTTCGGCGAACCGTGGAACAGGCTACCGGTGAATGGCTGACAGGCCCGATACGCATGCTCACGCATTTGCGTTACTTCGGTTACGTCTTCAACCCGGTGACCTTCTATTACTGCTATGCGGCCGATGGCCGGACGCTGGCGGCGATTGTGGCGGAGATCACCAATACGCCATGGAAGGAACGGCACGCGTATGTGCTGCCCATCGAGGATGCGCTCAAGCAGGGCAGGGCGCTGGTGTGGGAGTTTGCCAAGACTTTTCACGTGTCGCCGTTCATGCCGATGGATTGCCAGTACGCCTGGCGTTTCACCACGCCGGGCGACAACCTTCACGTGCACATGGATGTCGCCAAGCGCGGGCAACGCCAGTTCCAGGCGCACCTGCGCATGATCCGGCGCCCGCTGTGCGCGCGGACCCTGGCACGGGTGCTGTGGCGCTATCCCATGATGACCCTGCAGGTGATGGGCGCGATCCACTGGCAGGCAGGGCGGCTGTGGCTGAAGCGCAATCCGGTCTACGACCATCCTCGCCTATCGAGAGGCTCACAATGAATGCAGCAGTCGATCAACCCAGCACGGCCGGAATCGGCGTGATGCAGCGCGCGCTGCGTGCAGGCCTGCTCAAGCGGCTGCGCCCGCTTCGCCACGGGCGGCTGATCGTAAGCGACGCCCTGGGAACCGAGACACTGGGCGAGCGCAATGTGCAGGCGACGGATGCCACCGTGCACGTGCAAGTAAGGGACATGGATTTCTACCGTGCAGTCGCGGCCAACGGCAGCGTGGGTGCGGGAGAAGCCTACATGGACGGTGCCTGGTCGTGCGACAACCTGGTCGGCCTGGTGCGCCTGCTCGTGCGCAATCGCGATCTGCTCGATGACATGGAAACGGGTTTCGCTCGTTTGGGCGGAGCCGCCATGCGCATGTGGCACGCTTGGCGGCGCAATACGCGCGCGGGAAGCCGCAAGAACATTGCTGCGCATTACGACCTCGGCAACGACTTCTTCGGTTTGTTCCTGTCGCCTGACCTGATGTATTCCTCGGCGTTATGGGAGCCGGGCATCGACACGCTGGAGGCGGCGTCGCAACGCAAGCTGCAGCGGATCTGCGAGCGCCTGCGGCTGCAGGCCAGCGATCACGTGATGGAAATCGGCAGCGGCTGGGGCGGCTTTGCCATTTATGCGGCCAGCCATTACGGCTGCCGCGTCACCACTACGACCATCTCGCGCGAGCAGCACGCGCTGGCAAGCGCACGCGTCGCCGAGGCCGGCCTGGCGGGCCGGGTGACGGTGCTGCTGCAGGACTACCGCGATCTGCACGGCCAGTACGACAAACTCGTCTCGATCGAAATGGTGGAAGCCATCGGCGCGGAATTCCTGCCTGCCTATTTCGCCAAGCTGTCGGCCCTGCTCAAGCCGGAGGGCTTGGCGGTGCTGCAGGCCATCACCATCGAGGATCACCGCTACCAACAGGCGCTGAAGACGGTCGACTTCATCAAGCGCTTCATCTTTCCAGGCAGCTTCATTCCCTCCATCGACGCATTGATCGCGGCAAAGACCGGCGGCAGCGATCTTTCGCTGGTTGAGCTCAGCGATTTCGGCGTGTCTTACGCGCAAACCCTGCAGGCCTGGCGCGGGCGCTTCATGAGCCGCCTGGATCGCGTGCGACAGCTGGGATTCGACGAGCGCTTCATTCGCATGTGGGAGTTCTACCTTGCCTATTGCGAAGGCGGTTTCCGCGAACGCTCCATCGGCGTGGCTCATCTGGTGCTGGCCAAGCCCGGCTATCGCGCGGGCTGATGACCATGCGCAGCCACGTGATGACGTTTTGGCTCACGCTGTTCGCGTATGAGGCCGTCTGGTTCTGCACGGTGACCGCAGCAGGCAGCGGCATGGCATGGCTCGGCGTGCTGGCGGCCACGTTGTTCGTGAGCTGGCGCCTGCTGGAATCGCAGCAACGGTGGCTCGAGTGTCAGCTGTTGGCCGTGGCCTTGTTGCTTGGGGCGGGCATGGAAAGCGTGTGGATTCGCAACGGCTGGGTCAGCTACGCCTCCACCTCGCCAATGCTGCCGGTGCCAGTGTGGATCCTGGGACTGTGGGCGTGCTTTGCGCTGACGGTGCTGCCGCTGTTCGGCTATCTGCGCGGACGTCCCTGGCTGGGCGTGATCGTGGGCGGCGTGGGCGGTCCACTTGCTTATGCAGCAGCCGAGCATGGTTGGCACGCGGTATGGGTGACGGCGCCAGTCTGGCGCGGCTGGTGTGCGATTGCCGTGGGCTGGAGCGTGGCGCTGCCGTTGCTCGTCGCGCTGGGACATCGCAGCGGAGCGGTCACGGCATCGCCAGGGCAGGGAGACATCCTATGAGTGCCATCACGCTGTTGTGCCTGGTATGGGTGCTTGCGGCATTAGCGATGACATGGGGATGGCGCTGGCAGTTGCACCGCCACAACGCCGGCATCGTCGACGTGCTGTGGGCGGGCGGGCTTGCCGGCGCCGCCGTACTGATGGCGCTGCTGGCACCGGGCGATGCCTTGCATCGCACGGCTACCGGTGCACTCGGCGCCATCTGGGGAGGGCGGCTTGCCGCGCATTTGTGGCGGCGCGTGGGAAGCGAAGTCGAAGATGGGCGCTATCGCTACCTGCGCGCGCACTGGCAAAACAGCCAGCTGAAATTCTTCGGTTTCTTTCAACTGCAAGCTGGGTTGATCGTGTTGTTTTCGCTGCCGTTCCTGGCTGCCGCCTGCAATGCGCAATCGCGCCCCGCGTGGCTGATCGCGGGTGTAGGAATCTGGATCGTCTCGGTCACCGGCGAAGCGATCGCAGACAGGCAGCTGGCCGCGTTCCGGGCCGTGCCGGCGCATCGCGGGAAAACCTGCCAACGCGGTTTGTGGCGTTATTCGCGCCATCCCAATTATTTCTTCGAATGGCTGCATTGGTTTGCCTATGTGGCCTTGGCGATCGGTTCGCCGCTGGCGTGGCTGGCATGGTCAGGGCCCGTGCTGATGTACGTGTTCTTGCGCTGGATCAGCGGCATTCCGTTTACCGAAGCCCAGGCCTTGCGCTCGCGTGGCGAAGACTACCGGCGCTATCAGCAAAGCACGCCGATGCTGTTTCCCTGGTTTCCCAAACATCTTCCTGAAAAAGGGTTACGCACATGAATACGTGGGTTGCCGACCTGCCATCGTTGTCCCCCGACCGTCCAGCACCGGGATGGCTTGGCTGGGCCGAACGCGGTTGGATCGCGGATGGTCTGCTACGCCATGGCATTCGCCGTCTTTGCGCGCAACGCTTGCGGCAGGAACGCGCCCCTGGCGTGGAGGCGCAGGCGCATCGCTTTCAATCGCTCATCGACACGCTGCGGGAAAGCCCGATCGCGGTCGAGACGGAGGCCGCCAACCGCCAGCACTACGAACTGCCCGCCGAGTTCTTCAAGCTTTGCCTGGGGCCACGCCTCAAATACTCGTGCTGCTTTTACCCGACCGGTAGCGAATCACTGGCCGAGGCCGAAGAGGCCATGCTCAAGCTTTATGCCGAGCGCGCAGAACTGGCCAATGACCAACGCATCCTTGAACTGGGATGCGGCTGGGGCTCGCTGACGTTGTGGATGGCCGAGCGCTTTCCCGATTCGCACATCCTTGCCGTGTCCAATTCCCACAGCCAGCGCCTGCATATCGAAGCGGAATGCCGCCGGCGCGGCTTGTTCAACGTGAAGGTCATGACCTGCGACGTGAATACGCTGCAGCTTGGTACAGCGCAATTTGATCGATGCGTCTCGATCGAGATGTTCGAGCACATGCGCAACTACGAACAACTGCTGGCCCGCATCGGCGACTGGCTCAAGCCCGGCGGCAAGCTGTTCGTGCACATCTTCGCGCATCGCACGCTGATGTATCCCTTTGAAACCCAGGGCGATGACAACTGGCTGGGGCGGCACTTCTTTACCGGCGGCCTGATGCCCTCGGTCGACAGCCTGCTGTGGTTCCAGCGCGGCCTTTCGCTGGAACAGCGCTGGCTGGTAGGCGGCGAGCATTACCGCCGAACCGCCGATCATTGGCTGGCGCGCCAGGACAGCCTGCGCGAGCAGGTCATGCCCGTGCTGCAGCAGGTCTATGGGGCAAACGCTTCGCTGTGGTTTCAGCGGTGGCGCATGTTTTGGATGGCGTGCGCCGAATTGTTTGGATATGCCGATGGGCAGGAGTGGCTCGTGGCCCACTATCGCTTCGTGCGCTGAAGCATCTCCATCATTGCAAGAGAGCATTCTTATGCATGCCGCAAAAAAGGTAGTGGCCGCCTTCGGCTTCACCTTGGCTTCGATGGGCGCTGGCGCGGCTGCACCGCCGCCGATCCAGCCCGTGCCTTATGTCGACCTGACGCGGTTCATGGGCCGGTGGTACGTGATTGCATCCATTCCCACCCGTTTCGAGCGAAATGCCTATAACGCCGTGGAAACTTACACGCTGCAACCGGATGGCAATGTCTACACGGCGTTCCGTTTCAACAATGGCGGCTTCGATGCGTCCGAAAAAAGCATTCACTCGCTAGGCATCGTCAAGCCCGGCACCGGCAACGCCGTCTGGGGCGTGCAATTGTTCTGGCCGTTGCGGGCGCAGTACATCGTGGCTTATCTCAGCAAGGATTACGGTGAAACCATCGTTGCCCGCGATGCGCGCGACTACACCTGGGTCATGGCGCGAACGCCAAGCGTGTCGCCGGATGTCTACCAGGCGCTGATGCAAAAGGTGAAATCGCTCGGTTACGACATGTCGCAGCTGCGCCAGGTGCCGCAGCGCTGGCCGGACAAGAACACGCCCGGTGCGGGACAGTGACGACCTGCGAGGCGGGTGGAGGGACGCCTGCCACCCGCCTTGTCGTCAGGCAGCGTCGCTTCAGACGGTCACCGCGGTGATTTCGTCCACAAGGTCGCGATAGGAATGCAAGGGGCGGCCCAGCAGTTTGGTCAGGCGCTCGACGTCGCCCACTTCGGGGTGCATGCCGTCGCTGACGAAACGCTCAGCCATCAGGCGCATCTCGTAAGCCATCCACTTCGGCATGAAGCCGGCCAGGTTCTGTTCGAACCCCGTCGGATCATCACCGCCGTACACCACGGTACGGCCCAATGCCTCCGACCAGATGGCCGCCACCTGCGGGCCCGTCAGCGTGTCGGGGCCGACCAGGTTGATCGTTTCACTCGGCAAGGTGGCGGGCGCTTGATCGCGGCGCAGCAGCTCGATGGCGGCCACTTCGGCAATGTCGCGCGTATCGACCATCGCCAGTCCTTTGCTACCGATCGGCATCGGGTAGACACCGTGGTTGAGCACCACGCCTTTGATCGTGTGGTCGTTGTCGATGAAGTAGCTCGGGCGCAGGATCGTCGCGCTGAAGCCCATCTGTTGCAACATCCGCTCGGCGCCGAACTTCACCGCGAAGTGCGGCACGTTTGCGAAGCGGTCTGCGTGGATCACCGACAGGTAGACCACTCGCCTGACCCCCGCCTCGCGGGCCACATTGAGGGTAAGGATCGCCTGGGTGAATTCATCGCCGGTAACGGCATTGAGCAGGAACAAGCTGCTGACGCCATCGAATGCGGCGCGCAGGGCGTCGATGTCGAGCAGATCGCCTTGAACCACGTCGACACCAGCAGGGAATGCGGCCTTCGACGGATCGCGGGTGAGCACACGTACGTGGGCGCCGCGCTGGACGAGTTGGTCGACGACCTGGCGGCCGACGCGGCCGGTGGCACCAGTAACGAGGATAGTCATGGGATTTACTCCGGGTGGGTTGAGAACACACCGGCTATGTTATTGATCCAATTTTCTGCGGATAGCCGCTAAAATTAGACTCACCGTCTCATAGGTGGAACATATGGACCTGCTCGCACTTGCCGATTTCAACCTGGTGGCCCGTCACGGCGGCTTCGGCAAGGCCGCGCGCGAGGCCGGTCGCCCGAAGGCCACCCTGTCGCGCCGCGTGGCCGAGCTGGAGGCCAGCCTCGATATGCGTTTGTTCGAACGAGGCGCGCGCTCCCTCAAGCTGACGGAAGAGGGACGTGCGCTGTTCGAACGAACCGGCCTGCTGCTGACCGAGCTGGAAGAGACCGCCACGGCGATTGCCTCCGGCGGGCGCACGGTGCGCGGTCGATTGCGAATCAGCGCACCGGTTTTTTTCTCGCAGACCGTCATGGGAAAACTGGCGGCGGGTTTTGCGCTTCGGTATCCGGAGGTGCGGCTGGAGATCACGGCGGAAGATCGCGCCGTGGACATGATTGAAGAAGCCTATGACCTGGTCATCCGCGTCAATCCGCAGCCCGATGCAAACCTGGTCGGGCGCATCTTCCTGCGTGATCGCTCGGTGGTGGTGGCAAGCCCCAGCCTGCCGCCTCCCGGCGACGGCAAGCCGGTCCCGGCCGTCACCCGCGAAGCCACCAAGCAGATCGAAGCCTGGCCGGTGATGAGCCCGTCAGGGCCGTCGACCGTGCTGGCCAAATCCATTCTCAGCCTGTCCTCGCTCCTCATGATTCGCGATGCGGTTCGCATGGGCGTCGGCGCCGCGCGTCTTCCACTATCGCTGGTCAGCCCGGACCTGGACGCGGGCACGCTGGTGCACTGGGGTGATGTGCAGGGGCCGGAGATCGCGCTCTGGGCGCTTTACCCCACGCGCCGGCTACTCGGCGCTCGCGTATCCGCGTTCCTGGACTATCTCCGGGAAGCGTTTCCACGCGGGACGCCTGACGAACTTGCCGCCTATGTCGGGAATTGAAAGCGCTTTCTTCCAGCCGGACGGCCCCTATGGATGCTCTGATTAATTCAGCTGCAGGGCGCGACGGTGGGATGGGCGCGCGGCCAACCGCAATGCTCCGAACTTGAGCCAGAATCGAAGCGTGTAGGTTGGCGGGGG
>NZ_DATJMN010000218.1:0-24393 GCF_035508675.1 Dyella sp.
GTGGCAGTTGCTTACCGATGCGCTGATTGGCCAGGAGCGGTTGGCCGAGGCCTTGGAGGCGTCGAGGCATGCTGCCGAACTGTCGCCAGGCCAGATCATGCTTGTCCGCCAATGGGCGATGTTGGCCGAGCGCGTGCAGGATCACGAGGCCGCAGCCGAGGCATTTGCCTGTTTGTGGAAGCTGGATCGGAGCGATCTGCGCAGCCTGCGCATGTTGGTGTTCTATCGTCGCAGTATCTGTCATTGGCAAGACTTGGATCATCTCAGTCACTTGTTGTTGGAGACGATTGACCGCCTTCCTGAGCATATTGCACCGTTTGAATTTCTTTCCGAACCGGCTACGGCCGCTCAGCAGTTTGCGTATGCTGGTTGTCTGGCCAGCTGGATCGAAGGGTGTGCTTCGCAGCAGCCGATTGAAGTAAAGCGCAACGCATCCATCGATGCCGGGCTCTTGCGTGTCGGATTTCTGTCGCATGGCTTTGGGCCACACCCCACGACGCTGCTCACGTCGGCACTGTTTGAGCAGTTGCGGCATTCGCGGCTCGAAATACATCTGTTTTCGACCCGCGAAAATGCCACGGACCATCCGGCCTGCAAACGCCTGGCCGCTGCTGTGCATGCCTTGCATGATCTTTCAGGCAAGCCGCAGCGCGAGATCGCCGAATATATCCAGGCGCATGGCGTCGAGATTCTTGTGGACCTTGACGGTTACTGCCGTGGACGGAAGCCGACGGTGTTTGCCTATCGCCCCGCGCCTGTGCAGGCCGGTTGGTTGGCCTATCCCGGCACGACCGGGGCGCGTTTCATGGATTACGTGATGGCCGATCGCTTCGTCTTGCCATCCTCGCTACAGCCGTATTTCGCCGAAAAAGTGGCTTATTTGCCGCGTTGCTATCAATCCACCGACCCCAGTAGAAAAGTGGGCATTCCCCCTTCGCGAAAGACCTGCGGGCTGCCCGCAACGGGCGTCATCTATGCTTGTTTCAACGCCAGCTACAAATTCAATCCGTGCAGCATGACGCGCATGTTGCAGGTACTGAAAGAAGTGCCCGGCAGCGTATTGTGGTTATTACGCGGAGAAGGGCGTTCGAGTGAGCGATTGCAACAGGCTGCAGAGGTAGCAGGCGTGGCGCCGTCGCGCCTGGTCTTTATGGACAAACTGCCGCACCACGCTTACTTGGCGCGCTATCGTCACGTGGACTTGTTTCTCGACACAGAGGATTACAACGCGCATACCACGGCTTCTGACGCTTTGTGGGCAGGCTGCCCGGTGCTCACGCGGCCGGGCGACACGTTTGCGAGCAGGGTGGCCGGCAGCTTGAACCATCATCTGGGCATGCCGGAAATGAATGCGGCGGATGATGCGGCGTTTGTGATGAAGGCGGTGCGCTATGGCAGGGATGCGGATTACCGGGCTGCCATCAAGGCGAAACTGTTGAAGCAGCGATTGACGTCGGGTTTGTTCGATATCCAGGGATTTGCGCGGGATTTCGAGGGCTTGTTGTGGCGGATGGCCGAGCATCGGCGGGCGGGAAAGTTGCCTGAGACGTTTGAGAGTTGAGGTTTCTCGCAGGCTGGGATGAAATCCCAGCATCGCCATGCCAATACATGCTGGGATTTCATCCCAGCCTATGTTGGATCCGGCGCAATCAATCCTTGCGCAAATCCGCCATCAAATTCAAAAAACGCTGCTGGAACGCCGGGTCGGCATCCAGTGTTTTGCCGATGGCATCCACCATCGGCACGAACTGCAAATCGTTGCGGAAGTCGCTACCGAATTCCCATAGCAAAATCTCTCGTACGATTTGCGTTCTTGCCTGCAGCATCGACGGCTCATTGCCAGGGTCAACCTCGGCGGCAAGCTCGTGCAGGCGTTGGCGCAGCGCTTGCACGTCGTGCTTGCGGGCGACCGGCTTTTGCGATGCACCAGGATCAGGTTTGCCGGGGTCGTTGGCGGGGCGAGCATCCGGCGTGCGCCCGCGCGCAAGTGCCCTCAGTGTTTCTACCAACGATAACGAGGGTGAAATGCGATCCGTGGGCATGTGGGCTCCGGGAGGTTGCGGCGTTCGACCGCTAGTGTAGCGGGCACTTGTCGTTCGTCACAAAGATTTCACATGCATGAATGGACTTCATTTGAAACGCGAATTAGCGCGCAAAGTGCATGTCTTTCCGTTACATAACTTGGAAGCAAAATCTTGCGATTGGCCTTGTCAGTTTTTGCAAGCTTTAGGTTGATCAAGACAGCGTGAGAAGTTTGTTGACAGTAGGTGAAACTCGACCCTAGATTAATTAGGCACGTTTTGATCTACGTCACGAACTGGGTGTGAAGTGACTGGCGGAACGCAAGGACCAAGCGATGTGCCATGCACATCGTAAGGATGCAGTAAGGGGAAGGAGGGCGTTCGGGCGGAGGTCCGTACGCAAGGAGCAGTAGCCGTGCGGTGGGATGTCGTGTGGTCGAAGACCTTCGAGGTCTTCGCGGTTGGCTATATCGGGGTAATGCCGAAAAAGTTTAGGGGGACGCCTTGAGTCGCGCCGCCCTGCTTGCCGGATTTGCGGACCGCGATCCGGAAAATCCCGTTCTGCTTTGCGATCTTCTCGACGAACTGCTTGGGGCAGGGCGTCTTGACGACGCCATGGCCCGCATCGGCAAGGTATCCACGTTGTTGCGCGAAACGCCCGGTGTGCGTTTTCGGGAAGCGCGTTGCGCGCTGTTGCGCGGTGACGCCAAGACTGCCATTTCCTTGTTGCAGGCCTTGCTGGGCCAGATGGATATCGCGCCAGCCGGTGTCGTGCACGATCTGGCCTATGCGCAGTTGTCAGAAGGGCATGCGGAGGAGGCGCTGCAGACGCTTGCGCATACTCACGATGCCGACGGCGACGATGTCGCGCTGGCGCTGCTCAAGGCGCGAGTCCTTTATCGTCTGCAGCGCCTCGACGCAGCGCTGGAAACACTGGCGCCCATTCAATCCGGCGCGCGCCTGCCGGAAGTGCAAGGCGTGCGCGCCTTGCTGTGGCTGGATATCGGCGATACGGCGCGTGCATCCGAACAAGCCGAATTGGCGTTAAGGGCCGATCCGGATCAGCACGAAGCGGGCCTTGTGCGCGGCACGGTCGCGCTCTGGTCGCAACGCGTGCAGGAAGCAACGGCGGCGTTCGAGCATGTGCTGGCCAAGCATCCCCATTCGGGACGCGCCTGGCTCGGATTGGGGCAGAGCGTGATGCTGGGCGGCGACGTGCCGGCAGCGCGTTCCCTGCTCGAACGCGCAGCGGTGGACATGCCTGATCACATCGGCACCTGGCACGCGCTGGCGTGGTGCCAGCTGTTGGAAGGCGACCTGGCCGGCGCCAAGCACAGTTTCGACAAGGCGTTTGCGCTGGATAGAACCTTTGGTGAGACGCACGGTGGTTTCGCCCTGGTGCATGCGCTGCGTTCCGAGCGCAAGGAAGCAGAAGAATCGATCAAGCGCGCCATGCGCCTGGATCCGCAAGGCCGCGCCGCACGTTATGCGCAAAGCGTTTTGCTGATGGACGAGGGGCGTGCCGACGAAGCGCGCAAGCTGGTGGAAGGCATCCTTGCGCGTTCGCCAGGCGTGGGTAATGTGCCGGCGGATTTCATTTTCAAGCTGCGCGAACTAGTGCGTCCCAGGGGGTAGCCATGGATAGCGATACCGCAATGCACTTGCTTTCACAGACGTTGCTGACGGCCGCAAAAGTGTCCGCGCCGATCCTGCTCGCCACGCTTGCCGTGGGTGTGGTGATTTCGATTTTCCAGGTGGTGACGCAGATCCAGGAGATGACGCTTACCTTCATCCCCAAGCTGATCACGGTTGTGGCGATGGTGGTGGTCACCGGCGCCTGGATGATGGCGGTGGTGGTGGAGTTCACCAAGCACTTGTTCGGCCTGATTGCAGGGATGTAGCAGCATGGGAGCGATCGATACGCTCGTCGGCACGTTTTTGCTCGCCATGGCGAGGTTTGCGCCGTTGCTGATGGTGCCGGCGTTCACGCCCTTCAATGGTGTGCCGGCCTCCATTCGCATGTGCGTGCTGCTGGCGCTGACGATGCTGGCGGTGGGTGTGCATCAAGTAGCTGCGGTGGCGTTGGATCCTGATCATCCCGTGCCGTTCGTGCTGGCCATGGCAGGCGAGTGCGTGCTCGGTTTTTCGCTGAGCCTCGCCGTGGTGTTGCCGATGGCGGCACTCGGCTTTTCGGCGCGCGTGCTGGATATCCAATCCGGCGTCAGCGCAGCCAGCCTGTTCAACCCAAACACGCGCGCGGCCGAAGCCTTGGCTGGCACCATTGTGCAATGGGCTGGTCTGCTGGTGTTCTTCTCGCTGGGGCTGCATCTGTTGTTGTTGCAGGGCATGATGGCGTCGATCCGGATCATCCCGCTCGGCAGCGGCGGCCTGTTGGTGTCGCCCGAGATGCTGCTGTCGAAGCTGTCGTCGCAGTTTTTGCTCGGCTTGATGGTTTCCGCGCCCACCATGCTGGGCTTGTTCGCGATCGACCTGACGGTGGCGTATGCCAGCCGCTCGATGCCGCAGGCCAATGCGTATTTCGTTGCGCTGCCGATCAAGGTGCTGGCGGGCTTCATGCTGCTGGCCGGATCGTTGCGCTACGCGCCGCCCTTGATCGAGCGTATGTATCGCGACGCATTCACCATGTTTACGCCGTCCGGGGTGCACTGATGGCCGCCGACGAGCAGAGCAAGACCGAACAGCCAACGCCGTTCCGCCTGGAGGAAGCGCGCGAGCGCGGGCAGGTGCCGCGCAGCGCGGACTTGAGCGGGATCGTGGTGATGATCGTATTCAGCGTGGCGCTGGCCGCGGCGTCGTATGGCATTGCCGCGGCGTTGGCGCGTTCGGTGTCCCGCACGATTCTCATGGCCGGGAATGCGCCGGCGCCGTCGGCGAGCCTGGCGGCCTGGTTGCAGCGCACGTTTCAACCTTCCTGGCAGGCGATCCTGCCGATCGTGATGGCGATGCTGGTGGCCGCCGTGGTGGCCAATCTGATGCAGACCGGTCCGGTGTTCAGCACCCAGCCGCTCAAGCCGGATTTCAATCGCCTGAACCCGGCCGAGGGTGCCAAGAAGATTTTTTCGCTGCGCATCCTGTGGGAGCTGTTCAAGCTCACGCTGAAGCTGGGCCTGCTCGGCACGGTGGCGTGGATGCTGGCAGCCAGCATCGGCCGCAAGGTGCAGGCCGTAGCGTTTGCAGCGCCGTCGTCTATCGGCATGGTGCTGCGCTCGATCTATGTGCAAGTCACCACCTGGATGCTGGTGCTGCTTGCGCTGGTAGCCTTGTTCGACCTGTGGTTCACGCGTCGCGAATACATCCGCAAGCTGCGCATGAGCCGGCGCGACATCAAGGACGAAGTGAAGCGCCGCGAAGGCGACCCGGATATCCGCCAAAAGCGCCGTCGCCTGATGGTGGAGCTGCTGAAGCATTCCCGCTCCGTGCGCCGCGTGCCGGAGGCGGACGTGCTATTGACCAATCCAACGCATCTCGCCATCGCCTTGAAATACCGGCCCAAGACGATGCGCTCGCCGGTGGTGCTGTCCAAAGGCAGTGATGCGCTGGCCGCGCGCATGCGCAAGCTGGCAGCGCAATCGGGCGTGCCGTGCCTGCGCTCGCCGGAGCTGGCGCGTGCGTTGTATCGCGAATGCAAGGTCGACCGGCCAGTGCCGGCGCATTTGTACAAACCGCTGGCGCCGGTCTACCGCTGGCTGATGAAGCGCCCGGGCAACAGGATTTTTTCGTGAACGCTCTCTTCGGCCAGCTCTGGAACGGCAAGCGCGACGTCATCCTGGTGATGGGGATGATCGCGATCCTGGTGATCCTGTTTACGCCCATTCCGGGGGCGTTGCTGGATTTCCTGCTCGTGCTCAATTTCACCAGCGCCATGCTGGTGCTGCTGATTACGTTCTTTACCGAGACGCCGCTGAGTTTCTCGACGTTTCCTTCGTTGTTGCTGATCACCACGCTGTTCCGCCTGGCGCTGAATATTTCCGCCACGCGCCTGATCCTGGACAAGGGCAACGCGGGGCGGGTGATCAATGCGATCGGTTCGTACGTGGTGGGTGGCAACTACGTCATCGGCCTGGTGGTGTTTTTGATCCTGGTGGTGGTGCAGTACGTGGTGGTCACCAACGGTGCACAGCGAGTTGCCGAAGTGGCGGCGCGTTTCACCCTGGACAGCATGCCCGGCAAGCAGATGAGCATCGACGCCGACATGAACATGGGGCTGATCGATGAGCACGAGGCCCGGCGGCGCCGCACGCAGATCGAGAAGGAGGCCAGTTTCTACGGTGCGATGGACGGCGCGACCAAGTTCGTGAAAGGCGATGCCATCGCCGGCATCATGATCATCCTGATCGACATCATCGGCGGATTGACGGTCGGCATGGTGCAACATGGCATGCCATGGACGGAAGCCGTGCATCGGTACACGCTGCTTACCGTGGGCGATGGCATCGTCACGCAGATTCCTTCGCTGGTGATCGCGGTGGCCACCGGCATTATCATCACGCGTGCGGCATCGGATGCGCAGCTGGGTACGGAAATCGCCAACCAGGTGCTGTCCAGTTCGCGCACCTTGTTCATTGTGGCGTTGGCGCTGACAGGTCTGTTGGCGCTGCCGGGCTTGCCGGCGTGGCCGGTGCTGATGGTACTGATCGGGGTCGGCACCCTGACGTTTTTTGCCACGCGCAACGGCAGCGCCACCGCAGCGAAGCAAGAAGCAACGCCCGAACCGGAAGCCAAGCGCGAGGAAGAGGATCTTTATCGGCTGCTTTCCGTGGAACCGGTGGAGATTCACCTGGGCAGCAGCATTTCGTCCACGTACAAGGCGCGCGGCCTGGACCTGGGCGATCGCATCAGCACGTTCCGCAAGCAGTTCGCGCTCGACCTTGGCTTCATTCTTCCCAAGGTCAAGCTGGTGCAGGGATCATCGCTCGCCGAAGACGCCTACGAAATCCAGGTGCAAGGCTCGCGCGTAGGCCGTGGCGAATTGCGTTTCGACGCCTTGCTGGCGATCAATCCCGGCGGCAAGCGGCCGAAGCTGGAGGGGCGTGAAACGCGTGATCCGGCGTATGGCCTGCCGGCCCAGTGGATCAGCCCGGACCAGCGGCAATACGCCCGTGGTGCGGGATATACCTTGGTCGATCCGGAGACGGTGCTGATTACGCACCTGGGCGAAGTGACCAAGCGGCATGCGCCGGAATTGTTGACGCGTGCGGAAACTGAGCGTCTGGTCATGCGCGTGCGCGAACAACAGGCCTCGCTGGTCGACGAACTGGTACCGGGCGTGATGTCGTACACCGATGTGCAGAAAGTGCTGCAACAGCTGCTGCGCGAGCAAGTCAGCATTCGCAATGTCGAGACCATTCTTGAAGTGCTGGTCGACGCAGGCAAGACACACAAGCAGACGGATGACCTGGTCGAGCGCGTGCGCGAACGATTGGGGCCGTCCATCTGCCAGCGCGTGAGCAATGCGCAGGGCGAGCTTTACGTACTCACGCTGGCGCCGGAACTGGAGCGCTCGATCGTATCGGCGGTACGCCAGCGCGAGGGTTCCGGTGCGCTGCTCGCCGATCTCGGTCAGCTGGAGGCGCTGTTGAGCGGCCTGGCCAAGCAGTCGGAGGCGATGATGGCGCGCAGCCATCTGCCGGTACTGCTTTGTCCCAGCGTGGTACGCCGCCATCTGCGCGCGCTGATCCAGCGCAGCCTGCCACACGTCACCGTGCTGGGCATCAACGAAGTGCCGGCCACCGTGATGGTGAAGGCCTTCGGCACCGTCACCACTTCTTCTGCTGCTGCTTAGACAGGCTCTTAGGAGGGATACCCTTGACCAATATCATTCCAGGCATAGCGAGTTACCTGAGCAATGACGTGGCGCTGCTCGACGTGCTGAGCCAGAACGTGGCCAATATGCGCACCACCGGCTATCGCGCGGAGCGGCTCGCCACGGATTTTCGTACCGGTTTGCTCGATGACACGCCGACCTTGAGCCTCGCCGATGGCAGCCTTTCCACCACCGGGCATCCGCTGGACATGGCCATCCGCGGCCCGGGCTTTTTCGTGGTGGACGTCGATGGCCAACAAATGTTGACGCGCAATGGCCAGTTCCATCTGGACGCGGACCAGCAATTGGTGGATGCAGCCGGTCATCCGGTGATGGGGCAGGCCGGCCCGATCACGCTCAACCACGCCAACGTGCAAATCGATGCCGCAGGCACCATCACCGACAACGGCGACGAGATCGACAGCCTGCAGATCGTGAACGTCGACAAGCCCAGCGAACTACGCGAGATGGGGGGCGGGCTTTACAGCTTCTCCGGCACCGACGCGAGCGCCGGGCAGTTCATCGGCCGTGTGCAACAGGGGGCGCTGGAGCAATCCAACGTCGACCCCGGCGAGGAAATGGTGCGCTTGATGGCGCTCACCCGCCACGCGCAATCGGTGCAGCGCGCCATCCAGGCTTACGACGCGGCCTTGCAGGAAGGCATCAACCATATCGGCGACAACTCTTGAGGATACGAACATGATCGACGCGCTGAATATCGCCACCTCCGGCTTGCAGGCCGTGCAGAGCCAGATCGACACCTTGTCGAACAATCTCTCCAACATGCAGACGCCTGGCTTCAAGGCCAAGCGCACCTCGTTCGGCGACATCGCAGTGATTACGCCGTCGCAAGTGCAGGCCGGTTTGACGCCAAGCCAGTCCGGCGCCGGTACGGAGGTACTGTCGACCAGTGCGGTGTTCTCGCAAGGCCAGATGCAGCAGACTGGCAACACCTGGGATATCGCCATCCAGGGCGAAGGTTTCCTGGAAGTCGCCGATGCCAATGGCAATCACGTGTATACGCGCGATGGACAGTTGCATGTGGATACCGACGGCTATCTTGCGACGGCGGATGGCAGCCGCCTGGCACAGCAGATCCAGATTCCGCCGGACGCCACCAACATCCAGATCAACCAGAACGGACAGATTTACGCCCAGGTAGGTGGCAGCAGCAGCCAGACATTGCTCGGCACGCTGGAGCTGAGCACCTTCCCTTCGCCGGAAGGTTTGCAGTCGGTGGGCAGCAATAACTATGTACCGACGCAGGCGTCGGGTGATCCCAGCGTGGGCAAGCCCAATGACAGCGGCATGGGCGCCATCCTGCAAGGTTCGCTGGAAAGCTCGAACGTGGACATGGTGAGCGAGATGGCGACGCTGGTGATCGCACAGCGTGCCTATCAGCTCAATGCACGCGTGCTGCAGGCGTCGGACCAGATCCTGGACACCATCAACAACCTGCGCCAGTAAGCATGCGTCGACTGCTGCCCGCCAGTTTGCTGTTTGCCGTGAGCCTCTGTGCCGCGGCGTCGCCGTTGCTGCAGACGGTGCCGGCTGCACGCATCGTCGCCGTCGCGCAGGCCGAGATGGATGCCCGCCTCGGCAACGACAAGGCAACCGCGCAGCTTGCGGTGGTGGGCAAGCCGGAAGACGTGCAGGTACTCGCCGGCAAGCTCGCGCTAAAGGCCAGGCAGCCCGAAGGTCGCTGGCCGCGGTCGCGCGTCAGCGTGCCGGTGGAGGTCAGCGTCAACGGTACCGTGGTGCGCTCGGCCACCGTGTGGTTTGCGGTAAGTGTCCAGCGCGAGGTGCCGACCTACGCCTTGGATGCTTCCCTCGGCACGGCGGCGTCGGCACTGAAGTTCGTATCGCACGATGCGGATATCGCCGCTTTGCAAGGCAGCCTCGTGACCGATCCGCACCAGCTCGACGGCATGCGCTTGCGTCATGCCGTGGTGGCTGGCAGCCCGGTGGTGCTCGAAGACTTCGAGCGCATTCCGGACGTCGACCGGCAGCAGCGGGTGGAAGTGCTGGAGTCGTACGGCGTGATCAAACTCGAGGCCAAGGGCACGGCGATCGGACACGGCAATGCCGGCGATACCGTGCTGGTGCAGGTCGATGGCGCCGAAGCGCCCGTGCGTGCGCGCATTACCGACAAGGGAGTAGTGCAAGTTGTTGACTAGATACTTACTTATCGGCCTGTTCACCGCGTGCATCAGCGTTACGGCACACGCGCAGACATCGACCGGCTCCATGATCAACCCGGATGCCTACCACGGACTGGCGGCCGACCGGCGCGCCTACCAGGTGGGCGACACGCTGACCGTGCTGGTGACGGAAACCGCGAGCGCCACGGCAAGCGCCAACACCGACGCGAGCGGTGGCGTGCAGCTCGGCGCCAATGCCCAATACCGCAATTTCACGCGCAACTACGGCCTCGGGCTCAATGGCGAGGACGCAGGCCAGGGTAACACCACGCGCACCGGTAGTCTGCAAGCGCAGCTGGCCGTGCGCGTGGTGGCGGTGGACGGCGACGGCATGCTGCGCGTACACGGCGAGCAGACGGTGGAAATCAATGGCGAGAAACAGCAGTTTGCGCTGACCGGGCTGGTGCGTCCCGAAGACATTTCACCGAGCAACACCATTCTTTCGAACCGCATCAGCGAGGCGGATATCCACTACACCGGCAAGGGGGATATTTCCACCGCCCAACGCCACAGCATTCTCTATCGCATTACGCGCTGGCTGGGTTTGATATGAAACGTCTGCTTGTCCTGTTGTTGTTGTCGTTGTTTTCGGCCGCTGCGCTGGCCGGCGGTAGCGTACGCCTCAAGGAAATCGCCCGCGTGGAGGGCGTGCGCGACAACGCGCTGGTGGGTTACGGCCTGGTGATCGGCCTGTCCGGCACCGGCGATACCACCAAGAACCGGCTCACGGTGCAATCGGTAGCCAACACGCTCAGCCATTTCGGCGTCAATGTCAGCCCGGACGATCTCAATAGCCGCAACGTTGCAGCGGTGATGGTGACGGCGACATTGCCGGCGTTCGCCGAATCGGGCCAGAAGCTGGATGTGTCGGTGTCCTCGCTGGGCGACGCGCGCAGCCTCGGCGGTGGCATTTTGCTGCTGACGCCGCTCAACGGTCCGGACGGCAAGCTCTATGCGCTTGCACAAGGTGCGCTCTCGGTGGGCGGTTATGAAGTGCGCGCGTTCGGCAGCCTCGACCGAAAAAATTATCCTACGGTAGGGCGCGTGCCAGACGGCGCCACGGTGGAACGCGAAGCGCCATTGGGGTTGAGCGAGGGTGGCCGCACGCTGGACGTCGTGCTGTATCAGCCGGACTTCACCACGGCCGAACGCATCGCCGAGTCACTGCGCCGAAATGCTGGCGTCAGCGCCATCGCCGAGCACGCAGGCAAGGTGCGCGTTACCTTCGCCACGCCGCCGTCGGACCTGGTGCAAGCGATCTCCCTGATCGAAAACGTACCGGTGACACCGGATGAAATTGCGCGGGTGGTGGTCAACGAGCGTACCGGAACCGTGGTTTCCGGCGGTGACGTACGGTTGGGGGCAGTCACCATTTCGCAGGGCGATCTGCGCATACAGGTGCAGACCGATTACCTCGTTTCACAGCCGGACGGCTACCTGGTCAACCCCTCGCGCAATATCGGCACGGCGGTCGTGCCGCAGGCAAACATCAATGTGCAGGACCCCGAGGCGCGCATGGTGAGCATTCCCAACGGTGCGACGGTGGCCGACCTGATCGCGGCGTTGCGGGCCATACACCTGTCCACCCGCGACGTCATCACGATTCTGCAATCGATCAAGGACGCCGGCGCACTGCGCGGCGAGCTGGTGATTCAATGAGGAGGCACGCATGGATTTGACCACCGAAGCACTGCGCTTGGGGATAAGCATGGCCCGCATGCGGGCCGAGGTAGCCAGCGCCAACATCGCCAATGTGGATGTGGCGGGTTATCGCCCGCAGCGCGCCGATTTCGCGCAGGCCACTGGATTGCTGCGCGAGGCCGCCGAGCAACCCACCATGGATGCCCAGGAGCTGCAGGTGATGACACCGCGCATGCTCGGTGAATCCGTGCACGTGGCCGATCCCGGTGCGAACGCACCGGTCAGCCTGGATGACGAAGTGGCGGAACTGGAAACCGCCAGCGTGAATTTTCAATCGCTGACGACGGTGATGTCGCGGCGCTTTGCCCTGATGCAACTAGCTCTGGCCGGGAGGGATTGAGCATGGTCGTGGACCAGATTTTTACCGCAACACGCTTTGGCCTGGAATACGAGCGCCTGCGCATCGAAGCGGCCAGCCATAACATCGCCATCGCCAATACGCCGAACCAGCCGGGCCACCCTGCGCGTTTGATGCGGGTGAGCGCGCCGTACGCCGCCAGTTTCAATGCGATGCTCGGCGAAACCGGCCACGGCGTACCTTCCCAGCCCGTCATGCTGGCGACCGATGCCGCGACACGCGAAGAGCACGATCCTTCCGATCCTGCCGCCGACAAAAACGGCATGGTGAGCTACCCGCGCGTCGACATGGTGTCGGAAATGAGCGCCTTGATGGACGCCAGCCGTGCGTACGAAGCCAACGTGCGCGCCTTCAACTCGCTGCGCAGCATGGCCTTGCACGCGCTGGATGTGGGAGGCAACGCATGAACGTGATGCCGATCGAAGGCTCGTCCGTCGCCCCGGTGGACATCCGGCCGATCCAGATGCCCGAATCGCTGGACGAAACCAGCCAGAAAGGCCCGGCATTCATCCAGATGCTGGGTTCGCAGGTCAATGAACTCAACGGCAGTCTCGAGCAGGCCGACCAGGCTGCGCGTGCGCTGGCGGCGGGCGAGGACATACCGGTGCATGACGTGATGATCGCCATGGAACACGCGCGGCTGAAATTGCAGCTGGCGGTGGAAGTGCGCAATCGGATCGTGGATGCGTATCAGAACCTGACCAATATGCAGCTTTAGCTTTCACCCTCTCCACCTTGGCACAGGTATCAAACCCACCTCGCCGTTATTCCGGCGAAAGCCGGAATCCAGTTCAAATACGCGTCCGAAGGACACAAAATTGTTTTTGAGTGCTTTGCAAAACGTATTGAAACCGGATTCCGGCTTTCGCCGGAATAACGGCGAGGTGGACGGCAGCTTCTTGAAAGTTGTGTAGATACCTATGCCCCGAGGGGAGAGGATTTGAATCCGTACTAAAGGAATACCTATGCGGCAGTTTTTTGCATCCATGTCACAGCGCGCACGAGTCGCCTTCGTGATCGGCATCGTGCTGATCGTGGGCATCGTCGGCGTCGCTTCATGGTGGATCATGCATCCGCCTTACGCCGTGCTGTTCCGCGACTTGCGTGAAACGGATGCGGCGGAGATCAGCAGTGCGCTCGATCAGATGCAGGTGCCCTATCGTCTGGCGGATGAAGGCAAGACCATTCTCGTGCCGGATGCGCAGGTCTACGAGACGCGCATGAAGCTGGTCTCGCAGGGCGTGCCCAAGGGTGGCAGCGTCGGTTTCGAACTGTTCAAGGATTCGGATTACGGCGTGACCGAATTCGCGCAGCGGGTCAACTTTCAGCGTGCCTTGCAGGGAGAACTGGAGCGGACGATTTCGGCGCTGGACGAGGTGGCCTCTGCACGCGTGCATCTCACCATTCGCCGTTCGGATCTGTTTTCGCCGGACCAGGACCCTTCCAAGGCTTCGGTCACGTTGACAATGCGCCCGGCCAAGCATCTGGATGCGCGCGAGGTCGCGGGCATCCAGCGTTTGGTGGCCTCGGCGGTGGAAGGCTTGTCGCCGGATGCGGTGGTGGTGCTGGACGACAAGGGCATGGTGTTGTCCGGGTATTCGGCGGAAGGGCAGAACGGTGCGTTGAATTCCTCGAACCTGGATGCGCAATCGCAAATGGAGAGCCAGTTGCGTGCGCGCGTCGGTGAGCTGCTGCACCGCGTGCTTCGTACCGACAACTTTACGGTCTCCGTCAACGTCAGCCTCAATTACGACCACGTCAAGCAAGTACGCGAGCAGCTGATCGGGCAGGGCAAGGACGGCAACGGCCTGTTGGTGCGCGAAAAAATCAACTCCACCGGACATGCCGGTGATAGCGCCGACATCGATCATGCCAATGGTTCCACCAGCAGTGACCGCGAGGTGGAATACGCGCACGGACGCGAGCAGGAAGAGGTGGACCAGGCGCCGGGTCGGGTCGGCCGCATCTCCGTAGGCATCGTCATTCCTGCCACGTTGCCGTCCAGCGAAATCAGCAAGCTGAGCGAGGTGGTGTCTGCCGGGCTGGGGCTCGATCCAACGCGCGGGGACAAAGTGGACATCGCCGCCATTGCGCCGCCGGAACCGGTTGCGGTGTCGGCGCCGACTGCCTTGGATAACACGGTGGCGGTGCGCGCGGACGCAACGGCGGCTACCACCGCACCGTCGACCGACGAGGCCGCATCATCGGTCGCGGCAAGCCGTTATTGGTGGATTTATCCGGTGATCGCCGCGTTGGTATTGTTTCTGGTGGGAGCGTTGCTGATGGCAATGCGTACCAGTACTCCGCGCCGCCTGACCATGTCGGAGCGCGAAGCGGCGCTGCTGCGCCTGCGCCAGTGGATCGAGACACCCGAGGTGGAGCGATGAATCCGGCCGGCACTCGCAAGGCGGCGCTCGCGTTGGCCACCATGCACCCGGCCGACCGGCACTGGATTCTTGCGCACCTGCCCGAAGCCTGGCGCCGTGCGCTTCAGCCGCTCGTTCGCGAGGCGCAGAGTTACACCACGCTCGACGCCGAGCTGCTGCAGGCCGTGCTTGCGGATGAGCCCACCTATCTGGCGCGCGAAGTGCCACCGCCTGACGTGCTGATCGTGGTGCTCGATCGCCTGTCGGCGGCATGGGCAGCGCGCGTGCTGGCTGCAGCGGCACCTGACCATGCCGATATCTATCTGGCTGCCTGCGAGAAATCGCGGGCTGAATCGGTGCGGCATGAATTGAATCGCATGCCCAAGCCGTTCCCACAGTCGCTCGCCGATACCTTGGCGCGTTATCTGGATACGGCCGCGCAGGTCGGTCGAACGGCGGGGGCTGCGTCATGATCCGCCGCTTGCAACACCACGGCTTGCTGGAAAGCGCGGCGCCGCGCTCCATCAGCAGCACCAAGGCGCCGGAGCCGATGCTGGCGGACGTGTTGGCCCAACCCGACGAACTGGACGTGCAGGCTTATCGCGAAGGCTATGCCGAAGGCTTCAAGGCCGGCGAGGAAGATGGCCGCCGCGAAGCCGAACAGTTTCATCAGGCATGGGAAGAACAAACCCGCCAGCGCATGGAGGACGAGCAACAGAGCCTGCTGCAGCAACGCGAGCAGCTGGCCGCGCTGGCCGCGAGCCTGCAGGAGCAATTGCGTGCGCATGAAGAAGCGATGGAACAACTGGCATTCGAGCTTGCGCTGAGCAGCCTTGCCCGCTTGCTGGGCAGCATGCAGGCAGACGGCGAGCTGGTGCGCCGGCTCTGCCAGCAGATGGCCGAGGCTTATCGCGGCAACGCAGTGACGCTGCAAGTGGCGCCCGCGGACCGTGCGCATGTGCCCGATCGCCTCGAAGGTCTGGAAGTGGTGGTGGAGCACAGTCTGTCGACCGGCGAGTGCCGGCTCGTTACCGAACGCGGCTACGCCGAAACATCCATGGCTCAGCGCTTGAGCGCGATTTACAGTGCCATGCTCGAAACCTTGGGGTTGGCGGCCAGCCCCGAGTCGGCAGCGGTGCACCCATGACGTTCGGAGCACGCTGCGCATGAGCACAACCATGGCCCTCGACCGTTTCAACAGCGCGCTGCAACGCACGGCGCTGGTGCGGGAGTACGGCCATTTGCTGGGTTTCAATGGACTGGTGGTCGAGGCCAGTGGCCCGGACGTAAAAATCGGCGAGCTGTGCGAGATCGATGGCGATGCGCGTGCGCAGAAGATCAGCGCGGAGGTAGTCGGCTTCCGCGACGGACGCGTGCTGCTGATGCCGTTTGGACATCTGCGCGGTATTGCAGCCGGCGCCCGTGTGCGCTCGTTGCGCCGCGCACTGCGTATTCCCGTGGCGCGGGCCATGGTCGGGCGCGTGATGGATGCGTTTGGCGAACCGCTGGATGGCGGCCCCGCGATTGCGGCGGAAGGCTATCGCGAATTACAGCCCGCCCCGATCAATCCATTGCGCAGGGTGCCGCTGGATCAGCCGCTTGAAACCGGCGTCAGCGCGATCGACGGTGTCATGCCGATTGCCAAGGGCCAGCGCGTCGGCGTGTTTGCGGGCAGTGGTGTCGGCAAAAGCACGCTGCTGGGCATGATGGCGCGGCATGTGAACGCGGACGTCGTCGTGGTCGGCATGATCGGCGAGCGCGGACGTGAGGTGGGCGATTTTCTGCAGGAATCGCTTGGCCCGGAAGGACGCCGGCGCTCGGTGATGATGGTGGCTACGGCCGACCAGCCCGCGCTGGTGCGGACGCATGCGGTGCACGCCGCCCACGCCGTGGCCGAATACTTCCGCGACATGGGGCTGGATGTGTTGTTGATCGTCGACTCGATCACCCGTTTTGCGATGGCGCAGCGCGAAGTCGGGCTTGCCGTGGGCGAGCCGCCGACGTCGCGTGGTTATCCGCCTTCCGTTTTCAACCTGCTGCCGCAAATACTTGAACGTGGCGGCCGCGTACGCGGCGGCGGTTCCATTTCCGCGATCTACAGCGTGCTGGTGGAGGGCGACGACATGAATGAGCCGGTCGCCGATCACATGCGCGCGATCCTGGACGGACACGTGGTGCTATCGCGCGAACTGGCCAGTCGTGGACAGCTGCCGGCCATCGACCTGTTGTCGAGCGTGAGTCGCTTGCTGTCCCGCGTGGCGGATGCGCGGCAGCAAAAGCTGGCGTTGCGCGTCAAATCGATTATTTCCACCTATGAGACTTCGCGCGACCTGGTGGACATGGGCGCCTACCAGGCCGGAACCAACCCGGCGCTGGATGAAGCGATCGTGCTGTACCCCAGGCTGATCGATTGCCTGCGCCAGGCGCCGGGCCAATCGGCATCGTTGCGCGAAACCGTCGACAAGCTCGAACAGGTGCTTGCGTCCAGGGCGGGGGTGCCGGCATGAGCGTACGCAAGCAGCATGCTTATGAAGTTGCCTTGCGCATGGCGCGCGTCAAGGAACTGCAGGCGCAAATGGCGCTGGCCGAATCCGTGGACAAGGAAGGAGCGGCCAGGCAGCGCATGGAGACTGTCGACGCCGCGCGAGAAAAGGTTGCGCTTGCTGCGCAAGCGTGTGCTGCCCAGGCACAAGGTATCGACCTGGCTCGCTATGAGTTGCTGACCCAGCTCTCCTTGGTGCTGACGGACCACTTGCAAGTTGCCAGCGATGCATGCGAGCAAGCATCGCTGCAGCGCGCGGAAAAAGCCGCCGAGAACCTAATGGCCAAGCGCCATCGCGAACGCGTGCACGAACATCTCGATAGCGTGCGTCTTGCCCTGGTCCATGCGCGTGCGGCGAAGGCGCTGGAAGAGGGCGTCGAGCTGTGGCTGGAAAGCCGGGCGGAGGAATCATGACGACGGTCTTCAGCGTGGTCGATAAGACCGCCCAGCTTGCCCAGCGCGATGAGTCGCGCCAGCCTGCCGAGGATTTCGCGCACGAGCTGGTGAAGCAGGCGCCGCAGGCCAAGCCATCTGCGCAGAGCAACCCGAAGGCAGCGTCCGGGCAAGGTTTCGATGAGCAGCAGCCGTTCGAACCGAACCCAGCCAACGCGGCACCGCTTATCGACGACGCGCTACCGCAGACGTCCATCCAGGCAGCCGTGTTGCAACAGATGCAAGCGGCTGAACAGTTGAACGTTGCACCGGTCGGCGTGACGGAAACATTGCTGGAAGCACGCGTGTTTGGCTGGCACGCGATGGCCCAGGCTTATCTTTCGGAATTGACGGCGGCGGACGGTAGTGTCAAGGCGCTGAGCACGAATCCCATCGACCAGGCTGCCGTGGCCGCGCAGGCCGAGCCGATGGATGCATCCCCCGCAACGGTGGTTGCCGTGGACGCACAGGCTGCGGAAGCAGCAGCCGAAGCGCAACCCATCCATGCCGTGGCAATACCGTCATCGGTAGCCGCGGATGAAGCGCCATCGGTAAGCGCTTTGACCTCGACGCTGGCAGGCAGCGGTGCTCAGGCAATCTGGCCAGAACGTTCGCTGCGCTTCACTCGCCAGCGCGACGGCAGCAGCGTGGCCTGGATACGCGATTTTCGCTTGGGCGACGCGGAGGCATCGCACTTGGTGGGTTGGGTACTCAGCGACGCCAGGCAAAAGGGTGTGCCGCTGAGCAGGATCATGTTGAACGGCCGCGAAGTATGGGCTTCGCCGAATCTTAATGTGAGGAGTACGCCATGACAGTGGAAGCGATCGGTAGCACCCTGAGTTCGACCAATCCCACTTCGCTGCCCAACGCGGGCATCAACGAACAGGATTTCATCCAGCTCTTCGTGAGCGAGCTGCAGTTCCAGGACCCGATGCAGCCGCTGGACAACAGCCAGTTTCTTACCCAGCTTGCGCAGTTCGTCGGTATCGAACAGCAAAGCGAGGAAATCACCGGCATCAACAACCTGTCCACCTTGGATTCCTCCGACCAGACGGTTGCCTTGTTGTCGCATACCGTGCAGGTGACCAATGCCGACGGCTCGACCACGACCGGCAAGGTGACTGGCATTCAATACAGCACGAATGGCGTGCAGCTCACCGTGACGCCATCGAGCGGCAGCGTGTTGACCAACGTCAATCTCTCGCAAATCACGCTGGTGACGCCATGAGCCATCGCCTGGCGGCAACCCGCATGGCGGATTCGGCGCCAAGCGTGGGCACGGCGTGCTGCAAACCCATCATAAGGAGAGCACCATGAGCAGCGGCATCATGCAAGCGTTGTACAACAGCGTCTCCGGGCTTTTTGGTTTCTCCCAGAACCTGGACACCATCAGCAACAACATCAGCAATATGAACACGCCGGGTTTTCGCGGCAGCGATTCGTTCTTCGAAAACGTGCTGGACGATGACGGCACCAAGATCGCGGGTACCGGTACGGATACCAGCCAGGGACAGATCGAGCAGACCAGCACCAGCACGGACGTCGCCATTCAGGGCGAGGGCTTGTTCATCCTGAAAGATTCGCAAGGCAATCTTTACTACACGCGCTCCGGCCAGTTCGATTTCAATGCCTCCGGCCAGTTGGAAGATTCGGTCAACAAATACCTGGTGCAGGGATATAGCCCCACCGGCAGCTTCGGCAATATCGATATCAGCAGCCTGAAGACGTTGCCAGCCGCAGCAACCACCACGGTGAACCTGGTCGGCAATATCACCGGCACTTCGCCGGACACGATCAGCGACATCACCATTTACGATGCGCAGGGGACCGCGCACACGCTGACGATGACGCTGACTTCGGCCAGCAGTTCAACCACGCCGGTGCCGACAGGCTCAAGCACGTGGAATGTATCCATCACCGACAGCACCGGCGGCACGCTGGGCAGCGGCCAGATCAGCTTTGACAACACCGGCGCGCCGGAAGCGGGCGCCAATTCGGTCACCATGACGGCCAATCTGGGCGGCAAGTCGCAAAGCGTCGTGTTCAATTTTGGAACACCCGGCAGCTTGAGCGGCGCCACGGGTATCAGCGGCACGGCTACCAGCCTTACTGCCAAGGTGCAGGATGGCCACGGCGTGGTGGGCCTTTCCTCGGAGTCATTCGACACCAACGGCATTCTGCAATTGACGTATGCCGACGGTTCCACCCATGCAGGCCCGCAATTGGCGCTGGCGTCATTTCCGGACGAGAGCTCCATGCACGAAATCCAGGGCAACCTGTATCTGCCGCCGCAAAACCAGACCGCGCAGATTGGACGTCCCGGCTCCGCCACCTTCGGCAACATCGACGGCAGCAGCCTGGAAATGTCCAACGTGGACCTCACGCAGGAACTGGCCGACATGATCGTGCTGCAGCGTGGCTACCAGGCCAGCTCGCGTGTGATGACCGTGTCCAGCGACATGTTGCAACAACTCTATGACAGCACGCGCGGGAGCTGATGCATGACACAGGACGTTCATTTTGGCTGGCTCGGCGAATCCCGCCGTACCGCTTTGCTCGCGCTGCTGGCGGGGCTGGTGGACGATTGGGCGCGCGACTGGTGGGTCGGTGCGGCCGAAGGCGTGGTCGAAGTGCATGCCGATGAACAGGACGGCAGCCAGGACAAGCGCAACCTGCCTTGGATGGCGACCACCGACAATGGCGTGCTGGCCGTGTATGCGGGCGGCAAGGATGTCGATTCGATAGGGCGTCTGCTTGCTAACGCAAGCACCACCACCGATGCCGACGCGGAATTGGCGCAACGGGTGGGTGAGGATGCCATGGCCGATCTTGCTGTGCGCATTCAGCGGCGCGCAGGCATCGGCAAGGCCGCACAGCTTGCTCGGGACAACGCACCGCTAAGCGTGGAGCATGCGCGCCTTGGGGCCTTCCGCGCCATCGCGACGATCGGGCGTTTGCAGCTGACGCTGGCGATCGACCGCGGCATGGCGGATCGATTGGCGCCACCCGCGGCAATCGCCAGGGAACCTGGCCTGCTATCTCGTCAAGCCGCTATCCACACGGCGCCGCTGAGGGTGCAGGCGGTGATGGATTTCGGCTCGGTCGACCTGGCGCATCTTTCCGACCTGAGTGTCGGCGAGGTGCTGGTCGGCGATCGCAAGCTCGATGAACCCTTGCAGATTCATGTGCAGGGACATGGTGCAGTGGCGACAGGCTATCTGCGGCGGTCGGGTGAGCAACGTGCCGTCGTGCTCGATGGCATTCATCGGGAATCGCCGTGAGTGGCAGCAACGCAATGATGCCGGGATTGCCATCCCGGCCTACAGATACCCAAGCATTCTAGGAACAGCGGTCATGAACGAAATCGTCGTAGCACCCATTGAACTGGAAGAAGTCGCCTACGAACCCACTGCGGGCGACCCGCTCATCAAGCGCAACTTGTCCATGCTCGGGCACGTGACCGTGCGCCTCGATGTGGTACTGGGCGCGGCCGAGATGAACGTCGAGAAGCTGTTCGGCCTCGGCAAGGGCGACACCGTCACCTTGGATACGCATCTGGATGCGCCGGTCATATTGCAACTCGACGGCAAATCCATTGCACGCGGCCAGTTGATGGCGGTGGGCGACAGTTTCGGCCTGAAGATTACCGAGATCCTGTGAGCTTGCTGGTTTTACAGATGGCGGCGACGGCACCGGCTGCCATTCCGTATCGCACGGACACGCCGGTGTCGATGGGTACCTTTGCCTTGGCATTGCTGATAACGCTTTGCCTGCTGGGTCTGCTCACAGCGGCCTTGATGCTCATTCGCCGCCGCGGTTGGATCGCATGGCCGGGCGCAACCCGTACGGTGGCTCCGCCGGTCGATGGAATTCAGCTGCAAGCGACACGCCGCCTCAGCATGGGCACGACGGTGCACGTGGTGAATTATCGTGGCCAGGCTTATCTGATCGTGGAAAGCAGCCGCGGCACGAGCGCCACGGTGACGCCCATGACAGCTATCGACGAGGGAACGTCATGACCCGCAGCAAGTGGTTTGCGGTCATTCTGCTCTTGGCAGGCATGCTTCTGCCGCTGACGGGATGGTGTGCCGATCCCATCCAGGACGCCATGGCACGTGCTTCCAGCGAGGACTATTCGCCAATCCTGCGCTCATTCCTGCTGCTGTCGCTGCTGTCGTTCATTCCGCTGATGGTGATTGCGCTGACGTCGTTCACGCGCATCATCGTGGTGTTGTCGCTGGTGCGCAGTGCCTTGGGCTTGCAGCAGACGCCGCCCAACAGCGTGCTGCTTACGCTGGCGATGTTCCTGACCTTGTTCTCGATGAGCCCGGTGTTTCAGAGCGCCAAGCAGAACGGCCTCGATCCGTATCTTCGCCATGAAATGCCGATCCAAGAGGCCGCCGTCCACGCGTTCGAACCGTTCAAGCTGTTCATGATTCGCCAGACGCGCGAGGACGATCTGCTCGCGGTGGTACGCATGGCCAAGGTGCCGCCGCCCAAGTCGGTGCAGGATATCGGCGCCTTGCAGTTGATTCCCGCTTTCATGCTGAGCGAGCTGCGCACCGCCTTCCAGATCGGCTTCGTGATTTTCCTGCCGTTCCTGCTGATCGATCTGGTGGTGGCCGCCATCCTGATGGCACTGGGCATGATCATGCTGCCGCCCACCACGATCAGCTTGCCGCTGAAGATTCTGCTGTTCCTGCTGATCAACGGCTGGACCTTGCTGGCTCAGGCCCTGCTGAGCGGCTATCACCTCTGAATGCCCAGATGCTCTCCGTGGACAGCGACGAGGACCTCTTGTGGCTGCGCTGGCAACAGGAACGGAGCGCGGCGACGCGTGATGCGCTGATCGTGCACTATTCGCCATGGGCACGCGTGCTTGCGCGCGATGTCTATCTGCGCGTGTACCTGATGCTGGATGCCTGGCAGGACTGCGTGCAGAACGCCTTGATCGGCCTGCTGGATGCCATCGAGCGCTTCGATCCGGGCCGTGGCGTGCCGTTCAAGCCGTTTGCGCGCCTGCGTGTACGCGGCGCCGTGTTCGATGGGCTGCGCGTGCTGCGCAATGTTCACTTGGAACTGGGCCACGATGCACCTTTCCGCGCCGCCGCCGCGAAGGAGCGCGTCGAATCGTTTCACGAAGACGATAGCGGCGATCCCTTGGAGAATTTCGTCGCCGCTACCGTCGGCCTGGGCCTGGGTTTCTTGTTGGACATGCAATCCATGCCGGGCCACATGCAACCGGCGGACGCCTACGCCGAGCTTGAAAAAGCCCAGTTGAGCGCCGCCGTGTCAGAGAGCCTGGATCGACTCACCGAACGCGAACGGACCGTGGTGGTGATGCATTACTACCACCAGTTTCCGTTCGTGGAGATTGCCGAGCAGTTGGGTGTGACAAAGGGGCGAATTTCGCAATTGCACAAGCGTGCGTTGGAGCGATTGCGATGTTGCCTGCGCGAACGGGTGATGGTGGAGTCGGCGTAGCCGAACTTTTAAGGGCACTTCTATAAATAGCACGCAAGCGAAGCGGGCATCTGGATCATCGCGACAAACGGTTCCCTCCCCTGCGAAGTAGGGGAGGGCTAGGGTGCGGTGCGAGCGTAGCGAGCGGCAGCAACCGAACATTGTGCTTCCATGTACTTCCTCAGGAAATTCAGCGCGTAGGTTGGGGTGAGCATATGCGAACCCCAACGTTGCCATGCAGATGGCGATGTTGGGGTTCGGCGTCGCCTCACCGCCAGCCTACGAGGCTTACGCCAAGGACAGGCTTCTTCGTGGCGGCGGGAGCAATGCTGTCGCCAACCTTAAGTCCTTCTATGCCATCAGTCATGGTCTGGCGCTCTAAACTTTTCGCCTAAATCCCAGATTAGTACTCCCGCAAATCGGACCGCCGCGGTGGCGATCCATGTCTTCGATTGGGAGTAACACGATGGTCGCAGTGATCTCGGGCAATGGTCTGGGCCTTGGCAACACCTCGCTGACACAGCTGGGCCAATCACAAGGAGGTTCTCCCTCGCTGGGCCAGGCGGCCAACAGCAGCTACGTCAACGCCGCCACCGGCAACCTGGTCCTGCAAAGCAACGACGAAGGCCTGCTGTTCGACGGCCTCCCGCTCAACGTCCTGCGCACCTACAACAGCCTTGGCCAATTGAATGGCAACGACGGCTGGACCTACGGCTTCAGCCGCAACGTCAACGGCCTGACCGGCGCCCTCAACACCGCCGGCAGCACCATCACCCGTACCGACGATGATGGATCGAGCGTCGTCTACACCTACAACGCCACCTTGGGCGTGTACCAAAGCACCGACCAAAGCGGTGCCATCGACACGCTCAGCTGGAACGCCACGAGCTCCATCTGGACCTGGACCGACGCGGCCAGCACCACCCAGGAAACCTACAACGCCACCGGCCAGCTCGCCGCGCTGACCGACACAAGCAGCGGCGCCAGCTACAGCTTCAGCTACAGCAACGGCCAGTTGAGCCAGATCGTGGCCAACGACGGCGACACGCTGCTGTTCGGCTACAACACCAGCAACCAGCTGATCAGCCTGTCGATCCAGGAAGTGCCGCCCGGCCAGAGCACCGCGGTGACCCGCCAGGCGGTGAGCTACGGCTACGACTCCCAAGGCCGCCTGACCTCGGTCACCACCACGCTGGGTTCGGATACCGACCCCACCAGCGCGAGCTACACCACCACGTACGCGTATCAAGGCACCACCGACCTGGTCAGCAGCGTCACGCAAAGCGATGGCACCACGGTCAGCTACAGCTATACGCAAGACGCGCAAGGCGCGTACCAGGTCACCGGCATCACCACCGGGACCGGCAGCGCGGCGCAGACGCTCAACCTGAGCTATGGCACGAATGACACCACTGTCACCGACGGCCTGGGCAACGCCACCCAGTACCTGACCAACGCCCAAGGCCAGCTCATCCAAGTCATCGC
>NZ_DATJMN010000219.1:0-12319 GCF_035508675.1 Dyella sp.
AAACAACTTCTTCCTTGGGAAACAGTTGGGCACCACCAAGGACAGCAGCGGCAACACCATTCCCATTTACGCCATGAACTGGCAGCAGTGGTGGAACCCAATCACGCCGCAGCAATACAGCCAGTTCGCCGTCAATGGCGAGGACACCGCGACCTCGTGGCTGGACCAGGCGCAGTTCCGCGTCAACGGTGACCTGTACACGTTGCCCTGGGTGCATGATCAGCCGATCGGTTGGGCAGCGGTGCTCGAAGCCGCGCACAACGGCTACCTGCTCTCGCCTGACCCGCGCGGGGCCGACTCAAGCACATTCGTGAACCCGTTCTATTCGTATCTCACCGGTGGCGGTACCCGCCAGCGCTATTCGTTCGGCAACGAGTTCCGCGTACCGTTGCTGGATTCGGTGACGTGGACGATCTCCGGCCGCATCGACAAATACCACGACGCCAGCAGTGCTGATATCGCGCGTACCTGGGGCACAGGCCTGGAATGGCGCCCGTATGACGGTCTGCTACTCCGTGGCAGCTACGGCACCAACTTCAAGGCGCCGGACATGCAGGCTATCTACCTGACCAGCACCAGCTCTCCGATAGGCGATTACGCTGATCCCTTGCAATGCATTAACGCCATCAAGTCGGGCCAGTCCAACAGCACATGGTGTAGCACGGTACAGCGTCCGCAATCGCAGTGGTACACATTGAATACGAATGGCAGCCCCTACTTGCAGCCGCAGACCGGCCACTCCTGGACCTACGGTTTCGTGTGGCAGATCCCGGGCGTGCAAGGCCTGTCGTTCTCGGCCGATTACTGGCACATGGGCGTGGACAACGCCATCGAGTACCAGGGCGCAGACACCGTGCTGGCCGACGAGGCCGGTTGCCTTACCGGCTACCAGGTAAACGGTTCGTCCTCTCTGTCGCCGTACACGGCGCATGCGCCGGGTTCGGCGTATTGCCAGCTGGTGACCAAGTATGTTCAGCGCAATGCGTCCGGCCAGATCATCTCCGAGCAGTCCGGCCCGATCAACGAAGCTTCGCTATACGTAAGCGGTATCGATGCTTCGCTGGATTACAAACTGCACACTGACGACTGGGGTGATTTCCGCGCCAACATCAACTACACCGACAACCTCGAGTACAAGCAGCGTGTGCTGGCTTCAGACCTGTTGCAAAACACCCGCTACAACATCGTGGCGAGCAGGATCGCGTGGATTGCCGACTGGCACAAGGGCGACTGGGACGTGTCGATCTCCGGTGTGCGCGATGGTGGCCTGCGCGCCCCGAACTACGGTAGTTGCAACACGCTGCCCAACGGCATCCAGCCGAGCATGGTTACGGTGCAAAATGGCACCGAGACGGTCGCTACGGGTGTTTGCCAGGTGACCGTCAACGGCACCCCCGTCACCGTTGCCGACACCGAATACCAGGGCCATACGCCGGTGTGGATCACCTGGAATACCTCGGTCGCGTGGCAGATCAACCACATGACCAAGCTCAAGCTCACCGTCAACAATATCTTCGACAGGGTTTCGTCGATTCCGTATTACGCAGGTGGCTTCGAGTACGTCACGACGGGTCAGACCGGTAGCGAGTACAACGGCCGCGAGGTATTCCTCACGTTCGATTACAAGCTCGATTGACGCAACAAAGCGAGCCCGGCCCCAAGCCGGGCTCGCTGCTTTTGATGTTAATGATCACGTTGTAAGGGAGTCCAACTGATGCTTAAACCTCTCCTGGCCTGGTGCCTTGGCTTGTCCATCGTCATCGCGAGCACCTCGGCGGTTGCGGACATCAGCATCATCCCGAAGCCGCAGCAGCTGGAAGTCGGGGAGGGGGCTTATCACCTGGATGCACATACCGGCATCGACGCGCCGACAAGTGCGCGCGTGCGGCAGATCGTCGCCTTTCTGCGCGAATCGATCCATGCGCAAACCGGCATCCAGCTTTCGCGCAACGCGCACGAGCACGGCATCGTGCTGGCCTTCGATCCTACCGTGCATGGCGATGAGGCTTACCGCTTGCTGGTTACGCCGCGTGGTGTGGTGATCCAGGCGTCCAGTGACAAGGGCCTGTTCTGGGGCGTGCAGACGCTGCGCCAATTGTTGCCGCTGGAACGTGCATCGTCCGTCGACATTCCCGCCGTCAACATCAAGGATGCGCCGGCGTTCGCGTACCGCGGTTTCATGCTCGACGTGGGGCGGCATTTCTTCCCCGTTTCCTTCATCAAGAAACAGCTCGATTTGCTGAGCTACTACAAGATCAACACTTTCCACTGGCATCTCACGGAAGACCAGGGTTGGCGCATCCAGATTCGCCGCTATCCCAAGCTGACCGACGTAGGCGCGTGGCGCGCCGAGGAAGACGGCAGCCGCTATGGCGGTTTCTACACGCAGAGCGAGATCCGCGACGTGATCGCGTATGCGCGGGAGCGCAACATCATGGTGATCCCGGAAATCGAAATGCCGGGCCACAGCACGGCTGCGCTGGCTGCATATCCGGAATATTCCTGCACCAAGCAGCCGCTGACCGTGCCGCATACCTGGGGCGTGTTCAAGGACATCTATTGCGTCGGCAATCCGGAAACCTTCAGCTTCCTGCAGCACGTGCTGGACGAGGTGATCGCGCTGTTTCCTTCGCCGTACGTGCACATCGGCGGCGACGAAGCGCCCAAAGATCGTTGGAAAGCCTGTGAGGCTTGCCAGGCATTGATGCACCAGCACGGGCTGAAGGACGAGGAAGGGCTGCAGAGCTACTTCGTCAAGCATTTCCAGAGCTACCTGGAAAGCAAAGGCAAGACCATGATCGGCTGGGACGAGATTCTGGAGGGCGGCGCGGACAAGAACGCCATCGTGGAAGTGTGGCGGATGTGGCTGGGCAATAGCGTGATGCGCAAGGCGCTGCTCAACGGCAATCGCATCATCATGGCAGGCCCGTTCTACCTGGATTCCCCGCTGGATGTGTTGACGGTAAAAAGCATCTACCACACCGACATCACCAAGCCCACTGCGCCAAGCACGCCGGACGACGACCAGCTTTTTGCCGAGCACCGTGCCCAAATCCTCGGCGGCGAAGCGCCGTTGTGGAGCGAACACGCCAACCCCTTCAATGCCGAGTCCAAGATCTATCCACGTATGCTCGCATTCGCGGAAAATCTCTGGACGGGCAAGCACGGCGAAGCCGCCTACGCCGACTTCGAACAGCGTTTGCAAGCGCAATACCGTTGGCTGGATGCGCAAAAAATAGCCTATGGCCCGGAGAGCAAACCTGTGGTGGCCTACGCCATCGACTACGACGCGCAGCAAGGCGATTGGCAGTTGCATGCAAAGCGCGGCTTCGACGATCTGCAAAATCACTACACGGAAGACGGTGTGGACCCGGTTGCGCAATCGCCATCGTTCGACGACGAGTTGGACATTCACCAAGCCGGTACACTCAAAGTCGTGCCTTACCGCAACGAGCTGCGTTATGACAACGCAACCCGTTTCACCCTGGTGCATAACCTGGCATCCGGGCACGCTGTTACCTTGGCGCAGCCACCCGATGCTTCCTATGCGCCGGTCAGTGCCTTGGTGGATGGCGTGTTAGGTACCCCGGAGATTCATGATGGCCGTTGGGTTGCCTGGCACGAGAGCAATCTCGAGGCCACCATCGATCTGCAGAGGGACACCGCCATACACGCTATTGACGTCGGCTTCCTGCAAGCAACCCAGTCCCGGGTTCTGTTGCCGGAGAACGTGACATTTCTCGCTTCATCGGATGGGCAGCACTGGACCACCTTGTACACCCATACTTCCACTTTCGATCCGGCACTGCGTGACGGCGTGCAGCGGTTCCGGTTCCAGCCGCCGCAACCCGTGACGGCACGCTATATCCGAATCGAAGCCGAGCAACGCAAAACCTTGCCTGCGTCGTTCTCGGGCGGAGCCAAGGATATCTGGCTATTCACCGACGAGATGGTCGTTCAATAAGCCATCCTTCGAATAGGAACGGCGCGTAGGCTGGGATGCAATCCCGGCATTGGACGCCACAAAAAGCGCCGGGATTTGCTCCCAGCCCGGCATTCCCATTGTCGACGAGGCGCCGATTCGGCAACCGCATTCTGCGAGAGCCTGCGCGCTGACCTTGAACTTGGAGTGTTGAAGCCCGCAGGCTTGCGCGCTATTTCGTTCCCATCATTTGCTGTTCCCCACATCCCATTCGCTTTCGTTGATCTCCTTCGGCTGCACGGATTTTTTTTCCGTGTTTTTTTTTGTTGCTTTTTACGTAACGTTACGATAATTTAAAATCGCCAAAACTCATGGAGTTACGCCATGGTCGACCCTAAAGATCCGGGAACGATGGCCATGCTGCTTCGGCCGCGCCGCGGGCGTCCGCCGAGCGGCAAGGCGAAGTCTGCCGCCGAGCGCATGCGTGCGTACCGCGCACGCCATGTGACGGTGAAAAGCGATGTGCTTCGTTCGGTGATTGCGCAATGCCAGGAAATCCAGCAATTGCTGGAGAGCAATCAGGCGTTGCGCAGCGAGCTGGATGCGGCCTACGCTGAAATTGCGCGGCTTCGTTCAGAACAATAAAAACGCGCTGCTTTCGCCATCCTTGGCGTGGCCGTGCGCGTCATCGAGTCTGCCTTCGACGCCTATGCGCCAGGGGCGGAAGCGGCGCGCGAATCGCCGTCCGTCTTTTGCCGTGCGGCTGACCGGAAACGCTTTCCTGCAGCAAACCGATTCATGAGGACCAAGTTCCTGGTGCGTATGGTTCTGCTGCCCACGCGTACTGCATCGAGTTCAATCGGAATAGGGCGTGCGTTGATCCCCAGCGTGTAAAGGCTATATCCATATCCGCAGACCCTCTGCAAGCCTTCCAGCAGAGCCGGCCAGGATTCACCGGCAATTTCCTCTACCGCTTTAACCAGCACGTAATCGATGCATTGGCGGCTAAGCAGGCGTTCGGCACCGCGCAGGACAAAAGCTTCATGTCCTTCGGCATCGATTCTTAGGCATGTGATGGGGAGGTCGTACGGGAATTCAGCATCCAGGGTCACGATGGAGGTATCGACGGTATCGTCGTCGCTGCCCAAGTACTCGATCGTTCGCGCATGTGCTTCCACTTGCGTGTCATCCGCGATCGCGGCATCGCCCATTCTCGACGGATTGAACCGTAACACGGCGTGGCCCGCTCGCTCGCCGACTGCCACGTTGGCGACGATCAACCGCTCGTGCATCCAGTTCATGGTCGCCGAGTTCCTGAGCAGGTCTGCGGCGAACGGATTGGGTTCGTAGGCATACACACGGCCAAAAGGGCCGACGATGCACGCAGCAAGCAGGCTGAACGCGCCTACGTTGGCGCCCACGTCGACGAAATAGTCGCCCCCACGCAAGACTTTCTTGAGAAAGAGTTCTTCGCGAAGCTCGTAATAGCCCTGATGTGCGATTTTTGGCGTGACGGACAGATCCTTGCCGGAGAGGATGATGCTGGGTCCGTGCACGGTCTTTCTGATCAGCTTTTCGGAAACCGGATATGTCCTGGTTTTCCGGGGCAGCAACAACCGGATCACCACTTCATTGGAATGGATCCACTTCTCGCATTCCTTGGCGATACCGCGCGCCCTGCGAAGACGAAGCAATTTCAAATGGCCTTGCCAACCGAATTTGCGGACAAGTTTGACCCAGCCGCGGATCCAGGAGCCTTCCCACAGATGCGTGCCATAAGTGAAGGGATGGGGTGCGCAAGGTTTGTCGTTCCAGTTGTATGGATAGAATGTTTCGCGTGGAAGTACCGCGATGTCCTTGCGCCACTTGAGCAGCCGGGAGTAGAGGATGGGGCCCGTCGTCACGTTGGGCGGAAGCGACCAGTCGGGTGGATTGTTATCCAGGTCATCGACGATTTTGGCGAGTGCAGGATGCCCCGCCACGCAACCAAAGGCGGCATTCGTCAAGATGAGCCCGTCTTCGCTTGCGATGAAGAAATCGTGATGCGCCGCCATGTCGTCCAGCGGCCGATGCATGATGACATCGGAATCCAGGTAGACGCCGCCGTGGTTCAATACGGCCTCGATGCGTATCAAGTCGGCCAATTGCGCGCCGCTACGGGTTTCCTTCCAATATTTGGCGAGCCTGAAACCCTCCGGCGCTACCGGGTCTTGCCAGATCATGATCTGCCAGTCCGGGTGTAGACGTCTGGCTATTTCGATGGCATCCAATTGGCTGGGGGTGGCGGGATTGGGAATCTTGAAATGGATAATTTTGGGGATGGGCATGTTCGAGGCTTCTCGTCTGCACGAATGAAGTGATGCCGTTGGATGATTGCCGATGACCACGCTTGTTCAAGACATTTGCAGTGCGCTCTCTCTTTTCGCAAGCACCGAATCGCCCGACTTCGTTCGGGCCGCTGTGTTGGGGCGATAAAAAAAGGGCGCCGCTCCGACGGCGCCCAAGCAAGGCAAGCAACGCTAAGCAATCAAAGTCCGCCTGAAGTATTGCCGTGGGCCAATGCGGCGCTGCTTACCAGGCTGCCTAGCGGGACTAGCTGGCTGAGAAAGCGGCCCCACTGGGTAATGGCCGACGCTCCCACCCAAACCACGTCGCCAGCTTGCACGTGGAAATTGTCTGCCAGCGCAAACGCGGCAGGGGAGCGTGCGTTGAGGTGATACACCGTGGCTGGCGTATGCGCGATATCTTTCACCCCACGGATCACGTAGACCGATTTGCTGCTGGATGTGACCGGGTCCAGTCCGCCGGCGCGGCCTATTGCCTGGGTCAGTGTCAGATCGTCCGTCCTGAAGGAGAGCGCTTGCGGGCGCAGCACTTCGCCCATCACGTAAATCTCCTTGTTGTCGTTGTATGCCAGGTAAAGGCGATCGCCGGGCTTGAGATACATGCGCTGCTCGACCGCCTTGTTCAGCGTATTCAAGTCGAAGTGGTAATCGTGGCCATCGCGCGTCAGTACTAGGTCCGACATGTCGGCATGTGTGAGGTCAATGCCGGCGGTGCCGATCGCTTGCGCGAGCGTCAATGGAACCGTGGTGGCTTGTTGCGGATCGTTCTTGATGAAGGCGCCTCCCAGGGTAATCAGCTGACTGCCGTAGCTGGTAACAGCCACGTCGACCTGCGGATTGGGCACGTACTTGGTGAGTTTGCTGGTCAGTGCCTGGCGCAGCTCATCGATGGTCATGCCGGAAGCCTTGATCGTGCCGACATAGGGATAGAACAGCGTACCGTCCGATCGCACCAGGCGGCTGTTGGCGCTGGTTTGTTGTTGCGAACCGGCCGGTGCGGTCAGTTCGGGGTGATCCCATACGGTGATGTAGAGCATGTCGCCAGGGCCGATGCGATAGGCCTCGGGCTGGTAATTGAGGAGCTCTTGCGGAATCGTTTGTGGCGAGATCGCCGGTTGGCTGGAGAGCCATTCCGGCGTGATCTGCACCATTTGAATGTGGCCTTTCTCCGCCCCGCTCATCGACATGTGCTGGCCAGGAATGGCGGCGCACCCGGAAAGGGCTGCGACGGTCATCACAGCGATCAAGACAAACGATGCTTTCATGTTCACCCCGCAATGTGTGGTGTGCTGCCAGTCGGTGTTGTTTGCGTACCATCGAAAAAGTGCATGGGCGGCGCAAAACACCTCGATAGCCGGAATTTGTTTGTATTAATTAAGCTTGTGAAGTCGTCGCGGCTGCGTCAACGAAGCGTTGATGGCGGCCCGGTTTTTTCCTCACGTGTGTGCAGAAAATGTTTCCGTTAGCCATTCGTTGTGGGAAATGCATGCAGATTTGACGGGAAGGGGTCTATATGGAGTGTGCAGGTTCACCCTCCATCGACACGGCATCATGATGATGGAGGGGCTTGTGACACCCACGAGGATGGGCTTTGACGTTCATACATGCGGGGAGAGTGCCGTTATACGTGTTCAAACACATCTTGGTTATTTGCGTGGGAAACATATGCCGGAGTCCGTCGGCGGAGTTTCTGTTTCGCCAAAAGCTCAAGCATTGCGATATCCAGATCCACAGTGCGGGTTTGAAAGCGATGGTGGGCCATCCCATGGATGACAACGCCATGCGCATGCTTGAGGCGCGCGGCATCGATGCCGCGACGCATCGTGCGCGGCAGCTCGAGCCCGGCATGTTGCGCGAGGCCGATCTGGTGCTCGCGATGGAGCGTGAACATCTGTCGGCAGCCTCGAGGCTGGCGCCGGAGGCAAGCGGCAAGTTGTTTCTGCTCGACAAATGGCGTGACGCGAGCGATATCCCCGATCCGTATCGCCGCTCGCCGCAAGTGTTCGAGCATGTCCACGCCATGATCGAGCGCGGGGTCGATAGCTGGCTGAATTATCTGTAACGACGAACGTCCGATTTCTTTCAAATCAGGCATATGCTTGTCAGGAGTGGCCCATGACCACCAAACAGACCTTTGCAACACGCGATGAAGATGTCGATCTGCGGGCGTTGCTGGGAACCCTATCCGATAATAAATGGCTGATCGGTGCGATCACCGTGGTGTTCCTCTTGATCAGCGTGCTCTATGCGATGCTGGCGACGCCGGTTTATCAAGCCAGTTCCTCGGTGCAGGTCGAACAGAAGGCGCCGGCCTTTCCGGGCATGAGCGACCTGTCGGAGACGCTGGGTATTTCCACTTCGCAAGCGGCGACTGAAATCCAGCTACTGACCTCGCGCAAAGTGATCGGCCAGGCGGTGGAAAACCTCAACCTGGATATCCAGGCATCGCCGAAGCGCTTCCCGTTCATCGGTTCGTACCTGGCGCGCAAGTTCGTCGCCAACCATCCGGGTGAACTGGCTTCGCCGGTATTCGGCTTGAGTCGTTACGATTGGGGCGGTTCGCAGTTGGACGTCCAGCAGCTGGACGTTCCTGCCACGATGCTGGATGAGCCGATGCAGTTGATCGCCGGCAGCGGCGGTGCTTACACGCTGAAGGATTCCGACGGCAACGTACTGGTCACCGGCCACGTCGGCCAGACCGTCAGCGCCAATGGCATCACCATGCAGGTGCAGGCGCTCCAGGCCAATCCAGGCACACGCTTCCGCGTGGTCCGGCACTCGCACATGGATACGATCGCGCAGTACCAGAAAGCCGTCCAGGCGAATGAGAAGGTCAAGGATTCGGGCATCATCGATATCACCTACAACAATGCCGATCCGATGCTGGCCACCCGGGTGCTCGATCAGGTCACTGCGCTGTACGTGCGCCAGAACGTCGACCGCAGTGCGGCCGAAGCGGCGAACAGCCTGCAGTTCGTGCGCGAACAGCTGCCGAAAGTGAAACAGGAACTGGAGCGTGCCACCCAGGCGTTGAACGCGTTCCAGCTCAAGGCGCATTCGGTCGACCTCAATATGCAGACGCAGTCGTTGCTCAGCCAGAACGTATCGATCGATAGCGCGCTCGAGCAATTGCATCTGCAGATGGCCGAAGTGCAGCGGCATTACACGCCCGAGCATCCGGAATACCGCGCGGTAGAGAAACAGATCAGCGAGCTGGAAGGGGAGAAGGGCGTGCTGCAACACAAGATCGGCATGCTGCCCAACACCCAGCAGGAATTGCTGAAGCTCAACCGCGACGTGCAGGTGAGCAACCAGACCTATACCAACCTGCTCAACCAGGCCCAGCAACTGGATATCGCGCGCGCCGGCACGGTCGGCAATGTGCGCGTGATCGATCAGCCTGCGGTGAATCTGGCGCGGCCGTGGTGGCCGCGGCCGATGTGGGTGATTCCCGGTGGCCTGGTACTGGGCTTTATCGTGGCGCTGGCCTATATCTTCCTGCGGCAGTTGCTTGCTCGCGGCGTGGAAGACACGGTGGAGATCGAGCGGCTCGGCCTGCCGGTATATGTGTCCATTCCGTTGAGCGACACGCAGCGCAAAGTGTTCACGCGCCAGCAGCATCATCGCTCCCATGGCCGGCACGTGCTGGCATTGAGCGCGCCGGCGGACCTGGCCACTGAAGCGTTGCGCGGTCTGCGCACGAGCCTGCATTTCGCGCGGCTGGAAGCGAAGAACAATGTGCTGATGATTTCGAGCCCGAGCCCGGGCGCCGGCAAGAGCTTCGTGGCCTCCAATCTGGCGGTGGTGATGGCGCAGGCCGGACAGCGCGTGCTGTTGATCGATGCGGACATGCGCAAAGGGCTGCTGCATCGCATGCTCGGCTGCAGGCCCGATAACGGTTTGTCCGAGTTGATCGCGGGGCAGGCGCAGATCAGCGATGTCGTCCGCCCCGTCGAAGGCGTGGGCCAGCTGATGTTCATTCCGCGCGGCAAGATTCCGCCCAATCCGTCGGAACTGCTGATGCATGCCAACTTCACCACGCTACTCGACACACTGCGGCCGCGCTACGACCTGATCATCGTCGATACGCCGCCGGTGCTGGCGGTAACCGATGCGGCGGTCATCGGGCACCATGCCGGCACCAGCCTGCTGGTGGTGCGTTTCGGCGTCAACCAGGTACGCGAAGTGGCATTGACCAAGCAGCGCCTTGAGCAGAACGGCGTGATGATCAAGGGCGCCATCTTCAACCTGGTTGAAAAGCGCGCGGCCGGTTACTACGCCTATGCGTATTACGCGTATCCGTCGGCGAAGGTGTAGCGGTGCGTTTCACCCCAAGCCGAAGTTCGAGCCAGTGCGCAGGTTGGTGGTGAGCGCATGCGAACCCCAACGTTGCCATGCAAATGGCGATGTTGGGGTTCGGCATCGCCTCACCGCCAACCAGGCGCCGCGCCATGATCCTTCACTCCGATCCTCTCCCCCGTCATTCATCAAAGCTGGGGGAGCGGGCATAAAAGCATGCAGCCGCTCCTATCCCCAACGCGCAGACGGCATGGATTTCCCACAACGTGAATTCCCCAGCGACTTCCATCCCTTTCCTTAACCGGCTTCCGCACGAATGGCGTCGCGCGATCGGTGCCATTTCCATGCTATGGATCGCCACCGCACTGGGTGCGGTGCTGACCTTTCTTACGCAAGCCTTGCTGGCACGCAAGCTCGGGCCATCCGAATATGGTTTGTTTGCGTCGTCGCTGTCTACCATCACCATCGCCGCATCGCTGGCCGGTTTCGGCCTGCCGGCTTATTGGCTGCAGGTGTATGGTGTAGAGGGTTGGCAGGCCAACCGCTGGCTGGGGCCTTCGCTGCGTTTCATTACCTTCAGTACCGCAACCAGCCTGGCATTGATGGTGTCGTGGGCGTTTACGGGTGCGACGCCGGATGCGCGACCATTGCTGTTACTGCTGCTGCCGCTGGTATTCGGCGTGCTTGCCGTCAGCTTGATCAGCAGCCAGCTACGGCTGGAGGAGCGCCATCAGGCACTGGCCTGGTGGCAATTGATCACACCGGGTGGCCGCCTGCTGGTTATCCTGTTGCTGTGGCTGCTGCCCGGAGTGGATGGGCGCGCGGTGGCCATCGGCTTCAGTACTGTCGCGCTCTTCATGGCCATGCTGGCGTGGCCGCAGTTGCGCGCGATGATGCGCGGCGGCATCCGTCTGTATGGGCACGGTCCGCCGCCGGAGCACCCGGTTGCCGCCCCTGCGCCGCGCATGGCGACGCTGTGGTCGTTGTCCTGGGCCTATGGTCTGGATGCGTCGCTGTACACGATCTTCTTTTCGATCAGCACGGTGCTGCTGAAGTACCTGAGCGGCAATGCGCAGGCCGGCATCTTCGGCATTGCCCTGGGTGTGATGATGGCGATCTACCTGATTCCCACCACGATCTACCAGAAATTCCTATTGTCCAAGCTGCATCGATGGGCGGCGCACGACACCGACAAGTTCTGGACGGCGTTTCGCTATGGCAGCATGGCGATGTTCGCATTCGGTACCTTGATAGGGGTGACGCTGGCCGGAACGGCGCCATACCTGGTACCCATTCTGTTTGGCGAGAAATACCACCAGGTGGCGCGGGTGCTGATGGTGCTGGCCGTGTGCGTACCCGTGCGTTTTCTCTGCACCGTCATGACCACGGCCCTGCTCAACGAAAAGCACACGCGTTACCGCGTTACCGCGACCGGCTTCAATGCCCTCGTCGTCGTGGTGTTCAATGTGATACTGATTCCCCGCTATCACGTGATGGGCGCGGCATTCGCCACGGTGTTGGGCGAAATGTCATCGTTGCTGTCGATGTACCTGGGAGTGCGGCGGTTTCATGCCCGTCGCTAGGAGCCTGCCGGGCTTGAGTGGTCGAGGCGAAAATGCGACTGCGCGAGGACAGATATTCGGCGATGCGCAAGCCCATGGTGGTTGTTATGGGTCAAGCATCGACGGACCTATGGACCGCGCGGACGCATTGGCAGCCCGGTCGATTCAAGCCCAGCAGGTTCATGGGGTCG